>NZ_JAMPQC010000006.1:0-102876 GCF_028482225.1 Providencia sp. PROV130 | reverse complement strand
AAAAGTATGTGACCCGGAGTAGCTAAACGAAGCCAACACCGCTACAGTGCGAAGGATGACGAAAATTTAGTAGTAAAGAGCAATATACTGATCATCCACCCGCTTAATATCCACTGGCGTATCAAAAATATCCTCAATAATTTCAGATTTCATGATCTCTTCTGGTTTACCGTGATAAGACAGACGCCCATTTCTCAGTGCAACAATGTAGTCAGAATAAACTGATGCAAAGTTAATATCATGGATGACTAAAATAATCGTTTTACCCAGCTCATCAGCTGCTTTACGCAGTAATTTCATCATAATCACTGCATGCTTCATATCGAGATTATTCAATGGTTCATCAAGTAAAACATATTCTGTATCTTGACATAAAACCATTGCAACATAAGCTCGTTGTCGTTGGCCACCCGATAATTCATCTAAATAACGGTGACGCAAATCTGATAAATTAAGAAAAGAGAGTGACTCATCAATTTTCTTTTTATCATCAATGGTTAAACGGCCTTTCGTGTATGGGTAACGCCCAAAACCAACCAGTTCCTCAACGGTTAATCGACTCGCAAATTGGTTCTCTTGACGCAAAACCGATAAACATTTTGCTAATTTATCACTGGGTGTTGTTGAGACATCGAGTTCATTCACTTTGACATAACCGCCGTCATCGGGCTGTAACAAACGCCCAATAATCGACAGCAGTGTTGATTTACCTGCACCATTAGGCCCGATGATTGAGGTAATACCGCTATTTTTAATTGTTGTTGTCACGTTATCTAAGACTTTAGTATCCTGATAACTTTTCGATATCTGACTAATTTCAATCATACTAAAACCTTCTTAACACCATATAAATAAAGAAAATTCCGCCGACAAACTCGATAACGACTGATAATGTTCCCGCCATATTTAGACCATACTCAAGAATCAACTGGCCACCAATCAGCGCAATGACACCAAGTAGAAAGGAAACGGGGAGCAAATAGCGGTGCTGGCTACTGCCAGCCACTAAATAAGCTAAGTTCGCGACCATCAAGCCTAAGAATGTTAAAGGGCCAACCAGTGCCGTAGAAACGGCAACCAAGATTGAAATAAGTAACAAAATAACAGTGACTTGTTGGCGATAATTGATCCCTAAGTTCACCGCATTGGCTTGCCCTAACGCGATAACATCAAAACAATAGCGCATGCGCCATAATAAGATACCCACCACAGCTGTAATCAGCAGCGTAAATATAATCAGTTCGGGAGTCCCCTTCGTGAAGGTTGCAAACATCCGGCTTTGTAAAATAGAAAATTCATTGGGGTCCATTAAACGCTGTAGTAATGTCGCCACACTGCGAAATAATGTGCCAAGAATGATACCTACCATCAATACTAGGTTGATATTCATTTTAACTGACACAAATAACCAGCGATAAAGCAGAACAGAGAACAGCACAAGTAATGTGGACTCTAATAAAAATTTACCAATATTCAATAACCAAGAGGATGGAAAGCTATCGGTATAGAAGACAAAAATGGTTTGTAATAATATAAATAATGCTTCTAACCCCATGATAGATGGGGTCAGTATCTTATTATTAGCAATGGTTTGAAAGAGAACTGTTGAAACCCCAGCAGCGAAAGCCACCACGATCATCGTGAGAACAATATAGCCTCGATGCGGCAAAATGTAGGCAAGGTTACTGCCCAAATTGACCGTCATATAAAGAATAATGGATAACAATGACAATGCCAGTAGTATCCATATTCTTTGCAACGGCGTTACCCTTTTCTTAGGCAACGCTATTGATGTATTAACTTTTTGCATAACGTTGTTGCTTCAACAATAAATATAAAAAAATCACCGCGCCAACAACACCTAAAATCACACTTGCAGGGATTTCAAATGGATAGCGAATTAAGCGCCCAATAATGTCACACAGTAAAACTAAGCCACCGCCAGCGATACAAATCCATGGGATGGTTTTACGTATGTTATCCCCCATCACTAAGCTCACGAGATTTGGAATAATTAAGCCTAGGAAAGGTAACGCCCCGACCACCACGACCACTACGCCGCTAATTAAAGCGATAATCGATAAACCGATGGTCATCACTTTGCGATAATTTAGGCCAACATTAATTGAAAACTCACGTCCCATACCGGCAACCGTAAAGCTATCGGCAATCCAGCAAGCAATTAACGTTAATATTCCTACTAACCACAATAGTTCATATCGGCCTTGAATGATGCTAGAAAAGTCACCGCTCATCCATGCACCAAGTGATTGTAATAAGTCGAAATAATAAGCAGTAAAAATGGTCAATGCGCTAATCACTGCACCCAACATAATCCCTACTAAGGGGACTATCAGGGCGGATTTTAAAATTACACGACGCAATAGCACCATAAACAACATGGTGCCAAGAAGTGCAAAACCGCTAGCGACCACCATCTTAGTCATAATACTTGCTGCTGGGAAAAGCACCATAACGACCAATAAACCTAAACTGGCTGACTGGGTTGTCCCTGCAAGAGAAGGTTCAACAAAGCGGTTTTGTGTTAGTAATTGCATGATTAGCCCAGCAACGCTCATGGCGCTACCTGCTAAAATCAAGGAGACGGTTCGGGGAATTCGGCTAATAAAAAAGATGTCTTGCATCTCTGGGTCGGTGAAAAGCGAAACGGGTGACACGTCACCCGCTCCAATAAACAAGCTTAATACCGCTAAAACCAATAACGCGATAATTCCACAAAAAAGATAAAGCGTTTTCATCGGTTATTTTGCTTGGCTCTTCTCTAATGCTGTATTGATATCGTCCATTAACTTAGAGTAGGTTTGAATCCCACCCGCAATATACACGGCGGTTGGATCAAGGTAAGTAATTTGGCCTTTTTCCCACGCGGCGGTTTTTCTCACTAATGCGTTATCAAGTACTTCAGCCGCTGGCTGTGCATCAGATTTACCAATTGCGTTATCGCGGTCGATAACAAATAACCAATCTGGGTTTAATTTCACCAGTAACTCTGCATTCACGATATTACCGTGGCGACCTGTGTTTTCTTCAAACACATAGGCAGGTTCAAAACCTAACACATCAAAGATAAAGCCGAAACGAGAACCAGGGCCATATGCAGAGATTTTACCGCCACTGACTAAGATCACCATCGCTTTACCCGCAGTAGGCGCTTTAGCTTTGATACCGTCAATTTTGGTATTGAAGTCAGCAATCAGTTTTTTGGCTTGTTCTTCTTTACCAAACAATGCACCAAGTTCATTAGTACGTTCAGTTAAGCTACCAATAAAGTTTTTGTTATCAATGTCTAATGAAATTGTTGGCGCAACACCACTGAGCTTGTCATAGGCATCACGGGCACGGCTTCCACCTAAAATCAGATCAGGTTTAGCATTACTTAATGTTTCATAAGCAGGTTCAAATAATGTCCCGCCATTAACGTATTCAGAACCACTATATTTCGTTAAGAATTCAGGGAAGCGAACGTTGGTTTGTGGAACGCCTGCAACTGGGGCTCCCAGTGCATCCATGATGTCCAGTGTTTCCATGTTCATCACAATGACTTTTTGAGGGTGACGAGGAATTTCGGTTTTGCCTTGGGCATGTTCTATCGTAATAGTTTGTTTTTCTGCAACTTGAGTTGTTTCTGTCGTGTCTTTCGCGTTATCACAACCGGCTAATACTAACGCAGATAACAAAGCAATACCCGAAACTAATGATTTTGCAAACATCTAATGTCCTCCGTCCATCGATAAAAGTACTGATGATTAAATTTTGTGATTCACAATTTAGCGTATATTACACGCAAATAAGCGCAAATGATATTAGTTTGCATTTGCATTCACCGAAAAGTTGTCACAACGCACAAAAACATCAATTTAATACGTTGAATCCATGAGTTTTAATGTTTTAAAAGAAAAGGAAAATATAAAAAGCGAGGAAAATTGAATAAAAACGTGATTTGGCAGCGTGTGATGACACTTCATTCAGTAGAATAAATAGGTTGAGCTTTCGACTGTACTTGTTTGCATAACTACTTTTATTACAGCAGGCGACATAAAGTCATCATCTCAACCTATTTACCATTAACGCCCATTTAAATGCTCATTATTACATATCATCCAGTCGCCCGTTTTCACTGAGCTGAGAACTAATATCTTCAAGGAACCAATCAATCGGTGTGCCCATCAAAAATGAGAGTTTAAATAAATGAAACAAATCAATTTTGATTTTGCCTCTTTCATAACGAGAGATTTGTTGCTGACTAACACCTAACAACTGAGCTAACTGAAACCCTGTATATCCCAGTTCTCTACGTTTTTCTAAGATCCTCTGACCTACCATATAATGGATTTTTTCACTGCCGTTTTCTGAATACATATTTTCACCATTTATTAAGGCACAGTTAAAATAAGAGCTGCGGCACCTTCAAATTGACCGGCTTGAACTCGGCCATTGGTACCTAATACTGCTTTCAGGGTGACCGAATTTGTTCCACCAGCAGGTACATGGATTTTGTAACCATTTTCCCCTGGGGTATCGTTCCCACCTAAATACAAATTCGCATATAAGCTATTATCTGCCCGTAAATTTACACGGCCATTTGTCACGTTAACACCTGTGGCAATCACCAAAACATCCATTGCTAAGTTACATGTCACACTGATGTTCACTTGTTTTGATTGGCCAGCAAGTTCTGCTTCGCTAATTGGGCCAAAGTTGATATCTGGGATCGTATTGTTGATCTTACAAGCTCCAATCGGTGGAGGCGCAATACCACATAATGAGCCGGGAATTAACCCACCTCTACTTGTAACCCCAGTATGATCTTGGTAAAACAGCCCCACGCACTCTTGGTTATTTTGCAGCCTAACTCCGGTATGAACTGCCCACTGTGTTGCTGGAGCTGTCGCCCTTGCCAAAACACCGGGTATATTCTGAATGTCACGCATGTATCGATACTTAGAAATTTCGGCCAACTCGACAGTTGCCGCCCCCGGTGTTCCACTAGCGGTATGCTTATGGCTTATGGTGAGATAGCACTTCGACCACCCAAAGCAAGGATTATACGTAGTTGGCAATTCAGGGTCCCAGCGAGCAATAACATACTTATAGTCTGCATCCCCATTATTTGGGTTATTACCGGGTCTTGATTCCGTGATATAAGAAAAAATAGAGGCGGATGCAGTAGATGACAACATGACTGCACCAAACAAGAGCGATAAAAAAACTTTCATATTAGTTCAGCCTTATTATTCATAATCTAATTTAAATGTTGCTACAGCACTGTAAGGCCCTACTTTTATTGTCTTATCAGCAATAGCATCCGGTTCACCTTTTAAATAGGCGTAGAACCGCAACTGGTTAGTACCATCTTGTAGCGTTAGCTTCGAGCCTTTCTGTTCAATCGCCAGTGGTGTTTTATCTGAATTTTGTAGCCCCACCGCGAAACCGGATGCAACACTACTCGTTGATAACGCTAAAAAACCAGGTAGTGCTAGATTAGGCGTTCCTGAAAAGGTGACTTCCACAAATTTGCCTATTGTCGTGTCACAGTCAGACAACTTAATCACAAACTCTTTAGGCGGGGTTTCACCATAGGCATAAAAGTTTTTCTCCGGTGTATCAAAAAAATCCATCGGAATGTTTTCATCACCCGGTAAAATAGTGCAAGGTTCCTCTACTAAATTACCGATAACTCTTAAATTATCAGGCACAGCAAAAGCAGCATTAAAGTTAATAAGTAAGGCTCCTGCTACTGCACATTGAATTAGTTTGTTCATTATTGGTACTCCGCTAGCAATGTCCCTGTTGCAGTAAAGCCTCCTTCAGGCAACGTAACTCCCAATCGCTTGACAGGAACAACCTCTAAAACAGGCGGTTGCCCATAGGTAATTTTTAATGGTTTATTGATTTCAAAACCTAAACCATTTTGGGTAATACGCATGCCAAGATCTCGGAAATTAGTTTCCAGTGCCGACTTATCAAAATCTGTTGCTGTCCCTTTGATAGTTAGCATTAAGTCCCAACCTTTTAAGTTGTCTTCACACTTCAAAGCGTAATTAATAGGTTTCGTAAATCTGACACCATCAATCTTATGTAAACCAATATCTTTGTATTCGATAACGTGGACTTTATCTTCAAAAACAGTGCAAGGCGGTGGAATTAGTAAGGTTCCCGTAAACTCCACATCATTTGCCATCACGGCACTGCTAGGTATAACTAACAAACTCATTATCAGAGGAAGTCTTTTCATTATTCTTTGCATTATTTTTCCCTCACTGATAATCAAGTTTGATAGTGACGCCTGCATGAAAAACCCCACCCTTTGTTAATGTTGTGGATAAATCACGAACAGGTATGGCTTCAAACTGAGGCGCATTTGGGTAAACAAACTTGATTTCTTGGTTTAATCGAAGCTTGCTTCCGTTATAACGAAAAGCAATTCCTAAACCCGGAAGATCTGTTTCAATTGCACCGTTATCAAAAGATGCAGGAACACCAACCAACGTCATTTTCATTTGTGATGTTGGTCTTTTCTCACAATTAATATTGTAATTTATAGGTTTTGAATAAGCGTTACCGTCAATTCGCGTACTCATGATTTCATCAAAATTGACTTTAATGATATTCCCGCCGTTGATTTTGCAAGGCGGTGGAGCCAAAACAACCCCTTTAATCGGTACAGTTATCATACCCGGCGTGATTGTCGCCCGTGTATTTCCCGATGGGCTAATACGCGAATCGGGTAATCCGGCATAAGAAACCGATGTAAAAAATAGTCCAGCGAGACAAGATGCCAGCAGGTACCGCTGCTTATTTAAATCACTCATAATCCACCTTAAAGTCCATTACGGCGCTGAAACTTCCTTCCGTCAGTTTTTCGGGAGTTCTCACTGGTGTAACAAAATATTGAAGAGTTCCCTGCGGTGCATCGAGAAATTGAGGACGACCTCGGCTTCCTAGCCTGATGTCTTCTCGTTGTGCATCTGTCACTTCTAACGCCAAGCCGGAGACGCCTTTTACACTTAACATTTCTGGAAAATGCTGATCTGATACAGCAACAAAAGAGACAGTTATCACTGGTTGCATTGCATCCCAAAGCGCTCGACCCGTTCTCGTGTCTTTCATTCGGCTTTCCGTGCGAATGCAATGTCTAAATTCTAATTCGAATGAAACTGGCTCAGCTCTATCACCCGGTTTACGGAGTGAATAAGAAGGGATCTCCCCTAGAGACACTTCTTGGCGCATTGAATTAGTCACATCCATCGTACAAGGTGCTTCGGTCATCATGCCATTTACTGTCAATGTTCCGTGTAATCCATCAATATCCCAACTGTCTGCTCCAAAGGTGAACACTGGAACTAAACCGAATAAGATAGTGCTGAACAGGAGAGTCCTTTTCATACGTTATTCCCCGTTATCTGTCCGTCGAAGATTCAACTTTGCAAGTTGTACCAGCGCAACCAAACGTCAATTTAGGCCTTCCACCATAATCGTTGATATAAGTTAGAACTGGTTTTGCCCCCATGGCGCTTGCACTACCTTTAAGCATTCCATTACTTTTTGGTGAGATCATGACAGGCTCAAACTGTTTCACCGTGTCTCCGCCCACTTTTGTACTTGCGTCTACAATAGTGACGAAATAAGCGGTTGGATTCGTGACTTCGTAGGCATCACCCTTACGTGTTAGCGTGATTTTTTCTTGCCATGGATTTTCTAAATCCGTGCGTGTGGCATATAACGCTTTTGGGCGATAAAACAATTTAATTCGCGTCTGTAATGCAATTTGTAATACGTTCGCTTCTTTACTACGTGGTGGAATTTCACGTAAATTAAAGTAATAAACACTCTCTCTGTCCTGAGGCAATGCGGCAACATCAGGGAGAGATTGAATTTTAACTTGGCTACCTTCCCCCGCTTCTACACGTTGAACCGGGGGTAAAACTGTGAGTGGGCTTTCAATTTTGTTACCATTTACATCTTCGATCCACCCCTGTGCAAGGTAAGGTAACTCTGTGTTTTCATTCTTAATATTCAAGCTAATGGTCTTTTCAGCCCCATTATAAATGACGCGTGTTCTATCAAGTGCAATCGCGGCCAAAGCCTGCCCACATAGCACCGCAGATAACGTGATTGTCGTAGTAAAAAATGCAATTTTTTTAATATTCATATGTACCAACTATTTATAAAATCAAGTAACGTGAGTTACTCGGTATAATCTGCACTGTAAGCAATATCCGGTGGTTTCAATAACCAACGCTGACTCGGTGCTACGCCCTGTTTAATCGGTGCAGGTTTGTAAACTGGAGCTGACTGCCCAACAGGAACGGCTTTTGCTGGCATATACCCAGGTTCAACACTTGGGCTGCTTGTACACGGTAATAACAGTGAGTTAAATTCAGCCGTTGTAATATTTTCTGGAACCTGGATTTTGCATTGCACACTTCCATCCCAATGCACATCTAAAACTTCATTTGGGTTAATACCAGAGATATACACGGAGCCATTGTCCGTCACGATACCGAGCTCTCTATTCTTCTCATTTCTCACGGTGGCGCCGAATGGCGGGTAACTACCGTCAGCCAATGCCAATCTCACCATGGTTTTAACACCTGATAAAACTTCAAACTCGCGGTAAGCAACCGCCCCTTCGGTCAGCGTAATTGGCTGAGATGTCCGAATAGCTTCCACGTTATCAGGCAATTGAGTCACATCAATATGTGTATTGGTACGGTAGTAATCACTGATATCAGCGACCACCGCTTTACCAAAAATATTGGTTTCAGTGCTCGGCCCAAAACCTTGGATAGGTACATTTTTTACACCTTCAGTACCCACCATCACACGGCTACCACCTGGGGTATTAATACGATGCAGTGCGGCACCATGACCTGTGACTGTTGCACCACCTTGTAAAGAAAAGGCGGCTGAAGAAGTATCGCCATTGATATAGCTGGTACTTGCAGTCACTGTTGCTAAATCTGCGTAACGCGTATAGAAACCATCAATAGTTCCACGGCCTCGGCTACTCACCCCAGTACCAACACGATAGTTGGTCTTATCATCAACGGAGTCGAAATAGCTGACAGTGTGTGAGTTACCATCTTTCGTTATCATATTGTTGTAGCTAATTGATGCTCTATCTGCCCATGGCAAAGAGAGGTTCATGTATAGCCCATCGTCATTATTTCTATTATCAAATTTGTTACGGAACGCCGTTAAACTTAAATTGATGTTTTTAAAACGACCAATATTGAAATATTTCGCAATAGAAACGTTATAGCGTTTTGCCGCTGGCTTATTCCAATAGGTTTCGTGGTTATAGTTCAGATACGCTGTTAGGTCTGCATTTGTGAAATACTTATTAAATGTAATCGTATACAGCTCTTTACTATTATCGAATTCCACACCTCTATAGCGGCGATCTAAGTATTGGTTCATACTCATAAAGTCACGTTCAGAGAATCGATATCCTGCAAAAGTGACTTGGCTATCATATTCTTCAAAACGTTTTGAATAACTTAAGCGATAAGACGCACCCGTATAGGTTTTGTTATCTGTTTTCAGTTTTGCGCGTGACTCAGTGACGTCGAATGAAATTGCACCAAAGGCGAGTAAATCTCGACCAATACCGAGTGATAATGCGTTATAGTCGCCCGCCGCTATTCCACCACCGAATAATGACCAACCGTTGGAGACCCCCCAACTAAACTCTCCTGTAACAAACCCTTGTCCCTCTGTTTCATGTTCCATATTATTAGGTCGGCCACCTGCAATCTTAAACAGCACTGAGCCTGGACGCGTTAAATAAGGAATAGAGGCGGTATTCATTTGGAATTCTTGTACGGAGCCATCTTGCTCTTCGACGCGGACATCTAATTTACCGCTTACCGCATCACTTAAGTCTTGAATACGAAAAGGCCCTGGTGCAACTTGGGTTTCATAAATAACTCGCCCTTGCTGAGTCACAATAACTTTTGCGTTGGTTCTTGCAACACCGGTGACTTCAGGCGCATAACCACGTAAATTCGGTGGTAACATTCTCTCATCAGAGATAAGGCTTACCCCCATATAGCGGAACGAGTCAAATAACCCAGAACGCAGAAATTGTTCACCCATAGTCAGCTTCGCGTTCAGTTCTTTTACTGCTCTATAAGCGTAATATTGGCTCCAATCCCATTTCCGGTCTGTCGGCTGCCCATTAGTACGATTATAACTTGCTTGCCAATCAGCCCTAAACCGCCACGCACCAAGGTTAAAACCTGTAGTACCATTACCAGTAACCGACTGTTTATTGGCTGAATCCGCAGGTCTTGTTAAGTTAGCATTCAAGTTATAGTCAAAAATTAGAGCGGGTACCCCTTCATCCCAACGTGATGGTGGATCCCAGTTATCAGAAGTAAACTCGATATAAGCCTGAGGTACCGTAATTGTGATAGTTTCTTTGGCTAAAGAACCATTGATTGTCATTCCTGGGATCGTTTCAGGAATTAAACATTGGCTCTTATTAGCAAACTCAACCTTCTGCTTCCATTCATCGCGCAAAGCGATATGGTCGACAACATCTGGCGTTAAACAAGGCTCTGTCATACTCGGATCATTAGGATCCGCGATATATTCAATATCAAAAGTGTCAGCTAAGTCGCGACTATTTAAATTAATTTTAAATGGGTATTTCCCTGGCATGACATAGCCTGCTCGAGAAAACTCATTTAAGGAAATATTGCTTTTATCCTGAAGGTCTAAAACATCCGTATTAAACTCAATACTATCATTATTCGCATTAGCTAAATTTATATGAGCAATGGCTATAAACACCATGGTAGCAACAGGCGTTAAAAAATAACTTACTGAGTTATTAAATACTTTATTTTTACTTTTTAATCGCAGAGCCATAATAGTCCCTTAGTAATAACTCAGTAATAATCCATTTTAAAACGGATAGTTGTCTGATAATTTCCTGGTTTTAAGCGTTTATTATTAGGTACTATCTGCACCTTATAGTGCAGAGTTGTCTCCCCCGCTCTAATGGGTAAATCAGGCATTGCCTTACCAGGTATTGCAACATTTCCAGCTATATCAGAAATTTTTACTGACAACCCATTTGCATGCCCGAAAACATCGAAGCTGCGGCCATCTGTTGGACCATCAAATGTAATATTGAAAGTTTGCCAATTAGGGGCTCCAGGAGTTACCGGTGTTAGAACGCAATTGATAAGGCGTATAGAGAAATCACTTGCTGGACTTTCTCTGTCGTGAATTATCTGGCTAACCGGTACAGTTATTATGTTAACTGATTGGTCTCGGCTATCTGCATCAATTGCACAAGGGCTCTCAATGATTGAACCGCCCATAGTGACAGTTCCTTTGAACTGACTTTGTGCCCGAGAATTTTGATTTTGCGCACTCGCTATCGGGGCAAATATCATTCCTGAAAGCACCATGACAATGATGCCAAAGTGATTCATAGCGACTCCATTTCAACGTAATAACCAATTTCAATGCATTAAAATTAGTGCCCATACATCCTTGTACGGGCGATACCAATTACTGGTAGCTCAGAGCGAATGTTGCGATTGCATCAAATTCACCTGGAACAGCAGGGTTATTTGTTGCATCAGCATCACCTTGCAAATACGCTTGGAAACGCAATGTATTCGCACCAGTGAGTAGAGTTTGAGATGCCGATTTCGCGCCTAAGGCAATTTTAGTACCGTTGAAATCAGTGATCACGATACCCGCATTTTTCGCAGTACCCGCGATAGCTAAACCATCTGGTACAGCATCACTTTTAATACCAGAAAATGTGGTTTGAACCGTTTTCAGCGTCGTGATGTCACACTGCTCTAATTGGATATTAAAGTCACGAGCAACACTTTTACCGCCACCGTTTAATGCAGATGTCGCGATAGCTCCCATTGGAACTTCAAATGCCTGAGAACCAGGTGGAACTGAGCAAGGAGCGTCAATGATTGAACCTTTAAAAGTGACTTGGCCGCCACCTTGGTTTGCAGAAGCAGAACCAGCAACCACAGCCAGACCTAAACCTAATACTAAAGCAAGTTTATTTAATTTCATTTTATACATTTCCATTAGATAAAAAGACAACACAAATTAAAATAACAAGTTATTATTAATCTGATTATTTTAATTTTTTTCTTAAAATATATTCGGTTAGTAAACATTAAGGATTGACACTAATAATTATTCCTATTTATCAAACTCCATTAATAAATAAAATAATTAAACAATGCATCAATGCGTTGCCATTATTATACCTCATTTTAGTTATGTCAAATCCACAAATTAATTAACCACTCACATTGTAAGTTAGTGATATATATATAATATCCATAATATACTCTATTTTGAATACACCATTACAGGATAAACAAGTGATGTAAATCTAATTAAATTGATTTTTTCTTAATAAAAAACCACAAAATAAACCCAATCATTATTAATAAAGTTTTTTATACTCATAAAACGGGTTCTTATTAGTGAAAAAAAATGGTTCGGAAAATAACTCTAACATTAAAACAAGCCTAAATTATTAAAACGAAATTTTTATCGGTGGATAATTAATCAGAAATATCCCAAAAAAAAGAACTAAATAATTTCATAATATTTCTTAATTCATTAATTGTTACATTTCAATCCAAATAATCCAAACACAATAATTACAATAATATCAAATAGATAAATCAATATAACCATACATAAAAACATAAATCACAACGAGAAAAGAATAATATAATAAAACATTTTTTTAAATTAAAATGAAAATAGAAACAATTAAGTGAAAATTCAAAAAAAGCATACACTAGAAAAACCTTCGTATTACAAAATATTTCAAAAGGTAATTAAAGGTAATTTTTAATTAATTTATAAACACATAAATCTTATCTTAAGACCTAGAAAATTCAAAATAAATATTTTCAATAACAATTTAATTATTTCATTATGAAATTAATCTATTTAATTAAGATAAGTTAGATAAAATCATTTATTAGAAAACTCACAATGAGTAAGTATGATATCTTAAATTGTTATCGATAATTACATCACTGACATAATAGTGACATTAAAATATAGAGACCTTACCGTTAAGTAAAAACACCCATCAAACAAAACATAATTCATCTTTATTATTAACATTATCGACATACTTATTGTTGCATTTGTAGGTAGCTAAAAACTTAATTTACTACCCAAGAACAATGGAACTAAAATATGATGAAAGTAGATATTATTGAGTCAAATATAAAATAGATTGATCTCAATCAGGTTAAGAACAATCTATGCTAGCTTAGTTTGATGTCAATACGTCTTTATTTTCATGATAAGGTATACATTGAGATGGTACATGTGAGTAAGCAAGAAGCCATATCATACTCTAAGCATCGGTGAGTCGGTAGATAGTCTCTAACTAGTCAAAGTATAAGATAAGAAGTAGAAATTTTACTGCCGCTTCGTGGCGTCAGAGTTTGAGGTGATTGCCAACAAGGCTAATTTTTTCTTCTCTTACCCCATGAGAGCTGATCCTCAATAGTGTTATCGGATTAATTTTTCAGCTGTAAAGCAACATACAATAGAACCTTGCTTTCAATCGTTAGTAGATCTAATTTTGTTATCTCAGATATTCTTTTTAAACGATAATCTAGTGTATTCCTATGAATAAACAACTCTTTAGCTGTTTCACGAGATAATAAATTATTTTTAAACCAGACTGTTAATGTTTTAATCAATACACCATTAGAATCTTCATGCAATAATGTATTCAATGGTTTTAATAATTCTTCTGAAGACCATTTAAAATTTAACCCGTATAATAATACGGGTAGCATGATATCTTGGTAACAATAAACTTTTAATTGGGGTTTTTTAGCTTTCCCCACTTGCATGGTAATTTTAGCTGTCTCATATGATTTTTTAATTGATTCCTCTGCAGGATCTAAAAAGAAATTACCTAATGATATTTTCACTTGTAATTTAAATAATTTAAGAATATCTGATTCTAATTTTAAAATTTTCTTTTTTTCATTGTCAATATCCCAGCGATTGAACTTATTTAATGCAGGGGTTAAGCAGACAATTTCCGTCAAAGATTGAATAGCGACTAAGTTATCAGGATTATTATATTCTATTAATTTTTTAATTTCTTGCAATTCACTAAATGCACTATTTACACCTAATTGTCCGCTATCTACTTCAATAATAATAGCGACTCGTGGAATAGAGAAATTAATATTAAGCTTTTTAGACCATTCAGTTATGTTATCAGGAATTGTTCCATTTTCGATATACGTAAGAATAATTTCTTCTTTAAAACGATCGTTTAAATTCAAATGGTTATAAATTTCTGCCTGCTCTAACATCATTACTGCCGTCATAGAAACCAGCTCCCCAAATTGTTTAATTTGAGTTGGCTCCCCCGTTAATCCTATTACACCAATAATTTTACTATTCAAATAAAGAGGTAAATTAACACCTGGTTTAACCCCATGTAAATGATTCGCAGTGGCGTCATCAATAACAACTGTTCGCTTTTGCTTTATTGCGAGTAAAGCACCTTCATGAAACTCTCCTAATCTATTACTATCTCCACTTCCTATAATACACCCAGTTTCATCCATAACATTAATATTACAATCAATAATTTTCATGGTTCTATCAACGATTTCTTGCGCTAATTTGGAGGTAAGACAATAATCATACATATTTCAACCTCTTTTACTGGTGCTGTAAAATAGAAACAAACTTTCAAATCATAAGTTTTAATAATATTTATTATTAATTTAATTAACTCCAGTATTCAATATTCCTTGAAAAAATCAAGAAAAATAAACCTCATTTAAAATAAAGCAAACAAAGTTAAATTTTAAAAATATTATTTCAATTTGTATTATCTATTTTAATATTCAGCGTATTTGCAATATTTTTAGTACAATTAAATAAATTACTTTCAGCATTATTTAGAGCTTCTTTTAGTGAGCTAATTTTATGTAAAATACTAAACGCTGAATCAATACCATATTGTTGTAAATGACTGAGATCATCACCAAGGCTTCCAACAATGGCAATAACGGGTATTTTATGTTTTCTCGCTAACTGAGCGACGCCAAAAGGCACTTTGCCATTTAAACTTTGGCTATCTAACCGCCCTTCCCCTGTAATGACTAAATTTGCCCCTACCATATGTGATTCAAGGTTCAAGGTTTGTGCAATAATATCAAAACCAGGCTTAAGTTCCGCTTTGAGAAAAGCAAGTAATGCCGCTCCCATCCCTCCTGCAGCACCTGCTCCTGCAATATAGTGAACTTCCACATGCAAATCTCGCTTAATGATATCTGCAAAATGTTCTAAATTTTTGTCTAATATTTCAACATGTTCATTCGTCGCACCCTTTTGGGGGCCAAATATCACAGATGCCCCATTTTTCCCAATTAATGGGTTCGAAACATCACAAGCAATACTAAATTGACAAGCTTTTATCCTAGAGTCCATTGTGCTGACATCAATACTCGCTAAATCGGCAAGCGCTTGTCCCCCTAATTTGATTTGTTGCCCATGCGAATCTAATAATTTGGCCCCAAGTGCTTGCAACATTCCTGCTCCGCCATCATTGGTTGCACTTCCACCTATACCAATAATAATTTGCTTTACCCCAGTATCTAGGCAGGCCTTTATCAATTCTCCTGTTCCATATGATGTCGTAAGTAATGGGTTTCTTAATTCAATAGGGACTAGCTCTAGCCCACTTGCCGCAGCCATTTCAATAAATGCTTGCTGTTTATTTTGAGATAAACCATAGAATGCCTGAACACTCGAGCCTAAAGGACCAATAACATCAAGATGATAAATTTCCCCATTGGTCGCCTCAACCATCGTGACAACTGTGCCTTCACCGCCATCCGCAATAGGGCACTTAACATAAGTTGCATGTGGAAATACCTCTTTGAACCCGTTCTCAATAACCGTTGCGACTTTCAATGCAGATAAACTCTCTTTAAATGAGTCAGGTGCAATGACTATTTTCATAAAAATAATCCTTTAGAAATTTTTATTATCAATAAGTTAAAAATTCAGGTGGGTACTCGCCCACCTGATACGACTTTTTATTATTTCGGTTCATCGAGTAAAAGGATCATAATTAAGCCAATCACCGCACAGATACCAAAGTAAGAGAAAACAGCATCAAACTTACCGGTCATATCTAACAATAACCCTGCCATCATAGGTGAAACGAAGCCCCCTAAGTTTCCTCCACTATTCACAACAGATATCGCAATTGGATAGTTATTATTATCAGCGACTCCCATTGGATAAGCAGTAAATGCAGGCCAGCCAATATTCAAGAACAAACCAACCGAGAAAAGGGCAAGTGCAACTGCGGTCGTGCTTTCGGGTACATTCAACATCACTAACATCATCGCAATCGTCGCTACTGCGGTAAAAAGCATGGTGGGTTTACGACGACGACCAAAAACTTTATCAGAGATCCAGCCACCAAAAATCGAACCGATAAACCCACCAATAAATGGCATTGATGCAACAAAGCCCATCTTCATAAATGAAAAGCCTTTTTCATTTACCAGATAAGACGGTATCCAGGTTAATATTCCATATAAAATACTTACCATCATGAAATAAGAAATAGTATTACACCAAATATTTTTAGATTTAAATATTTGGGAAGCTGAACTTAATGGTGTGACTGATTTAACACGAATAAATTTATCTAACGTATTAAATTTAGGACTCAAAACAATATTGCCTTCTATTTTCTTTTCTGCAATTTCTGAATTATCGGCACGAATATAATCTAATTCACTTTGCGAAACAAAGCGACTTTCCTCTGGTTTTGTTCTAACAAATAAATACCAAATAATTGCGAGAAAAATACCGGGAATAGCAAATAAAATAAAAACCCAACGCCATCCATAAGTTAATGCAATCCAAACGACTAATGGTGGAACAATAATCGGAGCAAACATCGTTGAAGCAATATAAACGCCAGTGGCAGTTGCTTTTTCTTTTGCTGGAAACCAGTTATTAATTGTCGACGTTAGCCCGACAGGAGTTGGTGCTTCGGCCATACCTAAGCCAAGACGCAACCACTTAATAGCAAAGGCAGATTGGGCTAAGCCAATAAACCAAGTCATGGCAGAAAAACCGAGAATGGATAATGACACCATACCTCTGATCCCACGTTTTGCCATCCAAAATCCTGCGGGTATTTGGCATAAAGCATAACCGAGGAAAAACATACTCGCGAGAGAGCCCGCTTCTAAATTAGTTAATTTAAACTCATCAGTAATAAAAGGTAAAACCGCACCAATATTACTTCTGTCTGCATAATTTACAGCATAGACGATAAAAATCAGGGCTAATACCACCCAACGATAATTCGTCTTTGGCCTAATCGGATTTGAATTTATCATTATTTTCGCTCCAGAGCAGTTTATTATTTAATACACGTTTTATTACCTGCTTTTTTAAGAATGAAACGATCCCTGCTAATTCATTAAAATTAACATTTAGGAACGTTATTTAATTTAAACTTACTTCAACTGATTTTATTTACTCGACAAGCTATGCATTGTTTCTTTTAATAAAGGATACAGCCCATTGTAAATATTAAACTGCTTGTTATAAGTATCTTGTGTTTTTTTATCTTGATTTGGTGTGAATGTGATATCTTCTGTTTTTATAATCGGCAAATCAGGGTCATTAATGCCACAGAAAAAACCGGCTCCTGTCGCACCAACCATTGCAGCGCCAAAAGCCGCTGCGTCTGCTGTTTGGGCAATATTATATTCAACCTGAAGAATATCCGCTTTAATTTGAGTCCATAACGTATTACGTGATCCTCCCCCTACGCTGAGTAATTCATCTAATATCACTCCCCATTTTTCATTAGCAATATTCAAAATCTGTTTTAAACCATATGCTGTACCTTCAAATGCCGCCCTGACCATATCATCGCGAGTATGATTTAGACGTAAGCCTATCCATGCTCCCGATGCATTAACATCCCAAATAGGGCTACGTTCTCCAGCTAAATAAGGCAGATAAATTAAACCATTAGCACCAGGTACTGATGATTTTGAAAAGATCTCCAACTGTTCATGGTCATTAACTTCCGGCCAAACCGCCTGATTTAGCCAACTGAATGTCCCCCCAGTTGTCGACATCGCTCCATGGGCCAACCATTGATTGGGAACGATGTGGTATCGGTTCATAAAACGAGGATCAAAGTTCGGCTCTTCTAAGCAAAACGTAATGACCCCTGATGTTCCTGTTGATTCAAAAGCTGTTTCTGGGTCAAGTAGCCCAACGGCAAATGCCGCAGCAGCAGTATCTGCCGACCCTAAAATAATTGGTGTATTTTCTTTTAACCCCGTTTCTTGAGCGGCTTCTTTACTCACTTTACCAACCACAGAAGTGCACTGGTAAATCGGCGGTAAAATATCGTGATTAAACTTCCAATACCTTAATAGTTCTTTTGACCACTTAGGTGCTTTAGACAAAACTACTGCGCCAGAATACGCGGCTTGAGTCGGGTCAATGGCAGCTTTTTGACTTCCTAACTTTAAAGATAAAAAGCTATTAAGTAGCACAACTTTATGAACTTTTTGCATTAATTCCGGCTGTTGTTCTTGTAGCCATCCTAACGTTCCCACCCAACATGCAGACGGACTTGGACTATTACAAGAAAGCGCCCGAACATGCGTTATATTTTCCCCGAGTGTTTGCTGTATGAAACCTTCGGAACGCCCATCAAGATAAGTAATCCCATTTGCGACAGGTTTATTATGTTTATCCAATAAAACCAGCGTTGGGCAAGCAACAGAAAAACTCACAGATACGATATTCTTTACTTGAGAAGTCACTTCTCTGACTGCATCTGCGGTCTTTTTCCAAAAGTCATTTAAGTCGATTTCATGATTTTTGGGAGATTTGGAAATAATATTGGTATCACGTGAAGCCTTTGCCAATAATTCTCCATGGAAATTAAACGCACAAACTTTCACGCTACTGCTACCTGCATCAATTCCCAAATAGACACTGTCCATCATGCTGCCTCCAACGCCTGCTTTTAATTGTTATGTATAATAATTTTAATCGCGTCACCTTTTTGAGCGGTTGCCATGGCCTCGTTGATCTCATCTAAAGCAAATCGGTGAGTTACTAATTTCTCGATATCAATTAAGCCCGAAGAAATCAGTGTCAAGGCTTGCTGGTATCCTTCTCGACTTAGCGCACTGGCTCCTGTAAGAATAAGCTCGTTGTAGTGAATAATATTGACATCAATTTGCGCCATATCATCCTTTGAAAAGCCGGCAAACAGGTTAACTCGTCCTCCTTTTCTAGCGAGTTCCAATGCGGGATTAACTAATCCAGGGATGCCAATAGCAATAATCACAACATCTACCCCCACCCCTTCCGTCAAGCCTTTTACCACATCCAGTAAGTTTTCTTGCTGGCTATTGACGACACGTGTGGCACCGCAATTTAACGCAGCCTGCTGGCGTTGTTCATTGAGTTCACTAACAATAATATTTGTCGCACCTGAGAAACGCGCAAGTTGCACATGCATTAACCCAATAGGCCCAGCACCAATAATGACCACCGTATCACCGAGCTCAATCCCCACATTTTTTTGTCCATTGATACAGCAAGCTAACGGCTCAGCTAATGCTGCGGCTTCAAAAGACATCCCTTGTGGTATCTTAAAGACATTACCCGATGACAAAGCAACCTCGGGTATTCGAACATATTCCGCAAAAGCGCCATCAAATTCATAACCGATTGCTTGGCGGTTTAAACAGACATTTTCTTTACCGATACGACAATAAACACAAGAACGGCATGGCACTACAGGGTCAACAGCGATTGCATCTCCGATGTTTAGGTCGGTCACATTTTCACCGACTTCGACAATTTCCCCTGAAAATTCATGTCCTATTACAGAAGGGTAACGTACACCTTTGGTTTTTTTACCGGAAATAATCCGTCCGTCAGTTCCACAAATCGCGGCAGCCTTGACTTTAATAACTACATCGCCTTTACCAACTTGTGGATATTTAACGTCTACCACTCTAAGTTCATTAGGCGCATACAATACCGCTGCTTTCATTTTTTCCTCCCCATGCATAACAGCTATGAACGTTGGTTATTTGCCACCCGCTTGCTTGTATTCCGCGATAGCTTGGTCAACCGAACAATCATCATTGATTAATGCATTCAGAGCCTTAATGACTGCTGTTGGGTTTTCGTGCTGCCATACGAAACGCCCGTACGTCACACCACCAACACCAATATCTAATGCTTTACGTGTATTTGTTAGGAAGCTAACAAGATCGCTCCCCATATCACCACCAGCTAAAGCAACCATAGCTGGGCAGCTATCAACGACAGATTTAAATGTCTCAGGGGAACCAGACCAGAGTGTTTTGATGATATCGACACCTAGCTCAGCGCCTGCGCGAACACAGTAAGCGAGATTTTTCGCATCAAAACTGTCTTCAATCATTGGGCCTTTTGGATAAATATGTGCGACTAAAGGCAGTCCTGCGGAAGCAGCGGCTTTCGATACTTGACCTAAAAATGTCAATTGCTGTGCCTGTTCTGGTCCACCCATAATACAGCCGACGGAAATGGCGTCGGCTCCTAAACGAATCGCTTCTTCAACGTCAGCAACGGGTGTGTCATAAGCTTCATGGTAGGGTATGGAATAACTTGTCGCTTTCATGATGATAGAAACATCGGAAGCAACATACGGAGGATAAACCTTTTCAATAATACCTTTATGCATCGTAATGGCATCAGGCGCGCCCGCAACAACCTGTTTCATGACGGATTTAATATCACCAATTCCCGGTAATACACCACGTGTAATCGGATGATCCATAGTAATTGCAAGAAGACGACCAGATTTTTTATTTAATAATCTTTTTAAACGGATTTCTTTTCCTAAAAACATATTGATGACCTCTTTAAATCAATGAGTGAATTAATTAACTAAATTTTGAGGATGGCCAGATAAAAAGGCTTCGATATTGTCCATCATCATGTCTGATAAGGTTTGTATGGCTTCAAAACTAGCCCATGAGATATGAGGGGTAAGAATAAAATTTGATAACTGAGTTAATTTCATCATATAACTTTCTTTTTCTGGTGGTTCTGAAATACAAACATCAAACCCAGCACCTAATATTTTATTATTTATTAAAGCGCCATATAATGCTTCTTCATTAACGATCCCACCTCGTGCAGTATTAATTAAAATACAAGACGGTTTCATCTGCTCGAATTCTGGAAAACTAATTAAATCCCTAGTGGATTTGAGTAATGGACAATGAATAGAAATAATATCGCTTTTCGTAATAACATCTTCAAATGGTGTATATAGTGGGCCCATATTATTTGTGCCTTTGTAGGTGGAAAATAGCACCTTCATACCAAAAGCTTTTGCGATATCAGCAACTGCCTTACCTAAGACACCATCACCGATAATACCAAGCGTCGACCCAGATAAATTATTAATTTTATAATCAAAATAACAAAACTGGCCTGACTCTTGCCAACGACCATTTCGTACTGATTGTGCATAGGCTAATAAGCTACGACGTAAGGCTAAAATCAAGGTAAACGTATGCTCAGGAACTGTATTTATTGCATAATTTCTGATATTAGAAACTAATATATTACGCTCATTACAAGCACCAATATCAATCACATCCGTTCCTGTTGCAGCGACAGAAATAAATTTGAGTTGCTTTGCAGCTTCAATAACTTTTTTAGTAATTTTTACTTTATTGGTAATAATAATGTCTGCATTTTTTACTCGCTCAATAATTTCATCTTCCGATGTTTTCCCATACAGTTCTAAACTATATTCTTTATTTATTTCCTTAATATTTATTCCTTCAGGGAAAGTTTCATGATCGAGAAACACGATTTTAACTGTCATTTTTATCACCACCCAATTAATCAACAAAATGAATATCAATTAGACTTTTTGATTTAATAAAATTATATAATTCACTTATCAGGAAGGCATTGTAAGAATGACTAGTTTTCAATGTTAAAAATTGAATATAGTTGTGCAAATGCACAATTTGTTATGAATTCGATCACAAGAATGTGATGAATAAAAAAATCGGCCACTTAAAACAAGTGACCGATTTAAAATAAAGTGAGTTAATAACTCTACATTAGAAAAAGGTTGGCATTTCCTCTATAACATCATATTTATCATCAACAAGATAAATCACTTTCCATTTATCAAATGTAATACAGGGGTGAGATGTCCCAAAGATCAGTATATCGCCAACTTGAAAATCACAATTTTCATCAAAAGATAAAATGGCATGTTGGTCCATTAATCCGACTGTTTTTGCACTATTCGTTTGAAAATAGACTGGCTTCCCCTCTCGATATTGCATTAGAGGCTGAGGTAAACCTGCATCAAAGGCGACATCCCTTTTGCCAAAATTAACAATCGCTCGTCCCTTCTCAGGTACTGACTGAATTAATGCCACAATTTCCATCGCTGGCATCAAATCGCCATCTAACTGGCAGGCCATACTATCCCTAACTTTCAATGCTTTCTGGGCTTCATCATAAATACCGTGGTCATGTGTAATATAGCATCCAGGGCGGATCACAAACCGAATAGGTTTAGAAAGATGAAACTCTGCCATTTTTTTACTGACCAGATCATACCAAACTGAACCTGCCCCAGTGATTAATAACTCCCCTGAATAACGTGCAAATACGCCTAAGTTATCCAGTTTTTGACTGGTGGTTAACACTCGCTGTAAAAATTGCTGTATCTCTTCAATATCCTTTTGGGCATCATCGCTATGAATAACGCCTTCATAGAATTCAATGCCAGCAATCATCAAAGAAGGAAGTTTGGTTAACTCGTTTGCCAATGTGATGGCTTCTTCTTCACTTCGACACCCACAGCGTCCACCATTAACCCCTAACTCAATCAGAACATTTATGGTTAAATCTAACGATGAAAAAAAGGCCGCCAGCTGTTTTGCATGAGTCACGTTATCAACACAACAATAAATATTGGCTTGATTTAATTGCACTAACTCTGCAAGTAATCGAATATTGGTTTTACCCACGACTTGATTCGCAATAATGATATTCTGAACACCTGACTCCACTGCCACCTTGGCTTGATAAGCTGTTCCTACACTTAGCCCCCATGCACCTTGAGCAATTTGTCGTTTAAAAATGGCAGGCGTCATGGTGGTTTTACCGTGTGGGGACAATGAAACATTCGCCACATTCGAATAATGCTGCATCCATGCAATATTATTTTCCAGTTCATTACGCTTCACTACCACCGCAGGCAAGCATACATCCTCATGTAGAATATTTACCGAAATACCCTCTTGATTTAATGAGGCTGATTTATGCCCTACGCCTGCTAACACATTCAGTTTCGTCATTTTTTTTCCTCAACTTGCTGGTTACTGGCTTTTGGCTGTGTTTTCTCTCTCGTGAGTAATATTTTCTAGTACTTCTTCACGACTGAGTTTATTTTTTGGTGTTATCAATGTCACAACAACCGCACAGAGCAAACTGATGGCTAATGCAGGGATTACTGGGTTACCTAATTTTGCAGACCACTCTGGCGTCAAGATAATCGTTAATGATGTTGAACTCCCCGCAACCAATGCAGCAATACAGCCTTGCCAGTTAAACCGATGCCAGAATTTACCCAACAACACGGTCACACACAGGCCTGACATAATCATTGATATCATTTTTGTAATGTAGCCGATAATGTCATTCGAAGTTAATGCAAAGATAAGTGCTAACAAGATGACGCCAAGTAAGAAGATACGAGATAAATTGATCGCTTTCTCTGGTGGAGGCATCTTACCTGTTACCATTGTATAGATATCACGTAGGATAATAGAAACACCCGCGATAGCATCTGAGCTGCCTGATGACATATTGGCAGACATACCTGCAATCAATACCACCATCGCTAACACGTGCGGTAAAGCATTAGTTGCATATAAGAAAGCAAAGCTGCTGTTTTCTAAATTCGGCTCCATCACATGCGTTGCCATCCCGATAATCGCAGGTAGGAACGAAAACCCCATATACAGTAAACCTGTGATAATAAAGGACTGACGGATAGCTTTAGTTGATGCCGCTGAATAAATACGTTGGCGATATGATGGTGTCGCTAACACACCAATGCCAATGACCACAGCCAATGATATCGCAGGTAAAACGCCTAATTTACCAATACCAAATAAAGTAAAGGCGTCAGGGTCTGTACTCTTAACAACAACATCCCAACCACCGACATAGCTTACCGAAGCAACCGCTAGAATGATAAACCCGAGGAATAAAACAATTGATTGAAGTGTATCAATCCATGAAACCGCTTTATAGCCACCAATCCCCACGTAAAAAACAAAGCCAACCGCAATAATGATCTTCGCAACAGTAATATCAATATCTGCCGCCCATGCTAGGTATAAGCCGCCGCCAAGAATATGAGCGCCAAGCCAGCCTATCGATGCTAAGAATATTAATAATGCAACCAAGTTTTTCACTAGACGGCTGCCACCTGTGTAATAGCAAATCTCTTCACTCATGGTCATAAAGCGATAATTTCTTACTGGCGCAAATAACCAAGCCGTTAGTAAGATCCCCGTCGCTCCACCAATCCCATACAACATTCCCGCCCAGCCATTGGAATAACCAAAACTGACTGCACCGATACTTGAGCCCGTTCCCACCATCGTACCGACGGTTGAACCGAGAGTGAGTAACATTGGGAGCTTTCTGCCCCCAAGAATGAAGTCTTCACCCGTTTTTTGATGCCTTGTGACGTACCAACCCACAAACATCATCACAAATGCATATAACAAAAACCACATTAAGAAATTATCATGTTCCATAGTAGCCTCTCATCGCCTTAGCAATTAAGATTTGAATTTGCTGTTGAAGCAGGTGATATCCACTTCAACCATACAATCGACGACAAGGTCAGCAACAAAACACACCCGTGCAGGTGGGTTATCTGCAAAGAATTGCTGAAATACTTTATTAAAAGATTGGAAATAGCGCGCATCACTTAATACCACTTTCATATGCACAATATCTTGCGTAGCAAATCCCGCATCTTTCATAATGTTTAAACAATTCTCGATAGCCAATTTAGATTGAGCGATAATTCCGCCATCAATCACTTCCCCGTCAATCATGGGTGTTTGCCCTGAAACATACAGCCATCCGTCCGCTAACACGGCTTTAGCAAAAGGTAAAGATTGCCCGCCAGTACCTTTTGAGCCTTCAATTCCGAATCTTTTAATCATTTTTTTCTCTCTTTTATTTATTTCTTTCTAAGAATTTACCTGCTCTATTCCCTGTCATTTCTTTTTTGGTATAGGTCAGAACACCATTAACAAACACATATTCAATGCCATCTGCTTTTTGTTTTGGGTCTTGGAATGTGGCTGTTTCATTAATTTTTTCAGGGTCAAATACAACGATATCTGCAAAATAATTTTCTTGGATAAGGCCTCTATCCTTTAAAGAAAAACGTTGTGCTGACATACCTGTCATTTTGTAAATCGCAGTGGTCATTGGGAAAAGCTGCTCATCACGGCTATAGTGGCTAATAACTCGTGGGAAGGTGCCCCAAAGGCGTGGATGTGGATTAGGGTCACGTGGTAAGCCATCAGAGCCCACCATACTGCTTGGGTGCTGTAACACACGACGCACATCGTCTTCGTGCATTTGGAAATAAATCGCTCCCGCAGGCACAATTTTTTCAGCAACTTGGAAAATATCGCTACTCCACATAGCGGCTATTTCTTTTAATGTTTTACCTGCGACTTCAGGGAATGGCGTTGACCAAGTGACTAGAATGTCATAGTCTTCAGTGACTTGTGTGATATCTAAGTTTGATGATCCCGCACGATATGGATAACAATCGCAATTGATATCTTGCATGGCTTGGTATTTTTCAATGAGGGTAAGCGTTTCTTTTGTGCGTCCCCAGTTTTTTGCCCCAGCACACTTATGGTGGGAAATTTGCACAGGAACTTTTGCATGACGACCAATATGGAAGGCTTCATACATCGCATCAATGATACCGTCATATTCAGTTCGCATATGAGTGGTATAAATTCCCTGATGCTCTGCTAATAATTCAGCCAACTCACAAATTTCTTCAGTCGAAGAATTAATCGCATTACCGTAAGATAAACCAGTGCTTAATCCTAAAGCCCCTCCATCTAACGCAGAGGCCAATACTTGCTTCATATGAGCGATATTGTCTGGCGTCGCGGGTTTTAATAAGTCTGTCACACAATTATTTCTTAAGGTTGTATGCCCTATTAATGTCGCAACATTGACGGTTGGCATCACATTATTAATTTTTTGTTTATAACTGGCTAAATCAGCAAATTGAAATTCGTTTAATTCACCTAATAAATTAATTGGGTCAGGAACTTCGCCCTTTAATGTTGCACAGGCTGCACTGATACCACAATTACCGACAATAATTGTCGTTACACCTTGTGATGTTTTTTCGATATATTCAGGCTTATCAATCACAATTAAATCGTCATGAGTATGCACATCAATAAATCCAGGTGATAAAATTAAACCTGAGCAATCAATTATTTTTTCAGCATCTTCACTTATATTTTTTGATATTTTAATAATCCGTTCATCTTTAACGGCAATATCACTGACAAACTCACTTTTACCACTACCATCTATTACAGTGGCATTTTTAAAAACATAATCGTATTTCATTTGAATATCTCTTTAAGATTAATTAGTTTGATTTTTAAATGCGACATATGCAGATATAAATGCTCTCGCTTTTTCTCTGGTTTTCTCTGGTGTTTGGCCTATTCGATAAAGATCATTTCCCAACCCTGCACCATGGCAGCCAATACTTAGGTATTCATGCAAGTTATTCGGAGTGATGCCTCCTACCGCATAAATGGCAATATTTTTTGGGATCACTGACATCAGCGATTTCACATAATTAACCCCGAAAGGCGCTGTAGGAAAAATTTTTAAATTAACAGCACCGGCGTCAATCGCGGTAAAAGCTTCTGTTGCTGTTGCACAACCTGGAAATATTTCCATCTTATTTTCAAGAGCAGTCGTGATCACAGAAACGTTAATGTTAGGTGTGACAATAATTTTAGCGTTCATTATTGCCAACTTTTCAACATTGCTTTTATTGAGCACAGTACCGGCACCGATTTTTAATTTATCGCCGTAGTTTTCAATCGCTAATGGAATACTTTTTTCCCACTCGGGAGAGTTAAGAGGAATTTCTATATAATTAAAACCTTCATCTGCAAGGATAGCGATATGTTCTAAAACTTCGTCAGGTTTTATTCCACGTAATATTGCAATAAGCGGTATTTCATTTTTAGAATTCATAACAATCACCTAATAAAAAACCATTAATAATATTTATTTGCATTGCGTTTCTTTTAATATTGAAATTGCACCCAATCCAGAAAAAGGCTGTTCCTTTTTATCGTCTAATAGGTGTATTTCCCCAGTGAAATAACTATCGTTTTTAATTAACTCTTGAAGTGCATCCGCCAAAATAGGTTTTCCACTAATAACAATTTTTATATCGCTAGTAATATTAAGAGCTTGGCTATGTTTTATTGCGAGTAAATCTGACGCCAAAATAGCTCCCAATAAAAAACTTGAGCGTTGGTCAAGTGTCGCTTCCGTGAAAAGGTCTAGTAGCCTCACCGAAAAACAACTTCTTGCAATCCCTACTTGCAGACTAAGCTCAGCACCTTTGCGTAAATATTCTTTATCTAAACATTGAACAAACTGGTGTTCTAAAGAGCTGGCTAAGATAGTCTGGTGCGTTAATGTATCGAAAATCTCCCCTGCCATCGTTGTTGCCAATGCAACCACATTATTATTTTCATCAAGACGTACAAACTTAGAATGCGAGCCGGGCAAAATGACTAAGGCAGGGCCAAGATCCGGTTGCTGTGTTAGAATGCCAAAAACTTCAACTTCTTCACCACGCATTACATCTATACTTTCAATTGAATCAAACGTCATATTTGCCACGTTATTTTTAACGCCTGGTATAAAAATAATCGGTTTTTCACTGATCTCCTTGATAACACAAGGCATTGTAGCTTTAGCAAGTTGCTGCATTGAAACCGGGGTCACTTGGTGAGGTAAGTGACACAGCCCAATTTCGGATGTAATCATGCCAGATGCAACGAGCTGATAATTTTCTCTTTCTTCAGCACTCACTCCTGATAACAGCTTATCTAGCACTGTTTTTATCGATTGAATTAACAGCGTTTTATCGCCATTTTTTGCACAATCCCTAATACCAACTTCAACACTTTGTTCACGAACAACCGCGTTATTTTTCCATGCTCTAACTCGGGTATTCGTTGTCCCTGTATCAATGGTCACTATCAACATGTTTATCCCTTTAAAATAACGGAACGTCGTTCCTTTTTTAATAACATACATTAAAATATAGGAATGTCGTTCCGTTTTTATAAGAATAACGACAGCGATCACAATCAAAAAATCAAATTCAATGAAGATCAATACATTACGTACTGCATGTTTTTTCAGAGAAAAAAATTGCATCGAGGTAAAAATGGAACGACGTTTAAATAATGAGTACAATGAAAGAGCTTAGCGTGAGTGAGGAGCCTACGATGACGAAAGAAAGTCAAGCAAACTCGTCGAGTATCGACAGAGTACTGACCATACTTGAAGAGATTAGTAACCATTCTGACGGAATTTCTTTGGCCGAATTGGTCAAGAATACGGAGATTCCAAAAACCACGGCTTTTCGCGTATTAGAAACACTAAAAGAGCGCCAATATGTCAGCTTAGACCATCTTACAGAACGCTATAACCTTGACTTAAAAAGCCTTGAACTAGGCATTAAAGGCTTAATGAATGTTAATTTAGTCGAAGTTTCAATCCCTTATTTAAAAACGTTGTCGAGTTCAACGTTTGAAACTTGCTTTTTAGGGGTTTATAACAGTGGCCATGTGGTCTACCTCTATAAAAGTGAAGGAACGCTATCCATTCAAACTTCCGCAAAACTGGGTGCTCGACTACCCGCTTATTGTACTGGTATAGGGAAAGCTTTATTAGCCTTCCAACCGTTAGAAGAAATTGATGCAGTACTGGATAAACCGTTAACCAAATACACTGAAAAAACAGTTATCGACCGCATGAAACTGTATGAAGTTTTGGCTGATATCCGTATAAAAGGTTTTTCTTTAGATGATGAAGAAAATGAAGAAGGGCTTACCTGTGTAGCTAGGCCGATATTTAATTATACCGGTAATGTGATCGGCGCGATTAGTGTCGCTGGGCCGACTCACAGAATGGTTTCCAAAATAGACCGTGTTAATGAAGAACTTGCCCACGTTTGCTTACTGATTTCCCGCCGCCTTGGCTATATCGAGCCAACCAGCACTAAATAAAACAAAAAACCCCATCTCATATGAGATGGGGTGCCAAAATAGCAATATTTGTTGTTTACACAAGAACAAGTTGTACAAAAGCAATGTACTGGCCCACCTCCTTGTGGAACCCAACCTAATGGCGATTTCTCACCAATTGATACCGACGAGTCAGGTATTCGATAGGTGCACTCCAAATGTGCACTAAACGGCAGAATGGGAAGAGTAAAAATATCGTCATCCCCAACACAATATGCAGTTTAAAAACGATACCAACACCTTCAAGGTAATTGGATGCCCCCCAATGGAATGTCACAATAGACTGCGCCCATCCCACTAATTTCAGCATTTCGCTGCCATCCATATGTTGTGCTGAGAATGGAATGGTAAGTAACCCTAAGCAAACTTGCACCACCAGCAAGGTTAAAATCATGATGTCACCGAAGGATGAAGTTGCCCTCACTCGTGGGTTCGTTAGGCGGCGCTTCAATAGCATCGCACCACCAATTAACATCATCACACCTGCTGCGCCCCCACCAATCATTGCCATTAACTGCTTAATATGCATTGGCAAGAAAGATTCATACATCCAGTGAGGCGTTAGCATGCCTAAAAAGTGGCCGACAAAAATCCCAATAATCCCCAAATGAAATAAGTTTGATGCCAAACGCATGTTCTTTTTATCCAACATTTGGCTGGAACCCGCTCGCCACGTGTATTGCCCATAATCGTAACGTAACCAACTACCGACAATAAATACCGTCCCAGCGATATAGGGGTAAATATCGAAGAAAAATTGATTGATAAAATTCATTTTTGAACTCCTACATGGCTGCTGCCCACACTGAGATCCAAATACTGTGGTACCACCGCATTGGCGAAGCGATGTTGATGTGCCGCCACTTCGCTACCACATGTTTTTTCATCGGCAAAAAATTTCACTTGCTCCTCTTCCCAAACCGCATCTAGCGCCTCTGGGGTGTCATCCCGTACTTCGGTTGCCACTTGTTTGCTTAATTGCTCCGCCGCAATATCGCTATGAGAAAGCTCAAGTAAAAAATCAAATAAAACGGAGAAACGGCTTTCTCGCTGTTTCAGCCTTTCCCCTAGCAACGCTAAAATTGGCGCAATATCCTGTAACCCCTCGAGAGTTTCATTACTCGGTAATACCGTTAGATATTCCAAATAAATGGGCAAATGGTCGGGTAATTCACGGCAATCAATTTGCAAACCGTGTTGCTGATATTGAGCCATTAAATCAACCATCGCTTGTCCTCGGTCTCGGGACTCACCATGTACATGCTCAAATAGCAATAATGATGTTGCGCGCCCTCTATCAAACAGCTCACAATATTGCGCCTGCATATCAAGTAAGTCTTCGTTGAGATACTCGCGCACAAACACCATCAATTGAACAGCCCGTGTGACTGGCAGCTCATCAGCCTGTTCTAGTGCTTCAATGAGCTCATCGCGATGTAACCAAAGCGCTTCCGAAGGGTATTCCAATAACCGAGAAATCACTTTTAGTGTCATCATAGTGCTTTCTCCTGATTATTTTTTGGTGTGATATCAATGGCATCAATGCGCCTGCTATTAAATAAATTCGCTTTGCTATCGCTGCCATGGCAACCATCACCAAAACTAAAGCCACAAGCTTTGGCTTCAGGGAATGCTTCGCGTGCCAATTCTCGATGACTGGATGGAATGACAAAACGGTCTTCATAGTTAGCAATGGCTAAATAGCGGTACATTTCTTGTGCCTGAGCTTGTGTTAAGCCAACTTGCTCTAACGCGCTGATATCACATTGATTTTCCACGGTTTCTGCCCGTTTAAAATGGCGCATTGCTAACATACGTTTTAACGCCAATAACACTGGTTCGGTATCTCCCGCCGTTAATAAATTCGCAAGGTATTGCACTGGAATGCGTAAGCTTTCTACATCTGGCAATACACCGTTATTGGCTAAGAGCCCTGAATCCGCTACTGACTGGATCGGTGACAAAGGTGGCACATACCACACCATTGGTAACGTGCGATATTCAGGGTGCAGTGGCAGAGCTAAGCGCCATTCCATCGCCATTTTGTACACTGGGGATTTCTGTGCCGCATCGATCACGCTTAATGGGATCCCTTGTTTTTGCGCTTCTTCAATCACTTTTGGATCATGAGGATCAAGGAAAACATCAAGTTGGCTCTGGTAAAGGTCAGTTTCCTTTTCTACACTGGCCGCCGACTCAATTTTGTCCGCGTCATACAGCAATACACCTAAATAACGGATACGACCAACACAGGTTTCAGAGCAGACCGTTGGCATGCCTGACTCAATACGTGGATAACAGAAAATACATTTTTCTGATTTACCACTTTTCCAATTGAAATAGATTTTTTTATACGGGCAACCGGTTAAGCACATACGCCAGCCGCGGCATTTGTCTTGGTCAATCAACACAATACCATCTTCTGAGCGCTTATAAATTGCCCCACTTGGGCAAGTCGCGACACACGCTGGGTTTAAACAATGTTCACAAAGGCGTGGTAAATACATCATGAATGTATTCTCAAACTGCCCATACATCTCTTTTTGAATATGTTCAAAGTTTTTATCTTGGGCTCGTTTGGCGAATTCACCGCCTAAATCATCTTCCCAGTTTGGTCCCATTTTGACATTACTCATTCGCTCGCCAGTAATTAATGAACGAGGACGTGCTGTCGGTACGTGCTTGCCTTCTTTGGCATTTTTTAAATGGCCGTAGTCATAATTAAACGGCTCATAATAATCATCCAAGGCAGGTACATCTGGGTTAGCGAAGATTTTCGATAAAACACCCACTTTGTTTCCCATCCGTGGAATCAATTTACCCTTAATGGTGCGGATCCAGCCGCCTTTCCATTTCTCTTGGTCTTCCCAATTTTGGGGATAACCAATACCCGGTTTGGTTTCGACGTTATTAAACCATGCGTATTCTACCCCTTCGCGGCTAGTCCACACGTTTTTACAGGTCACTGAGCAAGTATGACAACCAATACATTTATCAAGGTTTAGCACCATGCCGACTTGAGAACGAATTTTCATTATGCTTTCTCCTTTCCGCTCAAGGTCTGCTGGTAGGCATCACCTTCACCATCCAGCCAGTCAACCTGTTTCATTTTGCGAACAACCACAAATTCATCACGATTAGAACCTACTGTTCCGTAGTAATTGAAGCTATAGGCAAGGTGCGCATAGCCACCGATCATATGGGTCGGTTTCGGGCAAACACGCGTGACCGAGTTATGAATTCCGCCACGTTGAGCCGTAATTTCAGAGCCGGGTAAGTTGATCAGCCGTTCTTGGGCGTGGTACATCATGATCATGCCATCAGGAATACGTTGGCTAACGATCGCTTTGGCGGTTAATGCCCCATTACTGTTAAAAGCTTCAACCCAATCGTTATCTTCAACACCCAGTTCGCGGGCATCTTCTTCGCTAAGCCAAACAACTGGGCCACCGCGGCCTAACGTCAACATTAATAAGTTGTCGCTGTAAGTAGAGTGGATCCCCCATTTTTGGTGCGGTGTTAAAAAGTTCAGTGCTTTTTCAGGGAATCCATTAGATTTTTTCCCCATAAGAGGCTGAGCCGCTCGTGTGTCAATCGGTGGGCGATACACCACAAGGCTTTCCCCAAAGGCACGCATCCATTCGTGATCTTGATACAATTGCTGACGACCACTGAGCGTCCGCCATGGGATCATTTCATGCACGTTGGTATAGCAAGCGTTGTAGGAAACATGTTCATCTTCTAAACCTGACCACGTCGGGCTGGAAATGATCTTACGTGGTTGTGCCACAATATCGCGAAAACGGATTTTTTCGTCTTCTTTGTAGCGCGCTAAATGCGTATGGTCGCGCCCTGTAACCTTACTTAATGCATCCCATGCTTTTACTGCCACTTGCCCATTGGTTTCAGGTGCTAAGGTTAAAATCACCTCAGCAGCATCAATGGCAGTGTCAATTTTAGGGCGGCCTGCATTAACCCCTTCTTGCTGGGTTTTATTCAGTTTTTTCAGGAAATCAATTTCATCTTGCGTATTCCAACTGATGCCTTTCCCACCGTTCCCTAATTTGTCCATTAGTGGGCCAAGGGAAGTAAAACGCGCGTAAGTATTGGGGTAGTCACGTTCGACACAAATAATATGCGGTGCAGTTTTTCCTGGAATAAGCTCACATTGCCCTTTTTTCCAATCTCTAACATCAAATGGTTGTGCCATCTCGGCTGCACTATCATGTTGAATCGGCAACGTCACCACATCCGTTTCTTTGCCTAAGTGCCCAACGCTGACCTCAGAAAATGCTTTGGCAATCCCCTTATAAATTTCCCAGTCACTTTTGGATTCCCAAGCTGGGTCGACTGCTGCTGACAATGGGTGAATAAATGGATGCATATCCGAGGTATTCATATCGTCTTTTTCATACCAAGTAGCGGTCGGTAAAATAACGTCTGAGAACAGGCAGGTGCTCGACATTCTGAAATCGAGAGTCACCACTAAGTCAACCTTCCCTTCTGCTGCTTTATCTTGCCATTCCACTTCTTCCGGTTTGACGCCGCCTTGTTGGCCTAAGTCTTTGCCTTGAATACCATTTTCAGTACCCAATAAATATTTCAATAAATATTCATGGCCTTTCCCTGCGGACCCCAATAAATTTGAACGCCAAATAAACAAGTTACGAGGGAAGTTTTGTGGGTCATCAGGCTGTTCTGCTGCAAAGCGAATATTCCCTTCTTTCAATTGCTTAACGGTATAGTCTGTGGGTGACATACCTTCATTTTGTGCATTCTTCGCAATATTTAATGGATTTACATTTAATTGTGGTGCTGACGGCAGCCACCCCATGCGTTCTGCACGTACATTCATATCAACCAAACTGCCGCTAAAGGCATGTTTATCGGCTAGAGGCGACAGCAACTCTTCTGTTCCCACCGTTTCATAGCGCCATTGGCTTGAATGGTTATAAAAGAATGATGTGCTATTCATGTGCCGTGGTGGGCGCTGCCAATCAAGGCCAAAAGCAAGTGGCGTCCAGCCTGTTTGTGGGCGCAATTTTTCCTGCCCAACATAGTGAGACCAGCCACCACCGCTTTGCCCCACGCATCCACAGAAAATCAACATATTGATAATCGCACGGTAAGTCATATCCATGTGATACCAGTGGTTAATCCCTGCCCCGACAATCACCATCGCACGTCCGTGAGTTTTCTCTGCGGTATCCGCAAATTCACGAGCGATGCGAATGATATTTTGGCGGCTCACCCCAGTGACTTTTTCAGCCCATGCAGGGGAATACGCTTTCATATCATCATAATCAACCGCACAGTTTTCATCACCGAAACCACGGTCAATGCCGTAGTTAGCAAGCATCAAGTCATACACGCTAGTAACCAGTGACTCGCTGCCATCGGCAAGCTGAATACGTTTCGCGGGTAATTTATGCAGTAAGATATCTTTCAGTTCAACGCTTTGAAAATGTTCACTTTCTAAACCACCAAAGTATGGGAAGCCAACCTCAACAAATTCATCGTGCGTATCCGCAAGGCTGAGTTGCATTTTGACCTGGTGCGCATCTTGCCCTGCACGCGGTTCTAAGTTCCATTTTTGGCTATTATCCCAACGGAACCCCATTGAACCTTGTGGAGCACATAATTCGCCCGTCTCTTCATCAATCGCGATGGTTTTCCATTCGGCATTTTTCTCTTCGCCTAAAGAATCAACGAGATCCGAAGCACGCAGCATACGCCCAGCAACATAGGCACCATTTTCGTGCTTATCGAGTATCACCAACATAGGCATATCAGTGTAAGTACGCACATATTCACGGAAGTATTCTGCTTCACGTTTTACATGGAACTCATTGAGGATCACATGCCCCATCGCCATTGCCATGGCGCTATCTGTTCCTTGTTTCGGGTTCAACCAATGGTCACAGAATTTAGTGATTTCTGCGTAATCTGGCGTGACAGCAACAGTTTTCGTTCCTTTGTAGCGGACTTCTGCAAAGAAGTGAGCATCTGGCGTACGGGTTTGCGGGACGTTCGAGCCCCAAGCAATAATGTAGGATGAGTTATACCAGTCCGCTGATTCTGGTACGTCCGTTTGCTCACCCCACGTCATTGGGGATGCAGGCGGTAAGTCGCAATACCAATCGTAGAAGCTCAGACAAGCTCCACCGATAAGGGATAAATAACGGGCACCTGAGGCATAGGAAACCATTGACATAGCGGGAATTGGAGAAAAGCCAACAATGCGGTCAGGACCAAATTCTTTAATCGTCGCGACGTTTGCCGCTGCAATCAGTTCATTCACTTCTTGCCAACTTGAACGAACAAAACCCCCACGACCACGAGCTTGTTTATAGCTTTGTGCCTTTTGTGGGTCATTGATAATAGATAGCCACGCTGCAACAGGGTCTTGCTGCTCTGCTTTTGCTTCACGCCACAATTTAAGTAAGCGCTTGCGCATCATTGGGTATTTAACACGATTTGCGCTGTATAAATACCATGAATAGCTCGCCCCACGAGGGCATCCTCTTGGTTCATGATCAGGTAGGTCTGGACGAGTGCGTGGGTAATCCGTCTGTTGGGTCTCCCAAGTGACTAATCCATTTTTGACATAAATTTTCCAACTACAAGAGCCAGTACAATTAACACCATGGGTAGAACGCACGACTTTGTCATGCTGCCAGCGACTACGATAACCATCTTCCCAATCACGGTTTACATTTAATTCTTGCCCGTGATCACCTGAAAAGGTCTCGCCTAACTGCTTAAAATACCGAAATCTGTCTAAAAACTTGCTCATCGGATTGCCTCCAAAGAGACGGCGACCGGCGCCGTACATTGCTAAAATTGATTTTTATGACTTGTTATTATTTGTGTTTACGGCCATATACCAGCCATGTGATAAACACGCAGGAAAGATAAAATACAAAAAACACTTTCATCGCATCTGCCGGTGATCCCGTCAGTGTTAGTGATGTACCGAACGCTTTTGGAATAAAGAAGCCACCTATAGCCCCAATTGCAGAGATAAACCCTAGAGCCGCAGCACTTTCTGTTACCGCCTCTTTTTGTGCTTCTTGCTCTGAAGCACCTCTTAAGATGGCTTTGTCCATAGTTAATTTACGGAAAACGACAGCAATCATTTGGAAGGTTGAGCCACTGCCTAGCCCTGCCGTTAAAAACAGCACCATAAATACGCCATAAAACGCCCCGAAAGAACCTCCTTGACCGTTTTCTGGTAACGTAAAAAACAACAAGCCGGAGAAAACAGCCATGATCACAAAGTTCAGTAATGTGACTTTCACACCGCCAAAACGGTCAGACAACATGCCGCCGACTGGACGAGCTAGTGCTCCGAGGAAAGGACCAAAAAAGGCAAACTTCAAAATAATGACGTCTGGGAACTGCGTTTTCGATAACATTGCGAAACCGGCAGAAAAACCGATAAACGAGCCGAATGTCGCCAGATATAACAGGCTTAATACCCATAGATGACCCCGTTTCAAAACAGGTAATTGCGCTTTAAGAGATGCCTTATTAGCCGCTAAGTCATTCATGCCAAACCAAGCCATCACAGTAAAAAGCAGCAGAAATGGCACCCAAATCCAAGCGGCATTTTCTAACCACAATGTTGAGCCATCCGGCTGAGTCGCTCCAGTTCCACCCACGAAAGTAAATACGCCAACACCTACGATGAAAGGAGCCACCAATTGCATGACACTGACGCCTAAATTGCCTAACCCACCATTTAGGCCTAGTGCGCTACCCTGACGAGCTTTAGGAAAAAAGAAGCTGATGTTGGCCATACTCGATGCAAAATTAGCACCGGCAAAACCACAAAGTAGGGAAATAATGACAAAAACTTGATAAGGCGTGGCAGGGTTTTGAATCGCATAACCCAGCCAAATACATGGGATCACTAAAAATAGTGTACTAATCGCTGTCCAGCGACGCCCACCAAAAATAGGAATAACGAATGAATAAGGGACTCTTAATAAAGCGCCTGAAACGGAAGGTAATGCGGTTAATAAAAATAATTGGTCTGTCGAAAAATTAAAACCCACTTTATTTAAGTTAACCGCAACTGCACTAAATAACATCCATACGCAAAATGCGAGCAATAAACATGGAATAGAAATCCATAAATTACGATTTGCAATACGCTGCCCTGTTTGCTGCCAAAACTGAGTATCTTCAGGACGCCAATCCTGTATAACTCCGTTATTTGACGGTGCAACTACGTTATTAACATTATCTCGTTGAGACATAAATCACCCCGATAAATACAATTTCTGCTCGCAGTGTGTGGCGAATAGACCACCGTGAAGCTGATCTAAATCAAGAGAGACTTAAATGAAATATGCGGGATTTTTTTCGTTAACCACCAGAGGAGTATTAGGAGTACACACCAATAACAAATTGAATTAAAACAAAAAAATTCATTACTCAGTAATTTTATATATTGGGATTTAAAGCGAATATCTCAATGGGATATTAAGGAGTAATACCGAAGTGGCATATTCAATTTTATATAATAGATAAACAATATCTACGTTATCAAAAATAATAAATAAACATGTACCGTAGAAAGGATTATTTATGTCTATTGCTTATCACCGATTTTCAATCATTAACCAAGTTATTGGTTTAATGTTATTGATTGCCGTACTCGGTATTATTGGCATGACAATCTCAAATAGTATGATCATTAGTGTGCAAGGAAATGCACATGCAATTAATAAATCAGGCTCATTGCGGATGCAAAGCTATCATTTACTTTCATTAGTACCACTCAACCAATATTCTGACGTATATGTAAGTGAACTTGAAAAAAATTTATTAAGCGATGAACTGACACAAGTCGTCGAAATAGAAGATTTAAAACCGCAATTTTCTGAGATTTATCAATATTGGGTTACAGAGTTAAAACCTGCACTTAACCATGCAGTTTCGCCTAATGATGCACGGCTTGCGGTCGTTACTTTTGTTAATAAGCTTGATGCATTAGTTCGCAATATTGATGAAAAAACAGAACGAAAGATAACCTATGTAGCAATCACTCAAATGGTATTTATTAGCCTCGTTTCGTTGCTGCTTATTTTTGCTATCTGCCATTTTAGAAAGAAAATTTATACACCTTGGCTTAAGTTACTTCATATGGTGAATGCGATTAGTCACCAAGATTTTAGTCAGCGCTTTCCTGTAGGCAAAAAACAAGATGAGCTAAATTCACTGGGCCAAACGTTAAATCAAATGTCGGATGAGCTTGCACAAAGTTACCATCAATTAGAATCCCGAGTTATCGAAAAAACGGCTGACCTGCAAAATAAAAATAAAGTATTACTCTATTTATACCAATCTAATCGCACCTTACATGCCATTGGGCCACTATCAGTCAGGTTAGAAAAAGTATTATCTGAGCTTAAAAGCTTAATACCGCTACAGAATATCAGCTTGAGACTATACGAAGAAAATAATGATACCTACTTTCATGAAATTCATTGCCCAGAAAACGAAGAGCACTCTCTCAAGTCACCCAAGGTAGCTGAACAACTTAAAGTAATATCATGGGAGATTTCCGATAATTTACAGCGTTATGGCATGATTTTGGCTGAAATAGATATAAATCAGCCATTATCTGAAGAGCAAAATAATTTAGTGCTGATGTTAGTTAAACAAATTGCGGGAATGCTAGCAATGGAGCACCAATTAGAACAACAACAGCAGTTACTGATTATGGATGAACGCTCGGCGATTGCGAGAGAATTACATGATTCCATCGCGCAATCATTATCTTGTCTCAAAATGCAAATTAGTTATCTGCAAATGCAACCTAAAACATTGCCAACTAAGCACCAAGAACTATTAAACGAAATGCGTAATGAAATAAATTCCGCTTATAGCCAATTACGTGAACTTTTAACAACCTTCAGGCTAAAATTAACTGAACCCGGCTTATTTCCTGCTTTAGAAAGCACAATCCAAGAATTCAGTCAGCGCCTTGGTTTTCAAATTGGATTAAATTACCAAATTCCAGCAAAAAGCCTCTCTCCACATCAATCTATCCATATTATCCAGATAATCCGAGAAGCTTTAAGCAATATTCTCAAACATGCTAATGCAAACTGGTCACAAGTCTCATTAATTGAAAATAACGGATTAATCACTATGACGATAGAAGATAATGGGGAAGGGATTCAGCCTCAGCCAACAAAAAATAACCATTACGGATTGATTATTATGAGAGAGAGAGCTCTGAGCCTAAATGGGAAATATCAAATTTCGCCAAGAGTTCAAGGAGGCACTACTGTAAATGTCGTATTTCCACTGACTGTGGCTTAATTGAATTGGAGTAACTCATTAATGAAAAATGAAAATAAACTAACTGGGCAATCCACCATTTTACTGATTGATGACCACCCAATGCTACGTAACGGTGTTAAACAATTAATTAGTTTAGAACCCACATTAAAGGTAATTGGTGAAGCAGACGATGGAATAACGGGTATTAAAATTGCTGAAGAGCAAGACCCCGATTTAATTCTATTAGATCTCAATATGCCGGGTATGAATGGCTTTGAAGTACTCGACAATTTACGTAGCCGCGAACTTTCAGGCCGTATTATCTTATTTACAGTATCCAATTACGGTGAAGACTTAATTAATGCATTAAAACGAGGTGCTGATGGCTATTTACTGAAAGACATGGAACCCGAAAAATTAATTATTGCATTAAAAGAAGCAGCAAGTGGTAAAATGGTCGTTAGCCCAACGCTCGCCTCTATTTTAGCTGAATCCTTAAGAGATAACCGAGCCTCTACAGAGCATAATTTATCGGCATTAACCCCAAGAGAAACCCATATCTTAGATTTAATCTCTCAGGGGCTATCAAATAAGATGATTGCTAATAAATTACAAATCACAGAGAGCACCGTCAAAGTCCATGTCAAACACCTACTAAAGAAACTCAATTTAAAATCACGCGTTGAAGCGGCTATTTGGGTTTTACAACAAAAGTAATGACACCGCACCTTAACTTAATGCATCAAGCCATGGCTGTTGTTTTGGGTAACGTCGACGATAGCCATGCATAGCAACAGATAATTGAATCAGATCCGTAAACCTTGTCGGGTCCAAACTGGTTTGCTTTTTAATTTGCTGTAACCGATAACTTAATGTATTTCTGTGAATGCCTAATTGCTGTGCGGTACTGCCTATTTCCCCATTTTGCGATAGGAATAACTCAAGGGTTTCAATCAAAATATCCCCCGAATCATGCAACAATATTTTGTGGCAAATATCTAAAAAGAAATTAAATAGATAGCTATTTTCCAATTCATTAAAGAGGCACAACGATGCCATTTCTTTAAATAGAAAAACTTGTTTATCGGGCACCGTTAGCCGGCCAACTTCAATGACTGAACGTGCAAAATGAACGGCATCCCTCACATGTTCCTGCGTATCTGCTTGAACACCAACACCAATATAATATTGGCTAAGCTGGCTATCTAGAATGAAATGAAGATTAGGAATAAATGATTCATGTTGATAATGCGCTGATGGAAATAGCATCAAAATTTCGCGGCTATTAAGTAATAACACATCACTTTTTTCCATGGCTGATAATTCAGTAATGATCGTATCGAGTATTTCAGGACGATACTGAATAGCTTCAATATTAATAATCACAGGAATAGTCGGTAAAGTGAATGCAAAACCAGAGTTATGCAGTTTGAGTAACGCACTGCGCCCCTGTGCTTGCGTTGTACTTTCTATAAACTGGACAAATAACATATCACGCAAACGGTGCTGCCAATTAATACTACGCCGCTCAATTTCTTGTTGAATTAGCAGCTCAGCCGTCAGTATGGCAAGCTCGGCATAACGCTGGATCACAACAGGGTCACCACTCACCCCAATGACTAATTCCACTTTATCTGCCACAACAATCGGATGGTTTATCCCCGGAGCTACATTCGAATAAGCTCGCGCTTCATTTTCATTGTAAATAGTGATCCGTTTGCCGCAGCGAATCACTTCCACTGCGGCTTCATGAATTTCACCAATACGCTTTTTTTCCCCTGAGGCGATAATCACGCCCTGACTATTAATCACATTGACGTTGTGATGGATAATCCCCATTGCACGTGTGACAATATCATTGGCTAATTTTTCAGTCAGTAGCATCTTACCGCCTCACTTTAGGGTTTTATTTGCTTATTCGGATTTGCGAGTACGGTTCGCAGCAAATTTTCTGCTGTATCTGCCAAGTAACGCTCACCATTTGTCATGGCTTGCTCAAGGGAAATCGGCCCAGGGCACAATGACCACATTGCGCTAATGCCATGTTGATATAGGATACGGCTATCTTCACTATATCCTCCACAAAGCGCAATAACAGGCACACCATACTTGCTGGCCATACGAGCCACTCCGACAGGAGCCTTACCGTTCGCACTTTGGCTGTCAAGCCGCCCTTCTCCTACAATGACTAAATCCGCTTGTTGAATATAGGATTTTGCACCAAGGAGCCCCAAAACGAGATCGATTCCTTTTTCGAGCTTTGCCGAAACAAACCAACGAAGCCCAGCACCTAATCCACCCGCTGCACCACTGCCGGCCTCCAGCGAAACATCTTTTCCCGTTATGGCTGACATTAATTTCGCATAGTGGGTCATCCCCATTTCAAGCTGGTCGAGTGTGGCTTTGTCCGCCCCCTTTTGGGGACCATAAATATAAGTCGCACCGTTATTGCCTAATAAAGGATTTTCAACATCGCAAGAGACATTAAATTCAACCTTAGCGGCTCGCGAGTCAAATTTATCAAAATCAATCTTTGCGATATTAATAAGGTCTTTACCGCAAATTGGCGCCTCAATAAGCTGAGAATTTTTATCATAAAACAAAGCACCTAGTGCTTGAGCAAACCCTGCACCACCATCATTAGTTGCACTTCCTCCTATCCCTATAACAATACGAGAGCAACCCATATCTAATGCATGCTTGACCATTTCACCCAAGCCATAAGTTGAGGCATTTTCAACGCGACGGTGCTCGCGTTGAACTAATTCCAGCCCACAGCATTGTGCCATTTCAATAAAAGCAGTTTTTCCCTCCAGCACTAATAATCCTGCATCAACCTTACTACCATAAGGTCCAGTACAGCTAAAAATGTAAGGTGTTACACCAGAAAGCGCAGGGCTATGTTCCAGTGACTCCAACAAACCTTCTCCGCCATCAGATATGGGTAATAACGTCATATCTAATTCAGAGGATACACGCTTGAAACCCTCAGCAACGGCTTGACATGCTAACCTTGCAGAACAACTTCCCTTAAAGGAATCAAGTGCGATAACAATTTTCATGCAGACTTTCCTATTGTAAATGGCGATGTTGAATTATTTGCTTTCCACTGAAGCCGATACTTGTAATGGTTCGGGTTCACTCATACCGTTAGTATTCACTCGTGAAGCAATAATCGTTCCGATAACTAACAAACCGACACCAAACCATAATCCAGAAGTCGCTGTTCCGGTATAATCCTCAAAAAATCCAAGAATAAACGGGCCGAGGAAACCACCAAATAATCCTAAACAGTTCAATAATGCTAAACTTCCTGCCAGCATGCTGCCACTCATATAAGTGGGTGGAAGAGAGAAAATAATCGATTGAACCACAAAAAACATAAATGCAGTCAAGCAAAAGCCTATTAAGCCGACAACTGGGCCTCCCAGCGCACCTATCACTAATCCAACCGCCATCACGGCATAACCTGAAATTAAAATGCGCGATGACCGACGCGGTGTATTCGCTTTTCTCGCTACAAAAATGCCACCAATTGCAGCTGAAATCCAAGGGATCGCTGTTAATAAGCCAATTTGGATCGGTGTCAGTTTGCCATACTCACCGATAATAGTAGGCAAAAAATAACTTAAGCCATAGACGGAGAACTGGTGAGTAAAATAGATAGCAACAATCATCATAAAGGCTTTATTTTTGAATGCCGCCTTGAGTGAGAACTTACTATTACTCACACTAATGCTGTTTTTATCTTGGTCGTGTTTAAATTTAATATAATTCCGATCATCCTCATCTAACCATTTCGCATCTTCCGGTTTATTCGGCAACACAAACCACACAACAAATGCGAGGATCACCGCAGGCAAACCTTCAATAATAAACATCCATTGCCAGCCATGGAAACCTAATAAGCCATCCATACTCAGCAATAAGCCACTTAGCGGTGCTCCAATAATATTCGCAAGACAGACCCCAAGTAAAAATAACCCTGTTGCTTTAGCTCGTTCCTCTTGGCTAAACCAATATGTCATATATAAAATAACCCCGGGATACAAACCCGCTTCAGCCGCTCCCAGTAATAACCGTAAGATATAAAAAGAAGTCGGCCCTGTCACAAAAGCCATCGCCGCAGATAATAACCCCCACGTGATCATGATCCGCGTGATCCAAAAACGCGCGCCTACTTTTTCCATGATCAAATTACTTGGGATCTCAAGAATTGAGTAGGTTAGGAAAAAAAGCCCTGCTCCGATACCAAATGCGGTTGCAGATAATCCTAAATCAATCGACATCGCATTTTTTGCCATGCCAATATTCGTTCGGTCAATAAAGCTAATAATGTACGCTAAAATCAACAACGGCATCAGGTTACGGTATATCTTTGCGTTGGTTTTTTTCCCCTGAGCCGCAAAATCTAACTTTGCATTTGTAGAAAACATAGATAAGATCCTCATGTTGTAGTGAAACAGGTACGGCTCTTGGTTATAAGTGCCCCATACCTGTAGCTTTTACTTCAGCAACAGCCCGACGCCCCACGTCGGGCTTTCTGCTTGCAGTTTTTCTTATTCTCTTTCGAACAACATTGAAATCCCTTGGCCACCACCAATACACATCGTGACTAACCCGGTGGCAACCTGACGGCGTTCCATTTCATACATTAACTTCACAGGCAAAATAGCCCCACTGGCGCCCACTGGGTGACCCAGAGCAATTGCGCCACCATTCACATTCACCTTAGTGCTATCAAGAGATAAATCATTCATAACTGCGATAGCTTGAGCCGCAAATGCTTCATTTAGCTCAATTAAGTCAATGTCTTTTACATTCATCTTGAGCTTTTCCATTAGTCGGCGCGTCGCTGGCGCAGGCCCAAAGCCCATAATAGCCGCTTCACAACCCGCAACTGCCCAATCGACCACTTTCATGCGTGGGGTCAGACCACGTTTTTCCGCTTCTTCACGTCGCATCATGACTAACGCCGCTGCGCCATCATTAATCCCTGACGAGTTTGCCGCCGTGATCACGCCGTCGGCTTTAAATGCAGGGCGCAACTTAGCTAATTTTTCACGTGGTGTATCACGTGGATGTTCATCGGTATCAAAAATACGTGTGCCTTTACGGCCTTCTGGTATTTCTACTGGTAATATTTGGTCAGCAAAATAACCCGCTTGAATCGCTTTTAACGCTTTTTGCTGGCTGTCCCATGCAAAATCGTCCATCTCTTCGCGGGTAATATTGAACTGTTCTGCAACGTTTTCTGCAGTCATTCCGTTGTGATAAGGGCCTTCTGGCCAAGTTAGGATGGACGTTAATCCATCCTCGAGCACATCATTCCCCATGCGGTAGCCATAACGCGCTTTGCGTAAGTAGTACGGCAGCATCGTCATATTTTCTGTACCGCATGCCACCACAACATCGGATTGACCGGTCTGCAGTAACATCATGCCATCGGCTAAAGCTTGTAACCCGGAACCACATTGGCGGTTAACCGAATATGCTGTAGTTTCTTTTGGTAGCCCTGCTCGTAGCTGGCAAATGCGAGCGATAAAACCACTTTCTGCGATTTGCCCAACATTACCCACAATGACTTCATCGACATCTTCGGGAGCAATTCCAGCTCTTTTCACAGCCTCACGGATAACCACGGCCCCAAGGTCGTGTTGATGCGTATTTGCAAAGCTTCCCCCCATCGTGCCAATTGCTGTTCTCACACCACTGACAATGACAATATCATTCGCTTGTTTCATTATTTCCCCCTATAACACCATTCCGCCGCCAACATTGATCACTTCCCCATTGATATAACGCGCTTTATCAGAGGCTAAGAATGCAACACATTGGCCGACATCACGTGGATCGCCAGCAAAACCCGCAGGGATCTTGCTGATCATGATGTCCCAAACTTTTTCAGGTACACCACGAGTCATATCTGTATCAATAAATCCTGGGCAAATCGCATTTACTGTGACACCTTTACGGGCTAGTTCACGGCAAGCCGTTTTAGTCAGACCAATAACCCCAGCTTTGGACGCGGCATAGTTGGCTTGCCCAACATTCCCAAGCCAACTCGCCGAGGAAATATTGACAATTCGGCCACTTCCTTGCTCACGCATTAATTTTGCCGCTTCTTGCATGCAGTTAAATGTCCCTTTCAGATTGATATCAATCACTTTGTCCCAATCATCTTCCGTTAATTTATGCAGCATGCCATCTCGGTTGATCCCCGCATTATTCACCAGTACATCAATCGCCCCAAAATGTGCTAATGCGTTAGAAAATAAGGCATTCACCTCTTCACGTTTAGCAATGTCGCAAGGAATGAAAATGGCTTGATGGCCTTGTTCTTGTAGCTGTTTTGCACTTTCTTCACCTGATGACATGGCTAAATCAGAAATAACAACTTTTGCCCCTTCTTCTGCAAGTACCTGAGCAATCGCAAAACCAATACCTCTTGCAGAACCCGTCACAATGGCAACTTTATCTTTTACTAACATGGATAAATTCCTCTTTAATATTGAAACTACAAATACGAAACCAGACCAAAAGGCGCCTCTTCAAATAATGAAGAGTCCATCACTTTCAGATCAGGCGAAATTTCAGGTACGAAGTCCATATGGGCAAGAATGTCACGCTCTAGGTCGATACCAGGGGCAATTTCAACCAATACAGGGGTTTTCCCCCCTAAAGTGAACACCGCACGCTCCGTGACAAAATGCATGGTTTGGTTGATATTTCGCGCGACATCCGCATTCCATGAAATTTGCCGTACTTGGTTAACTAACTTTCTAATATCCCCTTCCTGCACAATAGTTAATTGCCCATTTTCACAACGAATATCTAACCCTTTTGCCGTAAACGTTGAGCAAAACACTACGTGCCGAGCATTTTGGGTAATATCAATAAACCCACCTGCGCCAGGGCAAATATTGCCTAACAACGTCGCATTGACATGACCACTGGCATCCATTTCCCCTGCGCCCATATAGGTGATATCAACGCCTGCACCGTTGTAGTACAACATTTGGTCTTGGTGACTAATCATCGCTGACAGGTTGCGGCCTATACCAAAATCAATGCCACCAGCTTGGACGCCCCCCCAAATCCCTGACTCCACGGTAATATCAACACGCTTGGTTGCATTTTCTTCCTGAATAATTGAACCAATAACATCGTTTGGAATTCCCGTTCCTAAATTAATCACACAGTTTTCATATAGATAACGGCATGCAATTCGCCCAATCAATTTGCGAATATCTAAAGGTAATGGCGTAGTTTGTTGGATAGGCGTGCGAATATCGCCGCATAGCGTTGGGTCAAAAAACCAGCTTGAGGATTGGCGATGGTCTTCTTCAGGGTTATCACACACGACAATGTGGTCAATAAAGCTGGCGGGAACCGTGACACGTTTAGGATGTAAAGTTCCTTCTTCGACACAATACTTCACTTGTGCAATCACTTTGGCACCAAAGCGTTTAGCAGCCAGTACCGCATGTAAAACCTCTAACGCCATGGCTTCTTCATCGGTGGTCAGGTTACCTTTACTATCCGCATGGGTTCCTCTGATCACCACCACATCTAAAGGAATTTCTGGATACCATAACCATTCTTCCCCTTTGAAATTCACTTTTTCAACTAAAGGAGGAAGCGCCAACGTTTTAACGTTCATCCTCCCCCCTTCGAGATCAGGGTCGATAAATGTCCCTAGCCCCACTTTGGATAAGCGCCCTGGTAAACCTGCGGCCATTGCGCCATATAAATGCACCATTTGCCCTTGCGGAAGACAATACGCTTCGACTTGATTGTCATTAATCATCTGCATCCATCTAGGTGCTAACCCCCAATGGGAACCAATAATCCGTTTCACCATTCCTTCATGGGCAAAGTGTTGATTCCCGCGAATACGGTTACATTGCCCAGCCGCATGAACGAGAGTTAATTGATTTGGTACGCCCTCGGATAAAAAACGTTGTTCAATTGCCGATAAAATAGATTCAGCAGCACTGGTTAATGTCATTCCCACAGTACAAATCGTATCACCATTATTAATTAATTTAGCGGCATCTTGTTTAGAAATAAATTTATTATTCATGATAAAACCTACCTGAAGGCTAATATTTCATAGCCCCTTTTTGATTAATTAAAAACTAATTTAAATTTTAGTTATTTAAAGAGTAATAGCGTAACTTCAAATCTTTCTTACTTATTTTACCATTCCAAGTTCTAGGAAAGTTACGTGTAAACATAATTCTTACTGGAACTTTATACGTTGGCACTCTATCTTTTAACCATTCAATAATTTCTTTACTGGTTAAACATACTTGGTTCTCAGGAATAATAAATGCAATGGGTTCTTCGCCATATATTGTACTTTCAATTGGAATGACCGCGACCTCATTAACGCCTGGGTAATTAGAAATCAAATCTTCGACTTCAATAGAATATATTTTTTCCCCACCACGGTTAATCATGTCTTTAATTCGATCTTGAATATAAAGGAAACCATCATCATCCCTATAACCAATATCGCCAGTAAAAAACCAACCATCATTAAACGACGTGGTGTTCGCAGGGCTATCTGGCCAATAACGTTGGATAACAACATCTCCCTTAACCCAGATATTACCGGTACTGTTAGCGGGCTTATCTTCACCTTTATCATCTCGTATGGCCACCTGTAATCCAGGAACCGGTGTACCTGAGCTCGCCTTTTTATCACTGTATCGAATATCTTCACGAAATACGGTGGCTGGGGATGATGTCTCTGTCAAACCATAAATAGAATGAATAGATGTCTTGGTGAATAGATAAGAAAGCTCTTTAATCGTGCCTTCATTCAAATGACCTGCACCACAAGCAATCATTTTTAATGAATTAAATCTTTCTAGGTTAATACTTTTATTTTCTTTTATTTTTTGAATTAATAATATAAACACGGTTGGAGAACCATGTAAGAATGTAATTTTTTCTTTTGCAATTGTTGAAATAATATCTTTTGCATTAAATTTCTTTTGAAGATAAACCGTCCCACCAATATGAATAAATAACGCTAAAATAGCAGAAAGCCCAGTAATATGATAAATCGGTACCGCTAAAATTGTTTTATCGTGTTCAGATAACTTTAATGTTTCCTGATAGGCATATACTGCAGACAATATATTCTTGTGCGTGATCACCGCACCTTTTGGTGCACCTGTTGTGCCCGAAGTAAATATCACAACCGCGGGGTCTTCCTCATTAACTTGGTTGATAAAGTTAATTTCTTCAGTAAGTATTAGATTACGCCACTGAGAAAGACTCATCCCTTTTGTACTGAACTGAGCTAACCATGGTTGATATGTGTCATCCCAAAAAATAGCATCCGCATTAATACAAGATAAATGCTCTTTGCCTTCAAACTCTTTCATTTTAGTACTTAAAGGAATTACCTGAATACCCAACCCTACAGCGGCATAAAATAATTGGCAAAATTCAATTGTATTACCCCAGCCGAGTACTATCCGATCACCTTTTTTCAACTGTGCGGCGGTAGTTAGCCATAACATTGTTTGGTTTACTTTCTCAAGTAATTGGTGATAACTCCAACTTTGCTCTTCAAATACAATCGCAACAGCGTCTGGCTGCACTTTTGCTCTTTGTGATAAGCTTTGATAGATGTTTGAATTTGGCGCAAGCATGGACACACTCCGATACACCTGAATATGACTGATATGCTATCAATGTATAAAATACACCCCAGCAAATTAGTGCCAATCTTCACAAATTATTCACACCCTTTTTTTATTTGAATTAGTGATCTGCACAACGCGTTTGTTAACAATTTTTTCACTTAAGTCTTATTTCAAGCGCTGATTTTTTATTATGCACGAGCATATTTACCTTTTGTTATTACCTAACCATTCAAAACATGTGCTAATTTCGATGAATAACTCAACTATCATTGTGCGTATAAACAATGACTCCCAGACTAAAAAGTCGCTCAGCACTAATACTTAACTCATCTGTTTATCTTCTATATATTCTTGCACTCTGTGCTATTTAGCCTTCCCACCAAACCAAATACGATAAAAACAGTGGCGAATTCATTAGGGCTTGCTACAGTGAAAGACCTTCGCAATGAAAAGATTGATGAGAAAACAATCACCACCTTTGAAAACGGTTAAGGAGATAACTCATGGCAAACCCCCCCTATATTCCGCCAAAAGTCTGGCAATGGGAGCAAGGTAACGGCGGAAAATTCGCCAATATTAATCGTCCAGTTTCCGGTGCAACTCACGAAAAATCTTTACCTATAGGTAAGCACCCACTACAGCTATATTCCTTAGGAACGCCGAACGGGCAAAAAGTCACTATCATGTTAGAGGAGTTATTAGCCCTTGGCATTAAAGAGGCAGAATATGACGCTTGGCTAATTAACATTGGTGAAGGCGACCAATTTAGTTCTGGTTTTGTTGAAATTAACCCTAACTCAAAAATTCCCGCTTTAGTCGACAGAAGCGGCAAGGAGCCTATCCGAGTATTTGAGTCAGGCTCGATTCTGACCTATTTAGCCGAAAAATTTTCTGCTTTTTTACCCACAACTCAGCCGGAACGAGCTGAAACCTTATCCTGGTTATTTTGGCAAATGGGCTCAGCACCTTTTGCTGGTGGCGGTTTTGGGCATTTTTATGCCTACGCACCTGAAAAGTTTGAATACCCAATTAACCGCTTTGCCATGGAAACTAAACGTCAATTAGATGTGTTAGACAAGCGTTTAGCAGAACATAAATATGTTGCAGGGGAAGACTACAGCATCGCTGATATCGCCATCTGGCCATGGTACGGTGCATTAGTGAAAGGTTGGCTTTATGATGCCGCAGAATTTCTATCTGTCCATGAATATAAAAATGTTATTCGTTGGGCTGATGAAATCTATGCACGCCCAGCAGTACAGCGAGGTCGCCGGGTTAATCGCCTACAAGGTGACCCTGCACAACAAGTACGCGAACGCCACGATGCGAGTGATATAAGCTAGTTATTAAGTTTATTACCATTACCAATACTGAGATTTATCGATTTTAAGTCTCAGTATTCCCCAACTAGCACAGTATTATTCCCCTAAAACCAAATACCCTTGGTTAAAGTCACAACTGTTTAAATAACATATCTCCATTAAAATATCTAAATATGAAGGTAATAAATCACATTCAGATAGTCTTATTTATACAATTAATACTAATTCTATTAGTATCCCTCCAAAAATAATGTTCCAAAATGAACAGAAATATCTTAATAAATGCAAAATTTACAACTATTTTAGTAAGAATAATCTTATATTGATATTTTGTTTCAAAAAAAATCATATTAACAATATGTTATAAAAATAACCATTCAATTGATAATGTTTTTTATTTTTATTTAAGATTCAAGCTATTAAACAAGTCATTATTAGAGCATCACTTATTTAGCTTGTAATTAGATACATGTATTGTAATTAATCGATTTTATCGATTTAGCATACTGATTATTTATATTTAGAAAATACCTTTATCAAGAGTAATCTATATTCACAAATTAAACAGCAATCCAAAAATTGAAATTTAAATTGGTATCCTAATAAAATGAAGGACTCTATTTTTACTTGCTTAACTGTTTTAGAAAACAAAAAAAACATTACGCATATAGTTGCCAAGAATATTGGTAAAAAAATTAAATTGCTAAGATCAGAATATCAGTTAAGTGGATCTGATTTAGCCAGAATTATAGGTATATCTCAACAACAATTATCACGTTACGAAAATGGCCTTAGTGATATATCAACATCTAAAATCATGTTGATATCCGTGTATTTTAAGGTAGATGTCTGTTACTTCTTTAAAAAAGATTAACTCATCATATTTTCAATCCTCACATTTAGGTAAAGCAAATGAATGATGAAGAAAATGTAAATATAAAATTAGGATATTTAATAAAAAGATTGAGAAAGAAAAAAGGAATTAGTGGAGCTGAATTAGCAAAAAAACTAAATGTAAGTCAACAACAAGTATCAAGATATGAGCGAGGAGCAACAAAACTAAGTTTTGAAAAATTAATCGAGTTAACAATCCATATTGACCTAGATTTATCTAAATTAAAGTCAGAAATTGAAAAAGAAATCTTATATGTCAATGATTCAAGAGCATTATTGTAATATTCAATGACAAACGAAATTATTATTAATTAATAGCAATTAACTCTGATTGTTATTAATTAATCTCACTATGAAATTAACATAATGAGATTAACAATAATCATATTTATATATTTAACAGTAAAGGAAAAGATTGATGAAAATCAAAAGTATTGCAATGGCCACCTTATTAGTTTTAGGCGGCGCTTCTGCAGCAAATGCGGCTGACCAAGGCCACGGTAAAGTTACTTTTAAAGGTGCGATTATTGAAGCGCCATGTTCAATTGCACCAGAAAGTATTGACCAAACAATTGAATTAGGCCAAATCTCTAATATGGCTTTAGCCGATGGCGGAAAATCATCACCTAAGGCATTTGAGATCGCACTACAAAACTGTAACGTTAGCAGCTTAACTAAAGGTGTTCAATTAACCTTTACTGGTGCATCTGCTGCATTCGATGAAGATAATAAAACGTTAGGTATTGTAGGTACAGGTAGTGGTGCAGGCGTTCAAATCACTAGCGGTAACGGTGAAGTTGTTACGATTAATACAGCAACGCCATTCCAACAAATTCAGGATGGTAGTAACACATTACAATTCTCTGCATACCTGAAAGGTAATGGTGGTGATGTTTCAACTATTACTGCTGGTGAATTCAGTTCCGTAGCAGACTTCACTTTATCTTACGAATAAAATTAGCCACCTTCTAATTTTAACCTAAAAACACATGGATAGGTTTTTAGGTTCATTGGGCATAATGATAGAGCGAAAATATGCTATATAAATTTTCATGGTTGACATTCATTCTATTATTAGGAACTAGTTTGTCATCATATTGTTCGGCTGAATCATTAATTACAATGAATGGAAGTATTATTGAGACCGCCTGTTCTATTGATATAAGTAGCAGAGATCAAACCATTGAAATGGGAAGCTTATCTATATCGCAAATGATTCGTGATGGCCAAAGTAACAAAAAAAAATTTTCAATAAAATTAATTAATTGTGTGCTCGAAAGAACTGAAACAAAAAAACCAAACTGGCAATATTTTACAGTAACATTTGATGGAGTTCATGATGGTAATTTGTTTACTGTCAATGGACAAGCAGAAGGGTTTGGCATTGAAATTAGTAGTGCTGATGGTGAAGTCGTTTATCCAGGAAAGGTAATGTCATCGCAAGAATTAACTGATGGCAATCGTGATTTAAATTACAACCTACGATTAATAAGAAATAATAAAGTTTTAGAACCAGGTAATTACTTTAGTCTAATAAAGTATAAATTAGATTATGAGTAATATCGAAAATAACGCTGTCCACATGAACATTTTTCCAAATAGGAGATACCTTCTCTTATTATAAATGAGTTTGAATAAGGTCAAGTATAATGGCGCATCATAAAATCCATATTAAATTATCATCAGCTAATCGATTATATATATTAGCTGGCATGATAACTATCATCTGTAATACTGGATTCGCCTCTACTAATATAGAATTTAATACAGATATTTTAGATATAAATGATCGTGCTAATATTGATCTAAGCCGTTTCTCTAAAACTGGTTATTTTATGCCAGGAGAATACACTTTTAGTGTTCATGTAAACAAGAATATATTATCTGAGCAAAGTATTTTTTATTATAACTCAGATGAAGATATTGATGACAGTAAAGTATGTTTAGATCCCAGCTTAGTTGATAAGTTTGGACTAAAGCCCAAAATATTATCATCGTTGACCTGGTGGCATAATGACTCCTGCCTAGATTTAAACAGCTTATCTGGTGCAACTACAAAGGCCGATTTATCGACATCAACGCTATATATTAATATTCCTCAAGCCTATTTAGAATATACAGCAGATAATTGGGATCCACCCACTCGTTGGGAAGATGGTATATCGGGAGCTTTATTTGATTACAATCTAAACGCGCAAGCGAATCAACAGATACGTAGTCACCAAAGTACAAGCTATACCACTAATGGTAACGGAGTGGCAGGAATAAATTTAGGTCCATGGAGATTCAGAGCTGATTGGCAAACGCGGTTTGAGAAGCGTCCATCTTCTGAGTCAACACATTCTTTTGATTGGAATCGTTTTTATATTTTTCGGGATATCAAATCATTAGGAGCAAAGCTAACATTTGGTGAATCTTATTTAAATTCCGATATTTTCGACAGTTTTAGATTCACAGGGCTCAGTTTAGTTACTGATATTAATATGTTGCCCCCCAATTTAAGGGGATATGCTCCTGAAGTTACAGGAGTGGCCAATAGTAATGCAACCGTTATTATTAGCCAACAAGGCCGCACTATTTACCAAACTCAAGTTGCTGCTGGCCCCTTTCGCATTCAAGATCTCAATGATGCTTTATCGGGTGAATTAGATGTAAGAGTAGAGGAACAAAATGGTAAAACGCAAACTTTTACAGTAAATACCTCGAGTATTCCCTACCTTACTCGACCAGGGCAAGTTCGTTATAAAATTGCTGCAGGGCGACCTAGTGATTCCAATCATCGAATTAATGGTGATAATTTCGCTAGCGGCGAGTATTCGTGGGGAATTAATAATGGTTGGTCTTTATATGGTGGCACGATTGCTTCACAAAAATATATCTCAGCAACGTTGGGAATTGGTCGCGATCTCATGCAATTTGGAGCTCTTTCATTTGATGCGACAAGAACACATGCAAAAATTAAAGAAATCACTTCAAATAACGAAACGAGTTATAACGGAAACTCTTATAGATTGAGTTATTCAAAGCGTTTTGAAGATTTTAACAGCCAAGTTACCTTTGCGGGTTATCGTTTTTCAGAAAAAGACTTTATGAGTATGCCTGAATACCTCAATGCAAAAATGAGTGGCGTTCGACAATATAATAGCAAAGAGATGTATACCATTTCTTATAATCAACAGTTTAGCGACAGTGGATTGAGCACATACTTAAATTTTTACCACCAGACATATTGGAATCAACCCGATAATAACCGCTATAGTTTATCATTAGCTAAATATTTTGATCTCGGAAAATTTAAAAATTTAAGCGTTAACTTGACAGCATTCCGTACTAGCTACCAAAACACAAATGATGATGGCGTTTATATTGCGTTATCTGTGCCTTGGGGTGAAACCTCTACAGTCAGTTTTAACAGTAGCTGGGATAAAAGTAATACAACGCAGAATATAAATTATTATGACCGCATTAATGAGCGTAGTAACTACCAAATTAATACTGGGGTCGCACGGTCAGGAGCAATTATTGGCGGGTACTATACATATCAAGGTGATATGGCTCAGGTTAATGCAAATGCGACATACCAACAGAATCGTTACCGTTCCGCCGGGCTATCAATACAAGGTGGATTAACGGCAACACAACATGGGGTAGCACTCCATAGAAGTAACCAATTGGGTGCTTCGCGTGTTTTTGTTGACACCAGTGGTGTCCCGTACATCCCTTTGCGTGGTAATGGAATTGTGACACGGTCAAATTATTTTGGCAAAGCTGTCATTGCTGATGTTAATAGCTATTACCGTAGCAATATTAATGTGGATTTGAATCTTTTACCTAATAAGGCAGAAATTACCCATTCTGTAAAACAAGGGACATTGACAGAAGGCGCTATTGGCTATCGCCAGTTTGATGTTATAACAGGTAACAGCGCAATGGCGACTATTCGTTTATCGGATAATAGTGCTCCTCCATTTGGCGCTATTGTATTAAATGCACGTAAACAGCAAGTTGGAATAATTAGTGATGAAGGTAGCGTTTATTTATCAGGTTTAAATCCTAAAGAAAAATTGAATATTTCTTGGGATAATGAAATACAGTGCAATATAACATTACCGGATAGTGTTTCATCAGAAATAAATTTAGCAAATACATTACTATTACCATGTATAAAATAACATTTCACACATGTCATTATAAAACCATTAATGCTAGTTATTTAAACCAATAAAGTAAGCAATAATAAATTTTATCAAATTAAACTTAAAGAGATTATATCGTTTATGAAAAAATTAAATATAAATAAAAAGGATACCCATCCTAACCAAAAATTAGTTAATAGTTATAAAGTTATATTGGCAACTATTTTTTTGATGAGTATATCGACAGCAAATGCGGCTATCTCCTTAGATCGCACTCGTGCAATTATTAATGGTAATGAGAAATCGATTAGCCTGAATATTAGTAATGAAAATAAAACATTACCTTATCTTGCTCAAGGTTGGATTGAAAATGCACAGGGTGAAAAAATTAATGATCCATTTACTGTTTTACCTCCAGTACAACGTGTTGAGCCTGGAGATAAAAGTCAAATAAGAATTCAACCCTTAGCTAGCATAGAAAAATTACCGCAAGATATTGAGTCAGTATATTATTTTAATTTACGTGAGATTCCACCGAGAAGTGATAAAGCAAATACGTTGCAACTTGCATTACAAACACGAATAAAACTTTTTTATAGGCCAACACCTATCATTCCAACTAAGAATGATATCGATAACCCATGGCAAGAAAAATTGGTTTTAAAACAGCAAGGCGGCAAATATATTGCATTTAATCCGACGCCTTATTATATAACCATTATTGATGCAGCAAAGAAAATTAAAGGTGATACCGTAAAAGGCTTCGAGCCAATTATGATCGCTCCCAAAAATAGCCAGCCGTTAGGTGTCGATGTTGCAACATTAGGTAATACCCCAGTACTAACATATATCAATGACTATGGTGGCCGTCCTAATCTTAGTTTTAACTGCCAAGCAAATGAATGCAAGGTATCTCCAAGTAATAAATAATCTATCTATCAAATAGTAATAGAGGAAGGTATGAGTAAAATAGTGAGTTATAGCGCTCCTTTAATAGGGATTATTTTCAGTACACTTGCCTTTCAGACATTAGCTACTGATATTGGTAAAGTTGATAATTGGGATGTTGATGGTGCCAATGGTGTTTTACAGGTTAGAGGTGTGCTTACCGAAAGTGCATGTAGATTAGCCACGCAATCTGCATTTCAAACAGTAGATTTGGGCACAAATAGTTCTTCAGCATTTAAATTTCTAGGGCATAAAGGCACACCTGTTCCTTTTAATATTCAATTAGAAGATTGTTTAAGGAGTGAAAGTCGTAATCATGATCAACAAGGTAATATAACTTGGAGCTCTGACATGCCAGCCGTAAGAATTCGTTTTCTTGCTGTATCAGATAATACAGATAGCAAATTAATAAAAGTAAATGGTGCTGAAGGCATTGCTCTCGAGTTAAATGATGAAAATTTTAAAAAAATTAAACCAGGTGTTTTTACTAGGCCAAAACTATTATCAATGGGCAATAATAAATTAACCTATTACATTACTCCGGTGAGAATTAATAGTCATTTTAATGCTGGTAACTATCAAGCAAATATAAGATTCCAATTAGTCTATGACTAGGATAAAAATATGAAACCATCATATCAATACCTATTATTTAAATCGCAGGTTTTTATTAGCATTATTTCTATATTAATATGTTTTAATACAGCCAGCGCTTCAATGGCTTCTATTGGTTTAACAATTACAGTCATAGAACCCCCTAATTGTAGTTTTGTAGGAGGAAATACATTAAATGTTGACTTTGGCGATGTCCAGCAAGATTTAATCGATGGGTCATCATATAAAAAAACGAATGTTAACTACAATTTACAATGCACAAATTTATCTACTAATCTATTAAAAATGAAATTGAGTTGGACTAACTTTAGAGTTAATGGTGTTGATGCAATAAAAACGAATAGAGATAACCTTGGTATCGCCATTTATCAAGATAATAATATAGTATCCAACAATTCAAATATTCATTTTATTTATGGTGCTATGCCCTCTATTTATGCCGTTCCCATAAAACCAAGTGGTTCAATGCTAAGTGACGCTGGGGATTTTAATGCAGAAATGATTATGACAATTGAATATCAATAAATTAAGAGCCAATATGAAAATTAAATTTTTATATATATTAATAGTTTTTAGTGCTTTTTCTTATTCATCTTCACTCACTGTGGAGTTTAATGGAAATCTAATTATCACGCCTCCTGAATGCATTTTAAATAACAGTCAAAAATCAATGATTCATTTTGGAGATATATTATTAAGCAGGATTGATGGAGTAAATTATAAGCATAAATTACCTTTTGAATTAACTTGCACTAATTTAGCCATGAATAACCTAACGTTAAGTATTCAAGGTGACCCTAGTAATTTTAATAATGGCATTCTCAAGACCAGTAACCCAAAGCTAGGATTAAGCTTCTATATTAATGGTATAAAACAAGATATTAATAAAAAAATAAATTTTAATTATTTCGAATTACCATCATTAGAGGTTAGTCCTGTACAAAATGTTGCAACAAGTTTTGATGATTCCGATGGCGGAGATTTCACTGCACTAGCAACTCTTAATGTGGACTATCAATAATGAAAAACAACTCAATAAATAATAAAATTCAGTATCAGATATGTTGTTTTCTTTTAATATTCTTAGCAAATATAACCTATGCTAATTGGGGATTTGATGGTTCGTTAATTATACCGCCAAAATGTCGATTAAGTCATAGCGATCCTATCAAAGTTTCATTTGGTAAAGTCGGTGTTAATAAGGTTGATGGAATACACTATAAGGAAAAAATTCCTTATGAACTTATTTGCGATGGCGATCTAACACAACCTTGGAATATCTCTTTAACATTATCTGGTATAGCAGCAGGTGCAGGTTTTGATGATGCAACACTGCAAGTTAAATCTGATCAAAATGGAAATAATGTAGGTATCCAAATTCAAAAGGATGGACAACCTATCACTTTAAATAAAGCATTTGTAATTGATCAAAAGACATTACCCGCTTTATCCGCTGTTATTGTCAAAAAAGCAGGAACTAAACTTATTGGAGACACATTCAATGCTACAGCGACATTAACCATTACATTTCAATAGGAATTATGATGTTCTCGACAATAAAATATTATAATTTATTATTTTTAACAGTATTTATATGCTACTCCTTACCATCTATGGCCGAAACAATTAATTTTGATGGTATATTTGTTGAAGATACTTGTGACCTATATCCCGGAGATGAACTAATTACATTAGATTTCGGAACAATCGCAGATAAATATCTTTATTTAAATAGCCGCACGCTAAGTGAATCATTTAGTATTCGATTAATTAACTGTGACTTATCTTTAGGTCGTGAAATTAATGCTTCATTTAATGGCAATGAAAACTCTTTTTTACCTGGATATCTTGCACTAGACCCAGCAAGCCAAGCTAATGGTATTGCTATTGGTTTAGAAACAGATACTGGAGAAAAAATCGATATAAACAAAAAAGATCACACACAGAAATTGTCAGCAGGTAATAACGAAATAAAACTTAAAGCCTTTATCCAAGGAGAGCATTCTGCATTAGCAAATAAAACAATTTCATATGGAACATTTATATCAACGTTAACATTCTTTTTAGAATACAACTAAAAGTATAAAAGCTACATTTAAATCATAGGTATTCAAAAATGAAAATCTCAGCAATAATTCGCGATTATAAAGCTACAGTAATAAAAATAATTTTTATTACTGTATCAATCTTTATTTATAATATAAATGCTTATTCTGTAAGTTGGGGCGCATTTACTCAAAGAAATGGTAATGATGTTACTATTCAATGGGGATGGCCTAATGAAGATAGCAATAGTGTAATTTGCTTTAATCCATCAGGTTGTGTTGTAACCGTTGGCCCATATGATTACCGGGGATCTAGCGCTGATCCTAAAACATTTGGAGGTATAAATTTACCCTATGGCATGCAACAAAAAGTCATCATCCGCAATAATGGGACGGCACTGGATGCTTTTAATGCTTGGAAACTACAATACGGCACCGCCAATACACAAACAGTTACTGGCATGTGGGGTAATTATCCAAATACAGACTTCTCATCGGTTTGTTACGGGTTCCAAGTTTTTCAAATCTCAACTTGGGGAACTTCTTATGGCACTTTATTGCCTAGTGCTGCCTGTGGGGTAGTACCGCCATCAAACACTTCTTGTAATTTTAGCTTCCCTACGAGTATTGATCTGGGTTCCGCAGTTAGTGGCCAAAATGGCTCTTGGTCTGGAGAAGCTACAGGGGCTTTTAGCTGCACCAATATTGTTGATATAAGGGCTAGCTTATTAGCTACTCCCTATTTAAGTAATCTTCCTGTTGATATTTCAGTCAATCAAGTTTCACTGGATATCAATAATAAGAGCGTTGCTAGAGGGCAAATAGCACCACTTAATTTTAAGGCAACCACAACAGGTAAGTTCACATCTGCAGGTAAGTTTAACGCTAATGCAGTTATTTTGTTTTCTTTCAATTAGCAAACACATTACTAATATGAATGTTAAATAAATAAAGCACAGCAAGAACTGCCAATAATAACTTTATTAACTTATAGTTACCTATAAAAGCAAAGCCGTTCCTGTACCTTAATGGCCCAATAGTGAAAGAGGGTTAGTCCCCCTCTTCCACTTGCCCTTTATACTCTTCTTGTGAAACCAAATGTACTCCAATATATCTTTGATAGCGTGCGGGTTTTAATTTGGTTAAGTCCACCAGTACCAAGCCATCGATACAATCATTGAATGCGGGGTCTGTACCGAAATCCATAAACTGTACGCCACCCGGCTCGCATAATTCAGTATATTGCTTATAAAGCGTCGGAATCGAACAGCCAATGTTATTGAGTAAGCTTTTCAATTTAACTAAATCTTCGTGGTAATTGTCCCCTGAAAATTGGGCTAATACCTGTGGCAAAGAAGCTGGATATGGCTGATGTGACTGTGCAATGCTGTGTTGCGCCGAAAAATAGAGCCGATAAAAAGTAATCAGTAAGTCACGCGCCGCAACCGGCATTGAGCCAGAAATAGATACTGGGCCAAAAAGATAACGATATTGTGGGTATTTCGCCAAATACGCGCCAATACCTAACCATAAATAATCTAAACCCCGTTTTCCCCAATATTTAGGCTGAATAAAGCTCCGACCAAGCTCAATACCTTGCGCTAATATTGGCATCATGGCTTGGTCATAATGAAATAAGCTAGAGCTGTAAATACCCTGCAAACCTTTGGTATCAATTTGCTTTTTAGTGGGTATAAACCGATAAGCTCCGACAATATCAAGTTCACTTTCATCCCATAATACCAGATGATAATAATCGTCATCATAGCTGTCTAAATCACGGCGCTTACCTGAACCTTCCCCTACAGCACGAAATGCTATTTCACGTAATCGACCTATTTCTCGTAAAATCGGCGACCTTACCTCTTGGTTTCGGTGATAAAGGTAAATCTCTTTCCCATCGGGAGATGTTCCTAGCCGCTCACAGACCACTAGCGCTTTTTTTAATTCAATTCTGTCTTCTGGCAACGCAATTGGTGATTCGCTGGTAAATAGCCCTTCCTTACCTTTTCCCAACAAATAGACATGGCGACGAAAGCGCCCTGCTAGCTCATGAGCCGCTGTATGGCCATCATGCCAATGAATAAATGGGATGCTGCCACCAATACGAATTTTTAATCTTTTTCCTCGCTGCTTAAACATTTCCCTGACTAACATTAAAGTCGATAACGGCTTGTAAACCAACGAGGTTAAATAGAATAAATGGCTATTTCGCCCTTGAATATGAATGGGGACAATAGGTGCTCTGGCCTTTGCGGCTAAACGCAAAAAACCTGTACGCCAGTGGCCATCACGAACCCCTTTACGGCCAAACCGAGAGACTTCACCCGCAGGAAACACAATTAATGCCCCTTGTTTATCCAAATGCCGTTGCATTGCTTCAACCTGCTGCCGACTGGTTCGGTTATTTATATTATCCACTGAAATAAATAAGCTTTTTAGTGGCTCTATATAATTGAGGAACTGATTTGCCACGATTTTGACATCAGGACGAACGGCAGCAACTGCACGTAATAGTGCAAGACCATCGAGTGAACCTATCGGGTGGTTAGCAACTAAGACAACAGGACCTTGAGTTGGAATATTTTCTAAGTCCCCCTCAACCATTTCGCAAGAAATATCAAAGAACTCTATGATTTGTTCAATAAGATCCAAGCCCTTTAAGTGCGGATAATCTTGGGCAAATTGGTGAAATTCTTGTTCAAACAGCAGCTTTTTTAATAAACGACGTTTCCATTTGCCTGGTGTTTGATGAGGAAAAATATCGTGCAGCAGGGTATCGACACTAAACATAATGCTATCTCCTAACTGAGTTACGACGAACTTAAGTCAGATTCATAACAACAATATGTTTATTTTATGACAAAATGGTGAAAGCACAAAAATGATGATGTAGATCATTACTTTTCATTTACTAATATTATAGTTATCTAAAATCAATAATTTTTCCGAATATTGCTTTCTTGAATAATTTATATTTTACTCATTTTATAATATGCATTTATTACACAACAATTAAAAAAGTATAAAACTAAATTTTTTGATTAGTTTTACTTAATTTATTTGAATAATTCAGAATTTATTATTTATAAATACCCACCAATTAAATTGAACTAAAAATTTATTACAATAAGATAAGAAACAAAAAATACCCTTTAAATTCAATTAAATAAAAATTAATTATAAGTTTAATTTTTAACTTTTTTCTTATTGATAGGCAAATCTTATTTCAGCAATTGCTTAAACCGATGGCCATCATTGATAAAAATCAAGAACCTCTCGACCTTATTTATACATGATAGTCCGGCTGTAGAATTATATTAATTAAAAAATATTTAAATATATTTGACCGCAATCTTTCAAGGATAGTGTAATGAAAAAACTTACTCGCATTACGGTCGCTGTCATATTTTTGCTTTTACTCGGTTATTTTGGGTTATCTGGATATGTGTGGTATCACGATAATCAACGAAGAGAAAATAATGACATTCAGACATCTAAAATTGCAGAAAATAATCAAGTTCTCAAATTCTTCGCTGAAAAGGGATGCGATTACTGTCACACGCCGTCAACTGATTTACCTGCCTACGCATCGTTCCCCATTGCTAAGCAACTGATGGAATACGATATTCAGCTAGGTTATAAATCATTCAACCTTGAGGCTGCTCGCGCTGCACTCATCGCAGGAGAACCTGTACCACAAAGTGAATTAAATAAAATTGAGTGGGTTATGCAGAACCACACCATGCCGCCAACTCGTTATGTTGCACTTCATTGGGCAAGTAGCGTCAGTGATGAAGAGCGTAATAACCTTTTGAATTGGATAGCTAAACAGCGAGAAGAGCACTATGCCAGCCAAGATACCGCTGCTGAGCACCGTAACGAACCGATTCAACCAATTCCAAAATCACTGGATGTCGATGATGCAAAAGTCGCATTAGGCTTCCGCTTGTATCATGATGCACGCCTGTCAGGGGATAGCACGATTTCTTGTGCGCACTGCCACGCACTCAATGCAGGTGGTGTTGATGGCCGTAAAACGTCAATTGGGGTTGGTGGCGCAGTAGGCCCAATCAATGCGCCAACGGTGTTTAACTCTGTATTTAATGTCGAGCAATTTTGGGATGGTAGAGCGCCTGATTTACAAGCGCAAGCCGGTGGCCCACCATTAAATCCTATCGAAATGGCATCAAAATCATGGGATGAAATCATTGAAAAATTGGATAAAGACCCTGTCTTAAAACAAGATTTTGATGCAGTTTACCCAGAAGGGTTTACGGGTGATACCATCACAGATGCGATTGCTGAGTTCGAAAAAACCTTAATCACCCCAGACTCTCCGTTTGATAATTGGTTAAGAGGCGACAAAACTGCATTAACCGCACAACAGCTCCATGGTTACCAGTTATTTAAAGAGAACAAATGTGCAACCTGCCATGGTGGCGTGATCTTAGGTGGTCGTTCCTTCGAACCTCTGGGCCTGAAAAAAGACTATGAGTTCGGTGAAATTACCGCACAAGATATTGGTCGCATGAATGTCACCTCTGATGAGCGCGATAAGTTACGCCAAAAAGTCCCAACACTACGTAATGTCGAGCTAACCGCGCCATACTTCCACCGTGGAGATGTGGCTACCTTAGATGAAGCAGTGAAACTGATGCTGCGTTATCAAGTCGGTAAAGAACTGCCACAAAAAGATGTCGATGATATTGTTGCCTTTCTTGAAAGCTTAACGGGTGTGTATACACCGTATGTACAACAAGGTGAATCACAACAGTAAATATCAATAGCTAATTGATATGAAAAACCAATAGCACCGCTCAAATAATAGCGGTGCTATTTTTTATTTAAAACTGCCGTATAGGCTACCTACAACCCCGACTTAATCTATATTCAAAGCAATTCACGTTATCGCGTATCTATTTCCCACTGTGTTATTACTTAAACGATCCCAGTTTCCCAATTTATACGAAACAATGTTAACTAGCTCAAAGTTTTCATTGAATGGTATTTAAAAGGTATTATTAAATGGTATTGTCATTGCTGTACCCTACAATACCTATAATTAGCCGTATAAAGGAATGAAAGATGAAAAAAACAACAGCAAAACTCTCATTCATGATGTTCATTGAATGGTTTATATGGGGGGCTTGGTTTGTTCCCTTATGGCTATTTTTGAATAAAAGTGGCTTCACCCCCTCTCAAATAGCATGGTCTTACGCCTGTACAGCCATTGCTGCAATTATCTCTCCCATCCTTGTAGGCTCAATTACTGACCGATTTTTTGCCGCGCAAAAAGTCCTGGCAGTACTGATGTTTGCAGGGGCAGTCTTTATGTTTTTCGCAGCTCAGCAAACTGAATTTTCTAGCTTTTTCCCTCTACTCTTGGCGTACGCATTAACTTATATGCCAACCATTGCGCTCACCAATAGTATCGCTTTTTCCAATGTGGAAGATGTGGAACGTGACTATCCTCGTATTCGTGTAATGGGGACTATCGGCTGGATTGCATCAGGCATTGCATGTGGATTCTTACCTTCCATGATGGGCTTTGGTGATATTTCTGCGACTAATATTCCGCTCTTAGTGACAGCCGCTAGCTCCGCTTTACTGGGCTTTTTTACCTATTTCTTGCCAGACACCCCACCAAAAGGAACTGGCAAAATGAGTATTAAAGTCATGCTCGGATTGGATGCCATTGTGCTGTTAAGAGACCGTAATTTCTTAGTATTTTTCGTGTGTTCATTCCTCTTCGCCATGCCTTTAGCCTTTTACTATATTTTTGCTAACGGCTACCTTACTGAAGTTGGAATGAAAAATGCCACGGGTTGGATGACCTTGGGGCAATTCTCTGAAATCTTCTTTATGCTTGCTTTGCCCTTCTTTACTAAACGTTTTGGTATCAAAAAGGTATTACTTTTTGGTTTAATCACTGCAGCTATTCGCTATGCTTTCTTTATCTATGGCGATGCAGACCACCTATTCACCTACGGATTACTCTTCCTCGGTATTTTATTACACGGAGTTAGCTACGATTTTTACTATGTCACCGCATATATTTATGTCGACAAAAAGACGCCTGTGCATATGCGAACAGCGGCTCAAGGCTTAATTACTCTCTGTTGCCAAGGCTTTGGTAGCTTACTGGGTTATAGCCTAGGTGGGCAAATGATGGAAAAACTTTTTTCTTACGGCGAACCTGTCAACGGCCAGACCTTTAACTGGGCCGGTATGTGGGGCTTCGGCGCTGCTATGATCGTCGTAATCACGGTTGTTTTCATGTTGATGTTTAAAGAGTCGAGCCGTGATATTCAAGAAATTGATATTAATAAAAGTGGCATAAAACCCACATCCAATTAGTTAAGCAATCATTAATTAAACGCCTTTATTGACCGACTGCCAACACATAAGGGCGCTGTTTTTAGCCAAAATTGAAGGAATTATAATGAACAAAGAGAACCGTATTTTAGGCACGTTTTATGGCCAAGCCTTAGGTGATGCAATGGGAATGCCTTCTGAATTATGGCCTCGTTCTCGTGTTAAAGCACATTTTGGTTGGATAGACCGCTTCTTACCTGGGCCAAAAGAGAATAATGCAGCTTGCTACTTCAATACGGCAGAATTTACAGATGATACCTCAATGGCGCTCGCACTTGCGGACGCGATTATAGAATGTGATGGCAAAGTGAGTCCTGAACTTATTGGCCGTAATATTTTAAAATGGGCAGAGCAATTTGATGCCTTTAATAAAAATGTCTTAGGGCCGACCTCTAAAATTGCATTAAAGGCAATAAAACAAGGGACTCCGATTTCTCAGTTAGAAAACAATGGCATGACAAATGGTGCCGCAATGCGAGTTTCCCCACTCGGTTGTTTGCTGCCAACGCATTCTATTGATGAATTTATTGATGAAATTACACTCGCCTCATCGCCAACGCATAAATCGGATGTGGCAATTGCGGGGGCGGTCGCTATTGCTTGGGCAATTTCTAAAGCGATAGATGGCGAAAATTGGCCGCAAATTCGCGACCAATTACCTGCTATTGCGAAGCTAGCACAAGAAAAGCATGTCACAACCTTTAGCCCATCAATAGCTGCACGTATTGAACTTGCTTTACACACGGTGAAAAACACGATTGGCGCCGAGCAAGCAATGGAACAGCTTTATCAACTCGTTGGCGCTGGTACGAGCACCATTGAGTCAGTTCCTGCCGCCATTGCTATGGTTGAATTAGCGGAAACTGATCCCAACCGCTGTGCCATTCTGTGTGCTAATTTAGGGGGAGATACCGATACCATAGGGGCAATGGCCACCGCCATTTGTGGCGCCCTCCATGGCGTTGATGCCATCGATAAACAGCTCAAAAAACAATTAGATGATGTGAATCAACTTGATTTTACACAGTATAGCCAAGCCTTTATGGCATTGAGAACTGCAAGAGAAAAAGCTTATGAAAACTGCTGAACTTATTGCCCATCTTCCATTGCAAGCGGAGCATCGTCCTGTCTGCCTGATTGGCGCTGCCGTTATTGATGTGATTGCAGATGCATATTCACTGCCTTATCGCGGAAGTGATATCGAATTGCACCAGCAAAGTGTCAATATCGGTGGATGTGCTCTGAATATTGCGGTGGCCTTGCAGCGTCTTGGTATCCAGTCTCTCAATGCATTACCTATTGGGCAAGGTGTATGGGCAGATATCATCCGCAACCAACTCAATAAAAAAGGTGTGAGTTCCGTTATAGAAACGAATAAAGGTGATAATGGCTGGTGTTTAGCCTTGGTTGAACCCGATGGAGAAAGGACATTTCTTTCAATTAGCGGTGTAGAAAACCAATGGGAACGCCAAACCCTAGATGAATTGCGAATTACATCTAACACTATCATCTATCTTTCTGGCTACCAACTAGCCGCAAAATGTGGCGAAACTCTGCTTTCATGGCTGGAGTCGCTCTCCGATAACGTCACTTTATTTATCGATTTTGGCCCTCGGATCGCCGACCTTTCGAAAACACAATTATTACGATTAATGGCTTTAAAACCAATCATTTCGTTGAACCGCCAAGAAGTCGAACATATCGTCACATTATTCCCTGATATCGCGCATCAAGGAATGGATACAGAAGCATTAGCCAATATTTGGCATTCTCAATTTTTAGTTCCCGTGATTGTTAGAGTCGACAAAGAAGGCGCGTTCTTTCAAGAAAGTGGTCGTTCATCAGGCTGGGTGGCACCATTTGAAACCACCGTTGTCGATACCATTGGAGCAGGAGATAGCCATGCAGGAGGCGTGATTGCGGCATTGGCGTCCGGCTGGGCACTAGAAGACGCCGTGTTACTCGGAAATGCTGTCGCATCCTATGTAGTTAGCCATCGCGGAGGGGATTGTGCGCCTTCGTCTGAGCAACTCACCGCATATTTACAGCAATATTAATCATCAGAGAAAAAAGAGGCCTAGCCTCTTTTTTACTCTTCAGAGACAAATACATACATATCACTGCGACACTGATTAAAACTGTATTCAATGGGCACATTTTTATGGTCGAAAGCCACCTGCTTAATCACTAAAACAGGTACGGTCTTTTCCAATTTAATGTGCGTTTGAAAGTCTTCATCTGGCATTCGAGCACTCACCTTGCTCTTTGTTCGTGTAGGATAAATATTTTGGCTGCGAAAATAATCGTACAAAGATAAGCCAATATCATCGACATCACCAATCAGCCCAATAGGAACATATGACTCCTCAATAGAGACCGGCTGTTCATCCACATAGCGAATACGTTTTAACATAAATACATCACTATTGATGGGGAGCGCTAGTGACTCTGCCACCTCCTGTGAACAAGGCACGATACTTTTATTGACCCAAAGTGTGTTTGGTTTTTTTCCAAGTAAAACAACTTGTTGTGAAAAACCTTTAGCTTCTTTGAGTGAATACTCAAACTTATCACTAATTTGGGTGCCATAACCTTGTGACCGAATGATAACGCCTTCTTGTTCAAGTAACTCTAACGCTTTTCGAACGGTAATACGTGACACCCCTGTCTGCTGACCTAATTCCCTTTCACTGGGCAGCATATCACCTTGATGCAAAACCCCTGTTCGCACAGCAAATTTAACTGTTTCAGCAAATTTTACATATAAAGGTGTATTGTCTATTTCAGCAAGACGGGTGCAAAGTTGTTGGATCAGAGATAAATGCGCATCATTCATATTGAGTTAGTCACCTAAAAATCGCAGCAATAATCAATAGTACCACTATCCATAGATTTATTGCAGGCAATTGAATTAGATAAATTTATTACCAATGAAAAACAGAATGCTACAGGGTACTATTTCTGGTGAGGTACACGTTTTTCTCTGATATAAGTAAAGTCAATTGCTGTTGATAACCATCCAGTGTTTCTTTCGATAATATCGCCAATGCGCGGTAAAAATCGCTGTTAGCCGAATCTATCAACACTTCGAGAAAATGTGCCGACCAAGGTAATAAGTGCCAAGCGAGCAACTCTTCTAAATCCGCTCTGCGATTTTGCTCAGCCAGCCAAGCCGCTAACATCAAAATCAACCCAAAGTGGTCTTCAGGCTCTTTTTGTGTCGTTACGGGTTCAACACCTTTAATACGCATCCACTGACGCAATTCAACGGTTGAGTCGCCAAAAACAATCTTTTCTTTATCTAGCCAAACCGAACCCCAAGGGGGAGCAGGTAAAGCATAAGGCCCAATAAACAAGCGCTGCCATGCTTCACTCAGTGGTTCATTCCCCTGAGCACTGGATTGCAAAAGCTGGCTAATTTTTACTAAGGAAGGTAAAGCAAATGGCCATTCGTTATGCCAAGTCGGCTCCTGTAAAATCGCGATAATTTCTGCATTGTTTTCATTCTCTGGGGAGAAATAAAATAAAGATCCCAAAACTCGTCCTGTCACTGCGACGTGTTCAAGAAAGTGCGCTTGTTGCATATTGATTGTCTCTGAAGTTATCAGCGCAGGGAAATCACATCCTGCGCTGAAAGGTTTACCAATTAAGCCACAGCCATGCCGACTGTCATATGTAAACCATAGAATAGCCCACGACCGATAAATTCACCAACCAGTACCAACACGGTACCAAGAAGTAAGCTCAACACCGAAGGCTGATTTTGCCGCACAACAGGTAAAATCCATAACAACAGCCCAAGGCTTGTCACCACAATACGTACCACTTGTAAAACACCAAAATCAGGGACTAAATCCACGGCTTTCTGTACTGAGGTGGTGATCAGCGCAATCTCACCACTTTGCAGTAGTACTGATGCAATAGTCACGATATAAGCAACGACGCTAATTGCCGCTAATTTACCACTATTAAATGGAAATTTAGCCACGCGTAATAGCAAAGTACCTAAAATTGGCCCCACAACAAACAGAGTCATAAAGAAACCGATAGTGGTATGTGGCGTGTTCCATGTCGGTACTGTGCTTATTATATAGACTCGTGTCATTGCCCAAACAAATAGCAATCCCATCAACATGGTGATGATTAACCACACCTTATCGAGTCCTGTTGGCATCTTTTTGATTGCGGATAACAACCACCATAAGCCACCTAAAGCAAAGAAAATAGAGCCGAATAACACTTCGTTACTCAGTGACGAGGCAAATACACGGTTCATCGAGTTAAATGCACGCATCGGTGAGCCCATATGCATCATAGAAGCGAGAAAACCTAAGCCCATCAATACCCATAATGCCAACATCGCATTCACAATACGCTGTTTTTGGGGTTTATCGTCTGTCGATAACCATGCAAGCCCGGTTACAATCACACCACCTGCAATACTTTGGCCTAATACCGTAAATAAAATTAGCGGCCATTCATGTAATCCATTGCCCATGTTATACCTCCCGAGGATTGGCTAAATGGCCTGTCGTATCATTGACAGGGCGACTATTGGCATTTGGTTTAATGACAAGATTGGGCTTGGTATAGTGCGCTTCAGGTAGTGGCGCAATCTCGGCCAAATTGCCATGTTTTTCACGTAATTCATCAATGGGGCCAAAGTCTAATGCACGCAATGGGCAAGACTCGGCACAAATCGGTTTTTTACCGACCGCAACACGCTCATAGCAACCATCGCACTTGGTCATATGCCCTTTTTCGCTATCAAATTGCGGTGCACCATATGGGCAGGCCATATGACAATAGCGGCAACCAATGCACACGCTTTCATCTACAACAACAAAGCCATCTTCACGTTTGTGCATCGCGCCGCTTGGGCACACTTTGACACAAGCAGGGTCTTCGCAGTGGTTGCATGAAATCGACAAATAATAACTAAATACGTTTTGATGCCACACACCGTTATCTTCTTGCCAATCTCCCCCTGCATATTCATAAATGCGCCTAAAATTCACCGCAGGAGATAAATTTTTGTAGTCCTTACACGCTAACTCACATGTTTTGCATCCCGTACACCGTGCGGAATCAATATAAAAACCATATTGTGTTGTCATGATTTATCCCCCTATACCCTTGCCACTTCAACCAAATTACTGTGTTGCGGATTACCTTTCGCTAACGGTGACGGGCGTTGAGTCGTCAGGACGTTTAGGCTACCACCATGGTCCACCTTGTTTTCATCAGGCGCGTACCAAGCCCCTTCCCCCATTGCGACAACGCCTGGGATGATGCGTGGAGTCACTTTGGCAGCAATCTGCACTTCCCCTCTATCGTTGTAAATTCGCACCATGTCGCCATCTTTAATATTGCGACGTTTTGCATCAATAGGGTTGATCCACATCTCTTGTAAACAAGCCGCCTTGATCACATCAACGTTACCGTAGGTGGAGTGAACTCGTGATTTATAGTGAAAACCACTCAATTGCAGTGGGTATTTTTCGGTGAGCTTATCATCATGGCTTTCAAAGCCTGGGGAATACATTGGGAGTGCTGATATCAAATCACCTTCCGCTAGCGTCCATGTTTTCGCAATATCCGCTAAGCGAGATGAATAGATCTCAATCTTTCCTGACGGGGTATTTAATGGATTACCAATAGGGTCTTCACGGAAGGCTTTGTGTGCCACAAAATGCCCTTGCGGGTCCATTTTTTTATAAATTCCTTGCTGCTGGAATGTCTCAAAATCAGGTAGCTCAGGTAACTTTTGTCGTGAGATTTCATACAAATGGCGTAGCCACTCTTCTTGGGTTCGCCCTTCGGTGAATTTCTCTTCAACGCCCATGCGACGCGCAATTTGTGTACACATTTCATACACTGTTTTACTCTCAAAACGCGGTTCGATAGCTTGGCTGGCGAAAATGACATACCCCATATTACTGGCGGCACCATCCAAACAAAAATCCATTTGTTCAGAGGCGGTGCAATCTGGTAGGACTAAATCCGCATATTTCGCTGAGGCGGTCATATGGTTATCAATCACTACTATCATTTCGCATTTTTTATCATCCTGAAGAATGTCATGCGTTTTATTAATATCAGAGTGTTGATTAATTAAGCTGTTGCTGGCGTAGTTCCAAATAAACTTAATCGGAACATCCAGTTTATCTTTGCCGCGTACGCCATCATGAGTTGCGGTCATTTCTGGGCCGCGCTCTATTGCATCAGTCCATAAAAATACGGAAATGCTTGCTTTGACTGGGTTTTCTAACGTTGGCATCCGCTCAAATGGAATATCATAATTCCCTTCACGAGCCCCTGTATTACCACCATTGATGCCAACATTACCGGTTAAAATCGGTAACATCGCAATCGCACGTGCGGTTTGTTCACCATTCGAATGACGTTGCGGCCCCCAACCTTGGCTAATATACGCAGGTTTTGCAGAACCGATTTCACGCGCGAGTTTAATGATTTTATCAGCCGGAATACCGGTGATCTGCGCAGCCCATTGTGGTGTTTTTTCTACGCCATCATCCCCTTGGCCTAAAATATACGCTTTATAGTGGCTGTTTTTCGGGGCATCTGCTGGCAGGGTTTTCTCATCATAACCTACACAATATTGGTCTAAGAAGGGTTGATCAACCATATCTTCAGTGATCAACACATGGGCGATCCCTGCCACTAATGCGGCGTCTGTTCCTGGGCGGATTGGGATCCACTCATCTTCACGCCCTGCTGCTGTATCAGTATAACGCGGGTCGATCACTATCATTCTTGCATTAGAACGCTCACGAGCTTGTTCTAATTGATAAGTAATCCCACCACCGCTCATACGGGTTTCTGCAGGGTTGTTACCGAAGAGAACCACCAGCTTTGAGTTTTCGATATCGGAAACGCTATTACCCGCCCCGCTACCATAGGTATACGGCATTGCACAGCTGATTTGTGCCGTACTGTAGGTTCCGTAATGGTTTAAATAGCCGCCCATACAGTTCATCAAACGGGCGATGGGTGAATTCGCTGGCGGCCATGAACGTGCGACTGTGCCACCTAATGTGCCAGTACCATAGTTCAAATACACTGCTTCATTACCATAATCGGCAATAATTCGTTTTAGGTTACCACTGATTAGATCGTAGGCTTCATCCCAACTGATTTGTTTGAATTTACCTTCACCACGCGCCCCAACGCGCAACATTGGGTATTTCAAGCGGTCAGGGTTATAGACACGACGGCGCATTGAGCGACCACGTAAACAGGCTTTAACTTGGTGATTATTGCCGTAAACATCATCTCCGGTATTATCGGTTTCGACATATTTGATTTCACCATCAACCACATGCATACGCAGTGGACAGCGGCTCCCACAGTTAACGGTACATGCACTCCAAACTATTTTTTCTTCAGGTATGGCTGTTTTGGGTGTTATTTCACTGGTTTCAGCAACACTATTAAAAGGTAAACTTAGCGCTCCACTTGCAAGTGCGAGTCCCCCGACGGTACTGGTTTGCATTAGCTTCCTGCGGCTGATCTCCGATTGGAGTACTCCCTCAGATAATGCTTTACTCATATCTGCCTCACTTTACATTGCTTCAGCGTTTTAAAATGGTTTTCTGAAATTTATTTTTATCTTTAATTTACTTATCTACTCTCAATGACCATTCTATCGCTGAGGCTTGGTAGGGCATTTGTGCACGATCAATAATCCAATACAAAGTGTATGGTTTTTATCTATTCATAATCATTAAACAGCATTGAAAATAAAATCATCCCAGTTTTTATCATTAAAAATTAATTTAATTAAAATAAATATAGCGAAGTTATTTCTTTAAATTAGTTGATTTAACTATTTCAAAGTCTTTTTATATACCTATTATTTTCTGCTTAATACATTGTGCCATTCGCTTCTATTGTGCAAATGAACAATCAAATTAACAATTAGCCGTATAATAAACACAGCTATCTTCACATTATTTTAATGGCACTTCCCTACTATTAAGATTACCTCCAACCACAGCCAATCATATATATCACATCATATCTAAATTAATTAGATACATTCCTTCTAATCAATCGGTATTATTAATAGGACTGTAAAAATGAAAATAAACATATTATTAGATTTAAAGAATAATTTAGGGGAAGGCCCTGTTTGGGATACGCAACAGCAACGCTTATATTGGATTGACAGTTTAGATGGTCGCGTATTTTCCTGCACAGAGCGTGGAACTGAAATTAAAAGTTGGGATGTTAGGCAAAAAATCGGTTCAATGGCTTTATGTAAAGATGGAAACGCCGCAGTCGTTGCACTCGAAAAAGGAATTTATCTCCTTGATTTTACTACGGGTGAAACAAACCTTTTACATTCACCGGAAAGTGATAAACCCCATAATCGATTCAATGATGGAAAAGTTGATAGACAAGGACGCTTTGTTGTTGGCTCAATGGATATGCAAGAAGAGACCGCGTCGGGTGCGTTATATCGGCTAGATACGGACTATTCCCTTCATAAAATTGAACAAAATATCATTGTCTCGAATGCGCCTTGCTGGTCACCTAAAGGCGATATTTTCTATTTCGCCGATACATGGACAGGTGAAATATGGAAATACGATTATGACGGCTCAACAGGCAATATTAGTAACCGCCAAACATTTTGCGCCGTTGACACGTCATCGGGTGGGGCTGCTGATGGTGCGACCGTTGACAGTGAAGGCTATCTTTGGAATGCCCTTGTTTATGCAGGAAAAATCGTTCGATATAGCCCTTCTGGCGAGATTGACAGAATTATCGAAATGCCTGTTAAGAAAGTCACCAGCGTCGCTTTTGGTGGTGAAAACTTAGATATTTTATATGTCACATCAATGGCAAGACCACCATTACCTCGCTTTCCTGAAGATGGCCAATTACGCGGAAGTGTCTTCTCTATACATAATCTTGGTGTAACCGGTATTCCTGAAAAACGATTTGGGGGTTAAATAACGTTTAAATCACAAGTGAATATCACGGGTTCTCAAATTATTATACTTATAAAAGAGCTGCAATTATGATTAAAAATAACGCTTCAAATCATAAAATATCATTTAAAAAAATACACCGTTTCTCATGGGTTTCATTATTTGTTTGTTGGCTTATTTGGTTATTAAATGCTTATGATAGAGAAATGATATTAAGGCTAGGCCCTGTTATTTCTCAGGAATTTAATTTAAGCCCTGAAGAATGGGGGAATATTGTTGCTATTATTATGATAGCCCTCGCTATTTTAGATATACCCGGTTCAGTTCTCAGTGACCGATATGGTTCGGGCTGGAAACGCGCCCGTTTTCAAGTTCCTTTAGTATTAGGTTATACCGCTATTTCATTTATTTCTGGTTTTAAAGCCATTAGCCATAACTTAACCTATTTTATCCTATTACGGTTTGGAGTGAATCTCGGCGCAGGTTGGGGTGAGCCGGTTGGAGTAAGTAATACGGCAGAATGGTGGCCGAAAGAAAAAAGAGGTTTTGCTCTCGGTGTACACCATACTGGATATCCCATCGGGGCTTTATTAAGTGGCGTTGTAGCAAGTTTTATTATTTCTGAATTTGGGGAAGCGAACTGGCGATATAGCTTCTTTATACCACTCGTGGTCGCGCTGCCTATTATGATTTTTTGGGCTAAATATTCAACCGCCGCACGAATTTCAATATTATATGAACATATTGAAAAATCAGGCATGACCAAACCCGCAGAAAGTAGTAGCACCCAAGTACAAAAAGGCCAAGGTGTTAAAATTTTTCTCGCCACATTAAAAAATAGAAATATTGCACTAACAGCAGGGAACACATTATTAACTCAGATTGTTTATATGGGGATCAGCATGGTATTGCCTTCCTATTTATATCATGTCTCTGGGTTATCTTTAGCCGCCTCAGCAGGGCTGAGTATTATTTTCACATTAACAGGCGTGCTCGGGCAAATTATTTGGCCTTGGTTATCCGACATTCTCGGTAGAAAAAGAACCTTAATTATTTGCGGTTTGTGGATGAGTATTGGTATCGCTTTATTTTACTTCGCAACGTCAATGCCAAAAATTATCGCGATACAACTGTTCTTCGGCTTGGTAGCCAATGCCGTTTGGCCAATTTACTACGCCATGGCATCTGATAATGCTAATGACCAATCCATTTCGACTGCAAATGGTATTATCACCACATCCATGTTTATTGGGGGCGCATTATCACCATTATTAATGGGTTGGCTAATTAATCTTGGGGGCGGCTGGAATAGCTCTTTAGGTTATATTTATACCTTCTTTGCGATGGCTGGCTGCGCACTACTTGGTGTCATATTACAGCTCTTTACTACCCACACATCACTGCATGAAAGCCATACATCAGGCGAATAAGTCACCTTAAATAAGGTTGTTTAGACACATAAAAAATCCCCTTAAACGAAAATTTACTAAAACGTTTAAGGGGAAACATAGAAACCAACCTAATCTAGTGACTTTTTTCTTTTAACAGCACTCAAAACTGGCAATTACGCCGTTAACCCACCATCTAAGACCAATGTTTGCCCTGTTAAGTATTGGCTGTTATTACCAATCAAAAATTCAACTAGCTCTGCCACTTCTTGAGGTTGCCCTAAGCGACGTAAAGGGATGTTTTGGCACATCGCTTTTAATTTAGTTTCAGGCATTGCGCGGGTCATATCACTATCAATAAGCCCCGGAGCAATACAATTCACACGTAATCCAAAACGCCCAACTTCATGAGCCAATGAGCGCGTCAACCCCATCATCGCCGATTTACTTGCTGCATAAGCTGTTTGGCCAATATTGCCTTTTAACCCAGAAATTGATGACATCAAGACGATTGAGCCACTCCCCGCCATCAACATGGCAGGTAATAATTTACGGTGCCAATTCATCACGGAAATGACGTTGTTCTCTAGCACATCTCGCCAGATTTCAGCATCTTGATGAATATGTAAGGCATCCCTAGTGATACCTGCATTATGAATAATCGCCGTAGGCGCTCCAAATTGTTCCAATAACGAGCGAGAAAGCGCATCAACTTGTGCTTCATTCTTACCATCACACGGGGATCCTTTCACCCATGTATCTAAATCGGGGTTTTCAAGGTTCGCTTGAGTTTCATTAACACCATCAACGCTACGCCCAGTAAAAACCACATTCCAGTGGCGTCGCAATTCGCTAACTAGTGCGAGCCCAATTCCTCGGCTGCCCCCCGTCACGAGTACCCATTGATTATTTGCCATATTAAGATTTCGACTCCTTATCAATATGTTCACACAACGCTTTCACCGAAATTTCTGGATGTTCTAGGAAAAATTCCGCATCTAAAGCAACATTAAAATCACGTTTAACCAGCACCATCAGTTCAACATAATCTAAGCTATCAAACTCTAACTGGACTAAAGTCATATCCGCATTCAGCTCTTCTGCTTCTAAATCTTTTGCGTCACAGATCATGTCACTAATTTTGGTATAAATTTCTTGATATTGGCTCATTTGTTTTATCCTTGCATTCTTATTGAGTTATTGAATTAACTTTCAATGTTATTGAATTATTTATTATTTTTTCTTTGTAACGAGCAGCGATACTAATACTCACTAATCGACCACTCTCACTATCCGCGATCACTAACGCCGGTAAAATACGTAGATAAATAGGCTCAGGAGAGGTGATAGGAACCCATTTCGTTAGAAGTTCACGGTCAAACACCACCTCTTGGTGGGTTTGTACGATAGGATAACGGCAAAAAATATCTTTCAATGTTGAGCCGACCGGCAGCCATTGTGCGATCTCTTGTTGTTCAAATAACGAGTTATCATGAATTAAGTACCAGAACAAAACTGCGTCAATAAACTGCCATTCATACATTTCGTTGGGAAACTGAGAAAATATTGACTGCAATTTCACCATCTCTGCGGTCGAAATCATTATCTCATTGGCGATTTCATGTAATACCGGTGGAGGGGTGAGTGACAATTGGCAAGTTAAGCAATTTTGTTGTTCATCAGAAGAGAGTAAAGCTACAGACCCCGCTTTATTTCGTGCAACTAATTGATAATCTTTATCGTTCCACAGGGGATTGCGCAGCCGCACAACACATTTGATAAACTCAGGGGCGGTAACCTCTTTTGAAGCCAATAATGGGTGATTTAATGATTCACTCGCGAATTGTTTCACATCGAGTAGTGCACGCATGCCATGCACACTCAGTTGATCTCCACCCTTTGCTTTGACCCATTCAAGGTCGAAATGAATCGGGTTATCATCACCAGAAAATGAGGCCCACTGTTTTGCATCCTCAAGTGTATAGCGTAAAGTCCTCATGACGCTTTCTCTAAAATCAGTGCCGCATTTGCCCCACCGAAACCAAAACTCAGGTTTAGTGCACGCTTAACTTCACCAATGCGGTGCTCATTAGGGATATAATCGAGGTCACATTGCGGGTCCGAGTGATGTAAGTTCGCGGTTGCGGGCATCACGCCATGCGCCATCGCTTGCAAGCAAATAATGGTTTCAAAGCTACCAGCAGCGGCGATTAAATGTCCGGTATAGGATTTCGTACTGGATATTGGGACTTGGTAAGCTGCCGCACCTAATGCCTTTTTCAATGATTCTGTTTCATTTAAGTCATTAAGAGCCGTTGAGGTTCCATGAGCATTGATATAATCGAGAGATTCAGGAGCGGCTCCCGCTTGTTGTAAAGCCATTTCAATGGTTTTCACCCGGGCAACACAATCTTCAGCTGGTGAGGTAAAATCAAAGGCATCAGAAAAATTCGCATACCCCGTAATTTCGCCCAAAATGGTGGCTCCACGAGAAATAGCGCTCTCACGCTCTTCTAAACACAACACAGCCGCACCTTCAGAAAGGACAAAACCACTGCGGTCTGCGCTAAATGGGCAACTGGCACGAGTCGGGTCTTCCGCTTCACGAGTTAAAGCGCCAAGGACATCGATATTCCACACCGCACAATCTGTCCGCAAGGACTCCCCTGCACCAGCGAGCATCATATCGGCTCGTCCATGACGAATCGCTTCAAAAGCATCACCAATCGCAATAGTGCCTGTCGCACAAGCCGCGATGGTGGTATTTTGATATCCACGCAGGTTCCAAAACTGGCTGCACGCCGCCGTTGTCACATTTGGCATTGCATAAAAACAGTTGAAAGGCGAGGTCATCCCTGTCGCTTCAAATTCACTTACTGACATATAACTTTCATCAAGCCCTGCCCATCCCGTTCCCATAATGACACCGCACATCAGTGGGTCATAAAAATCAGTTAATGGCGTGCCTGCGAAGGCCATATCCATGGCTTCTCGCGCTGCCCCCAATGCTAAACGCGTATGGCGTGGTAAACGACGACGAATAGCCGCAGGAACCCCTTTTAAGCTGGGTTCATTATCAATAAGCCCTAAAAAATGACTGTGGATATTTTGCGCAGTTTTATCAACGTAACGATAACCGAGCTTTTTATCCATAATCGCTTGCCAACATGCTGAAGCCGTATCCCCCAAAGGAGTGACAGCCCCATAGCCTGTGACAACAACGCGTTTAAAGTGAGATTTTTGGTTCATAATGGGTTGTCCTCCTGTCGAGCGCTACCGCCACCTTGTGCTAGCCAAAGTTGTAGCGTTGCATAAAGATAATCGTATTGATTTTGCGCTAATGAATTCTCAATAGTTAAAAGGTCATCTTGCGCATTAAGCAGTGTTTGATAATCGACAGCACCTGCTCGGTAACGGCTGCTGGTTAGTTTTAGCCGTTGCTGGCTAAGTGATAATGACTGTTGCAATTGCTGACGAATTTCATCCGCAGCAAAACGGGCCTCCATCGCATTATCGACTTCTGACAAGGCGGTATAAGCCGCGCTACGAAATGCCACTGCAGCTTGTTGCACTTGTAAATCGGATTGTTCAATGGTCAATTTCACTGTGTTCCACTGAATAAATGGCAAAGAAATCGAACCCCCAACAACACGTGTTGGGTCACTAAACCATTGAGAAAACAGCTGGCTACCCGCATTAAGCGCACCTTGCAAAGACAGTGTCGGGTAGAAGCTCAATTTAGCAGCGTCAGAATCAGCAAGCGCGGAACGTAAACGTGACTCGGCGGCTTGAATATCCGGCCGCTGTGCTAATACGGCCAATGGTGTTGCGTTAAGAATTTCAATCCGTTGATTTCGATTAAGTGCGCTAAGCTCACGCACATGCTGCTCTGCAGGGCGGTTTAACAATAGCGCTAATGCATTGCGGGAACTGTCACGTTCTTTAATGAGTCGTCGCAATTCATTTTTTCGACTAATCACCGTTTGCTGTGATTGTAAGAAATCCACCTGGCTAACTTTTCCTGCCAAATACCATGACTTAATTTGCTGCTGACTTTTTTCTGCAATCTTTTGGCTCGCTATCAGGTTATCAATCTGTTGATTTAACAGTGCAATATTCCAATATAATTGTGCAGTCGTATTAATAACCACCAATGCTGTTGCATGGTAATCCTGTTCGGTTGCTATAGCTTCCCACTCATTCTTTTCACGAATACGTGCCAGTTTTCCCCATAAATCGATTTCATAATTTAAGGTTAGATTTGAGCTATAACTCTCTTGAGGGGAGGTTCCATGGCGTATAGATTTTGTATTACTTGCTGAGCCCCCAAGGGAGAAATCTGGGGTTATATTGGTATTTGCTAGCCCGGCAGTACTTCGCGCAAGCTTTAATTTAATTGCCGCTGTGGCTAAATCATTATTATTTTCTAATACCTGATTGATCAGTTGGGATAGCTGAGGATCTTTAAACTTACCCCACCAATTTCCAGCAACATTCCCCCCCTGCACTGACGTAATCACGTCATTCGCACCAGATTGGCGTATTTTATCATCCCACTTCTGAGGCAATGTGAGTTCAGGGCGTTGGTATTCGGTACGCGTAAAACTGCCGCAGCCATTAAGCAAAAATAAAGCAGAAATAATATAAAGTGATTTGATATTCATTCGCGTGCCAATGCCTCCGTTGGGTTGAGTTTGGCAGCTCGGCGAGCAGGAAAATAACCAAAAACCAAACCAATTAAAGCAGAGAAACCGCACGCTAATAAAACAGGGAACAGAGTAAACACCATCGTAAATTCAGTGGTCAAATAAGAGAAAACCCACCCCGTTAACCATGAACCGACAATACCAATTAACCCGCCGAGCGAGCAAATCATCACGGCTTCTATCAGAAATTGGTTCATAATATCTTGAGGACGCGCACCAACGGAAAGGCGGATCCCGATTTCATGAGTTCGTTCCGTTACAGAAACCAACATGATATTCATCACCCCAACACCCCCAACCAATAAAGAAATCGCGGCAATCGAAGTGATCAGTAATGACATCGAATCGGATGTTTTTTGTAATGCATTGGCGAGCTGGTCATCCGACTGAATAAAAAAGTCCTTTTTACCATGTTCGCGTAGTAACAAACGCTCAACCTGTAATTCAGCTTGTTGAGAGGTTAAGCTTTCAGGGAAGCGCAATGAAATAAACTCAATGGGTTTGTCCCCGACCACACGTTGCTGCAACGATGAGTATGGTACCCACCCCATAACAAAGCCGCTCGACATTTTGGGCCCCGGTTTACGGGCAATACCAATAATTCGCCATGGTGAATGGCCAATCTGCACAATTTGCCCTAACGGTTCTTCTTCTGGCTGAAAAAGTACTTCTCGGCTTCCTTCATCCAATACAATAACGGGCTCGCTGTCAGCCATATCGAGCGTACTGAATAAACTGCCATGTAAAAGCTGAAACCCTTGTGCCGCAAAATACTCTTCTGAAACACCATTAAGCATGATGGAGTTATCCAAACCTTTATTAACGACCATCGTCATACTACTCGCGACGGGGGAAACAGACTCAATCCATGGCAGTTGCTTTAAACTTTTAACATCATTTAACGATAACGCACGCTCCATATCAGGCCGCTTTGCCCCCCACCCAGTACCGGGGCGAATTTCCAGAGTCGTGCTGCCGAGCTTCCCGATTTCATCCATGATGGAGCGCCTTGCACCTTCCCCCACGGCCATTGATGACACCACCGAAGAAATACCAATGATAATTCCCAACATCGACAAAAATGCACGCATGCGATGACCGAGTAAGGCCCGCCATGCCATACGAATGGACTCAATAATATTGCGCCACACCGATGCACGGCCATTATCTTCAACAGCAGGAAGCTGGTGCCGCTGTTTTGTGGCTGTCTGCGCTTGGTTCTGCTTATCAGAAACAATTTTTCCATCACTGATTTCAATAATTCGCTGAGTTTGCTGAGCGATATTTTTGTCATGGGTCACAATCACAACAGTGTGCCCATCGAGATGAAGCTGATGTAAAATATCCATCAATGCGTGACCACTGGCGCTATCTAACGCCCCTGTAGGTTCATCCGCAAGAATGATTTGTGCACCATTGACCAAGGCGCGACAGACACTAACACGCTGCTGTTGCCCACCAGATAGCTGATAAGGTTTGTGATCCAAGCGTGTTTGTAACCCTAACTTTTCTGCTAATAAAGCAACTCGAGCGCTCCGCTCATCTTCTGGCATTGCCGTATACAACGCTGGGATAGCAATATTTTCCTCTGCAGTCAGGTAGGGCATCAGGTGATAACGTTGAAAAATAAATCCAAGATATTGGCTACGCAATTCCGCCAGCTGGTCACTGTTCACCTCATGAATCGCAATCCCATTGATAAACACTTCTCCTTGAGAAGGTTTATCTAAACAACCAATGATGTTCATCAGAGTCGATTTACCTGAACCTGATGCGCCAATAATCGCGACCATTTCTCCTTGGTTAATTGATAGCGAAATATCATTCAAAACAGGAATAGTTTGCGTACCGGCTGAAAACTCACGGTAAACATGATGAAGTTCAATCAGAGGACGGGTTAAAGATACATTTCGTGTCGTCGCCATCATTAACTCGCCACATTATCTGATTGAATAACAACGTGTTCACCCTCGCTAATCCCCTCAAGTACTTCGACGAAATGGCGATCATTAATCCCCACTTTGATAGTGCGAATTTCCGGTTTTTGATTGTTGATCACGGTCACTTCATATTGGTTTGCACCCACCACTCGCCCCAGCGCACTAACGGGGAGTCGTATGGCATCTTTTGCTTGTGCAACACGAATAAATACTTGCGCTGTCATTGATGTCTTTAATGCACGATCGGTGTTATCAACCTCAAATGTTCCGTTGTAATAAATTGCACTGTTCTGTTGCCCCCCAGAATTATTGTTATTTTCATCAAGGGCTTCGGGAGGAATGGGTTGAACATACCCCATGGTACTTTCGTAGTGCGTTTCAGGATCCGCAATCACATAGAATGTGAGGGGTTGGCCTGGGCGAATTTTTTGAATATCCGCTTCCGAAATCCGTGTCTGAACCTGCATTTTATCTAGGTTCGCCAGCACTAAAATGGTCGGTGCTGTCTGTGAAGAAACAATAGTTTGCCCTTCGTTCGCCACAATACCCAGTACTTCGCCACTAATCGGCGCGATGATCCGTGTAAAATTGAGGTTAGCTTGTGCAGTTTGCACGTCCATTTCTGATTGCGTAATTAACGCCTCATTGACATTAACCTGCTGTAATTGCGCCTCATATTGGGCTTGCGCTTGTTCATATTCACTGCGAATACCAGAGCCATCTCGTTGCATCACCACCTGACGCCGATAGGCTTTGATGTACTGTATTAACGTCGCTTCCGCAGCCCGTTTTTGCGCCTGAGCACTGGATAACCGGGCGGTGGCGTTTTTGAGCTCAGACTGCTGGATAGTCGGGTCGATTTCTGCCAATAATTCCCCTTTAACCACTTTATCGCCTTGTTTTACATACAGTTTTCTGATTTGCCCGTTAACCTGAGCCCCTACGTTAACTTGCATTGAGGGCTTTAATGTCCCCGTTACCATGACAACTTTTTCAATATCGCCACGTTCCACCGATAAAATTACGTTTTCATGCAAAACTGGGGCGGGTGATTGCCAAACAAAACGGCCGATCACCACGATAAGCACAAGTAGTGCTACCAACCCACCTAAAGTGCGTAATCGTTGAGTCGTTAAACCCAATTTTGGTGCTACGTGGCGAGAGGTCATAAGGAAGTTCCTTCCATTGCCGCTAACAAAGAAGGTTCAGATTGAGGCGTGCCTGCTGTCACACAAGGGGCTTTATTGGGGCTGTTCTCAAGACTTAATTTCCCATCTACGATTCGGTAAAGTGCATCGAAATTAGCCGCCAGCTCTTCACTGTGAGTGACAACAATCAATGTTTTACCCGTTTTCTGGCAATGTGACTGAATGGTCGCCATGACTATTTTCGCCGTTTCTTCATCCAAATTGGCAGTGGGCTCATCCAATAACAAAATAGGACGGGCACTGTATAACGAACGAGCCAATAACAAACGTTGACGTTGCCCAAGCGACAGCGCCGCATGGCTTTCTCTTATCAACGCATTAACCCCACCAGGTAATTGATTAATCACTGCACCGAGTGCCAATTTATCAAGCAGCACTTCGACTCTTTTTTTATCTTTTTCGCGGAAGTTAGGGTCAAATAGCGTGATGTTATCTAAGACGGTCGCATTAAATAAAATATCTTCTTGGCTTTGCAAGCAAACCAATTGCGTAAGCTGCTGCACACTGACGGCCTCACCGTTGGACTCGCATATTCCTTGCTGTGGGCTGAATAAACCCGCAATTGTCCGTAATAACGTGCTTTTTCCTGCCCCTGACTCCCCAACAATGGCAACCTGCGTGCCTGAAGGTAAGTCTAATGACACATTATTTAAAATCGGTTTCGCAGGGTCATAACTGAAATGAATCCCGTTGAATGATAAGTGAGGTGCTTTTCCTAGCGCTGCGGCGTGTTTTTCATGGAATGGCGCGGTGTCCTGCTCACTTTTCTTAGGGAATAAAGAATGGGCGCGTGTATCAATAATATGCAGTTGCGACTTATGGATAATCGCATAAAAAATACGCGTCACATAATTAGTGAAAATTTGACGCAAGAAACTATAAGCAAAGAAATCCCCCAAAGAAATTAGCTCATTGGCCACCATGGGTAAAACCACTAACATAAAAATGACCATCTCCAAACTACCGGTTAATTGATAGATGCCATCTTTAATTTGTTGATACACATTTCTGCGCTGCATACAGGTAAACAATTCACGGCTTAACCATGCAAATTGCGCCTTACGCTGATTTTCAATCCCTGCTGTTTTTATGGTCAGAATGCCTTGCAGCGTCTCCATAAAAAAGTCATTTAATTCTGCTGATTTTAACTGTAACTGTTGGGTATACCACCGATCACGAATTATCGCCCATACACTAATTAAGCCCATCACAGTGACACCCGCAGCTGAAATAGCCGCTAATACGGGCGCAATCCAAAACATGGTACCTAATGCTATCGCACAAATAACCCAATCTGTTCGTAGCCCGTTATCCAGCTCAATTTTTTCAGTTAAGGCCCCCTGCCAAGCGACAAAACGGCTAAAAACATCCCCAGGTGCGCGTTTTTCAAAAAAGCGCAATGGATTACTTAATAAACGTGAAAAACCAACCCCGCTTTTAATCAACACAAAGTGTTTTACGAAACGCTCGCTTAGTATTCTCACTCCGAGTGCTAATAGTGTTGCAACCACAAAGGCAACAATGAACCAGCCGTAAGGAAAAATGGCATTTTTAGCGTCAGAAAAGGCTTGGTTGATCGCATTGCTCACCATTGCTGGCATTAAAAATAGTGTTAACGAAACCAAAAAAGCGAATATCATCAACCAATAAACACCGCGAATTTCTGAGGTTTCTTTCAGGCTCATTGCATGAGGGGCTTTTTTCCCTGTAGTCCCATCATTTCTGTCTTCTGGTGCTAATGATTCAATTTTTTCCAGCGCGGTATCTGGTTCTAAAATTAATGCATAGCCGCTAATTTCCGCTTTTAATGCAGAGAAAGGTAACCACTGCTGCCCAATTGCAGGGTTCATCACGCACACGTTATTTCCTTTGCGATAAGCAAGCAGCACAAAATGGCTTGCTCCGTAATGTAAAATAGCGGGAAGTGGTAAGCTATTGAGCTCTTGGTGCTCAAATAGCACCGGTGTCGTCGCAACACCGTAATTAGCTAAAATGGACGAAAGGTCAATCAAAGAAGTTCCATGATCCGATGCTGGATACACCTCTCGCAGCGTTTCAAGAGAAACATTGAGACCTTGAGTTTGTGCTAACATCGCAATACATGCTAAGCCACATTCATTGGTTTCTTCTTGAGAAACAAAATTTGGAATAATATTTTTCATTATTATTTAATGGCTAATAAAATAAAGTGAATGGCTATGCCATAAAAGCCAATCATTGGGATAATGACGAACCGCATTTTCAATGATGGCGGGCATTTGAGTTGCAACATCTTTTGCTGCAACAGGCGGATAAACCTTGATTTTTAAACCGTTTTGGTAGTACAGATGATAAAAAACCACCTGTGCCGAAATCGCACTGGATAAACGCACGACACCATTGTGCAGCTTTGCTGCACGGTTGAATAAATGGCACGATAATTTGCTCGACGCCCCTTCCTCTGTTTGAACCGTGTAATCAGGGGTGATATCAGGAAAAACAATTATATTCTTTTGCCCTGTCGCCGTTTCTGTCATCGCAGTCATTAACTGGCTAGCTAATACTTTATTTCCCTGATGAATAGAGCAATATGATAAATTCACCTGGCCTAACTCACGTGCCGAAGCGTTATACTTTTGCTGTTCTGCACTCGACGAAACCACCACCGTCGCATTGCCTGGGGTCACCCCTGCACCAACCATGGTGGCTAAAACATCAGAAACCATATGCAATGGAGCAAGCACAACGGGTTTATTTTGTTGGTGCAAGGGCGCAACGATGCTATCAAGTTCAAGGGTACAAACTCGAACTTGCGCCATGATTTTTTGGTTTTGTCCCCATGTTGCAGCTTCTTCCAAAATGAAGCGTCGAACAGCTATCCAGCTCATATCAATATGCCCTTTCGTTTCCATTAAACTACGAAAGTTTTCCGTGGCGACTTTATTCCGATTACGATATTGACGACCTAATAAGCCTACGCGACATAATAAATTGGAGACAAATAATACCGATGTGATATAGCCCCGGCGCAGTAACAACCGTAAAAAGGTAAGTCCACTATGATTAAGTTTTTGATATCCTTTTTTAAACGGCATCAAACAGTTTTTCGCTGTAAATACCGTCCAGACAATGCAAAACCGGATCACCGTAACTCCTTATTGCTTTTGTCTAATAATTCAAGCATATAAGCAGTAAAGTCTGCAAAATCACGGTCTTGATAGACGACATAGCGTTTATTGATAATAAATGCAGGTGTTCCAGTAATTTGATAAAACTTGCTAATTTCAAGCATGTTTTTCAGACGTTCTTGAACCGCTTGGCTTTCACTGGTTTTTAGATATTGGGTTGAATCAACATTGTGCTGTTTTAACCATTGGTTTAAGACATCTTTATTAGCTAAATCAAGCTTATCATTGATAACTGCGGTATAAAGATCCTGACGGTATTGAGATTCCACCCCCATCTCTTCCAATGTCGCAAAAATAGGCGCATAGGCAGCAAGCCCCAGATTATTATCCATGGCTAAATGCACGACTTTAAAGTTGACGTTCTCAGGGAGTGTTTTTTCGAATTGACTGACATTATCATGATTTACGGCACAATAATGGCAACCATAAGAAAGGACTTCTATGATGCTGTTATTTTCTTTTATTGGACTCAATAGAACTTGTTCACTATTAAATTCAATAAAAGAAGAGCTTTGTGCATCATCATTTGAAAAAGTATTAAAAACAAAAATATGATAGAACAAAACCGTCATGAGTGAAGAAGCGATAATAACAAATAGAGTATAAAGTGTAATAGTTATTGGTTTAAAACGAGTATTCATAACAGTTAATTCCATTCAGGTACGAAAAATACATGGGGATAACTCCCCATGTATCAATTAATAAAAATCAAATTTAATACTATGGAGCTGTTACATCACAGTTTGATGCACCAACAGCTTTTGCTTTGTATGTTTTATTACCGTGCTTATCAGTACAAGTGGTCACTAATTGGCAAGATTTAACACCACCAACAGTGATGCTCTCGTAAGAATTAGTACAAACTTGTTTTGTTCCACCAACTACAGCAGCAGCTTCGATAGCATTTAACTTTTTCATGTTATTTCCTTTAATATAGATTTAAATTAATAAAACGCCCTATTTATTGATAATTAACACCAATAAATCCTTTAGATTTTTAATTAATATACAAATTACCGCATGAATAATTAAAAATTCAATCCTTCTAATTTCTCATTATTATCAAATAAAAAAATCGCTTTTTCTTTGACGCTTTTTGCTTTCTCTTTCTCACCTAATTCATTTAAAACAAGGATCCAAGAAAAATAAACATTAAGATCTGAGCAAGAACGTGAATAGTTTTCTGCCCAAGATGAAAATAAATTCAAATAATAAGGGTCTTGCGTCTCGTTATAGCGTAATAAATACCCCATATTGAGATCCAATTTGTAACGATCATCGATTAAGTAGTATTTCCATTCACTATAATCAGGCTCATTCATCGAAAGAAGATACTGCTGCCCTGTTTTTTCGATATACGTTAAATATTGCTGTGTTTGCAAAGTAAAATACAGCAACCCCATGGATAATAAACCACCTAACGCAATAATTGTTTTCGAAAAATACCCTACAAACTTATTCAATGAATATTTTTTAGTTGGAACATCGGCACAACGCATTAACAATATCAATACCACCCCATGAGGTATTGATAGCCACAATGGAAACTCTGTCATCATATGAAAAACAATTGGTAACGCAATAACTAAAAAAACATAATTGTTATTTTTATTTTTTAATGAAGAATAAAGTAGATGCACACCACCAATAATAACTAACAATATTGCCGCAAAACCAACTAACCCACCTTCAACCATCCAACGCAATACCTCATTGTGTGGATGTGAAATAACCTTTTCACTGGTTCCTAGCAAACCACCACCAAAACGCTCTAAAAATACAGATTCAAAACTACCAACCCCAGAGCCAAATAACATATTTTCGCTAAATAGATATAAACTATGTTGCCATAGCACCCATCTAATATGTGATGTTTGTAATTTACTGTCAGAAAAGTCAGAAATATTAAAACTAACTTTTATTCCATAACCAATAATAAGACCGATAACAATCGCTATTAAAGAGTAAACAATATATTGACGATGATACGTTGCGAAAAAATAAAAAACAATAACAATTAATAATAAATTTAAATATCCAGTTAATGATTGGGACAATGGCAATACCATGCTCATTAAAATGAGACTCACAATGATAATGGCAAACGCATACCGTGTGACAGTTCTCATTAAAATAAACATGCCTATTGCACTGGCAATACCAACACAAATAAAACTAGAAAGAACATTAACTTGTTGGAATACACCATATGGCCTATCCCCTGATATCGGAAAAAAATTAAAAACCTGTGCTATTGAATATAGACTCTCAATAATAGCAGCAAATAATACACTGCAAACAATTATTTTCAATACAGTTTCTGAAATATTTATTTGCAATAAAGCTTGATAAAAAAATAACGCCCCCAATAACCAATACGCAGTCAAGTACGCATTAAACTGGTAATTTTCTGGCGCAAAAAAACACAAACCTAATAATAAGACTAATCCAATCGTAATATAATTACTCGACTTAGAATAGTATAAGTTTAAATTTTTAATTTGTGTAATACTAATCATCACAATAAAAAACGCAATAAAAAAACCACTAATTATATTGAATGGCAATGACAAACCTGTTCCGCCCATATTCGGCAGATAAATATGCAATATAATGCCAAAAAATATAACGACAAAACCTAAAAGCACCCATGGATAACTTTCTTTTTTATTATCTTTAATTTTAATTGCAAACGTCATGTTTTCATTCGTTATTGATAATTTAATGTATAGTATGCAGTACTATAAAAATTCCCATAGATAATCGTTTCGTTAATTCTCGCTTCTGGCTCAGCCTCGACATAAGCCTTAAATTGAATTTCCGTATCATTTTTTGCCAAATTTTGCGCTAATGATGGCGTATTCAATTCTATGGGTGTTTCATTTAAGTTTAATAACCCAATACCGATTCCACTAGCCTCACTTTGGTCACTAATCGCAAGATGGTCAGGAAGGTTTTTATTTTCAATTCCATTAAAAGTCACTGTCACCGATTTAAATATGGTCGTATTACAATTCGTTAAATGGATTGAGAAAATTAAAGGTTTCGACTTGCCTTCTTTATAAAGATCTTTAACCGAGATTTGTTGAAAATCAACAGGGACCTTCTCACTTCCAGGTGCTATCTGACATGGTGTAGCAACAACCATGCCTCTGAATGAATAGCTTCCCATATTACTCGGGATCACACTTGCACTCACCGACCCTGAGACTAATAAATATAAGCCAATCGACAATAAATATTTATTACGCTTTATCTGATTATTATTTCGCATGATCGGCCTCATTGGAATTCAGCAAGAATTGTTCCGGTACTTGTAAATTCACCTTCTTCCACGCTACTACCAGGCGCAGCTATTGGCGCAGCCGTTAAGTTCCAGGTGCCTTGGTTATTAATAAAATTAGGCACCTGATAAGCTTGGTTAGGTCTTACCAAGGTTCCGGTCAAATTATCAGTCACCACAATGCCAAGATTTGTGCGTTTCACACCGTTTTTTAACGTACCGAAATAATCAGGGTTAAAATCCGCGCTACCTGACGCTCCCGGCAACAATGACAGCTTGATATTTAAATCACCTGTCGTAAAACTGCCTCCGGTACATTTAACTGGGATCTTAAAGGGCTGAGCATAATTAGTGCCATTCAACTGTTCACTCGTGTTTGCCACATCAAGAAAATTAATATCTATTGGGTTGCCTTCATTAATCGTACACTCATCAGCAACCGTGATAATTCCTGCCCCTAGAACGACTCGCGTTGATGGAATTGGTGCATAAGCTGTACTGCCATTCGCTGGGCTGCCTTTTTTAGCAAAAACCTGTACCAGTTCCGCTTGGTTGATGGTAATGCCATTAATAATCGGTTTTTTCAGCCTAAACGTGATCGTTCCACTCGATCCCGTCCGTAGCTCGACACCATAATCGCGGCTATTAACTCTCGGTGGTGTACACTCTATTGGGTCAGAACCCCCATTCCACATATCCTTTACTGGGACAGCAACTTTCTGGCCAACCTTTCCCCCGATTTGAATTTCAACTTTTACATCAAAATATTCATTGAGGTTCAGGTATCCTGGGTTTTGCATTGATGTAGGAATGGTTGACATTAAATCAAATGTCATCCCTGAATCTGGATCTGAATTCCCAACGCCCCCCGGCTTCATATAGCTCTGGCAATAAATATCAAAATAAGGCCAATTACCCACATCAAAATTGAATACTGTTTCTGCATCCTTCTCATTAACGAGCAATTGATTATTCATTCTTGCTTCGAATGTATAAGTTCCCCCATCCGGTATAGCAGAACCGTGGGGAGCGCCTAAAGCAGATAACGGCAACGCCCCGACGGTAAACAGACCAACAGCAATAGTGATATCTTTTAGTTTTTTATTGTTGTAGACAAACATGGTTATAAATACTCCAGTTTTAGCCTAACTAATCCGCTAAAGGTTCCCGCCGAAACAGACCGTGCTGTAGATTCCAATGATGCATTAAGTGTGAGGTTATTATCGCCAGGTTTGATCACCCATGAACTTGTTGGCTGGTTGACCATTAGGTTTTGATGTTCTTTACTGGAAATACGCAATCCGGCACCTCGAATATCACCTGTAACTCGCACTAGATCAGGGTTAAAAAAATCCGTATCTCCCGCAATGCTCAGTGAAACAGCGCTTTCTCCCGTCAAGTAATAACGCTGCGCATTTTGAGTTGCTTCTCCAGCAGAATTCACAAATGACTTGGATGCTCCGCGTTGGCAATCTTTGAGGCGAATATTAAATGCAACAGGAGTACTTCTATCGCCAATGCGATGAAATTCTCTGGCATTGATTTCACCTAAATCGACATACTGCTCTTGTGTTTCTAATTCAAGAACACAAGGCGATGCATACACGCTCCCTGTAAAATGCACAGAACTATGTACGTCTAGCAATGTTTGGCGAGACAATTTTTCATCCGCAATTTCTGCAACCGCGGAGAAACTTCCTAGCCCCAATAATACGATCCCTAAGCACCTAATGTTCATATCAATACTCCTAGCGAATCTGTTGCTCTGGTGGTAACGCTTTACACGTATTTCCGCTACAACTGTATTTAAGTTCTGGATGGCCACCATAATCATTCACATACATCATGGTGAAACTCTCGCCTGAACTATTGACCTTAATATCGAGATGCGATTTAGGTGCAATCATCACCCCTGGAAAATCAGTTAGTTTTTTTCCACCTTCTGCCACCGGTTTATTATTAAGGCTAATAATGGTCACAAAATAAGGAGTTGGGTTTTCAGCGCGCCAATTATTTCCCTGTTTATAAAATATGACTTGGTCTTGCCAAACTGCACTTTTAGACTCAGGAATAATGGCTGTCGGCCGATAAAACAATTTAATGCGCGATTGCATCGCTAACTGTAAAACATTCGGTTTATCGGGTTTTGGCGGAACTTCGCGCACATTTAAATAAAACAGGCTTTCTCGGTCTTGGGGTAACTTATCTATCTCGGCTGTTTTTGAAACACGGGCAACCCCTTTTTGCCCACCATTAATGCGCTGTAATGGTGGCAATACAACTAATGGCGATGTAATTTTTTTCCCATTGGCATCTTCAACCCATGACTGAGCAAGAAAAGGAATACTTGAGCTGGTGTTTGATAAATTAGCACTCGCAGAATTTTCATCGCCGGTAATAATCAGTCGTGTTCTATCCAGTGAAATACCCGCATATGATTGCCCCACGCCAACCATCATAACTAGCAAACCACCTACCCATTTATTTATACGAATCGCCATTTTCTCTACCTTATAGAATACTTTTTCAAACTGTCATTACATTATTGGCAAGGCAGCAAAACTGACATACCCGAATTAATTTTTTCAGGCAGTTGAATTTTACATTGCGCTTTTCCGCCCCAAGATACCGTTAATGTTTCTTTAGGATTTACTGCCATCAAATACGCCAATCCATTTTCCATTAGCATGGCAATATTAATGCCATCAGCGTTTGTCACATCAGCACCAAAGGGAGGTACCGTATCGTTATAACGAATAGTCGCGATGAGCTTTTCACCTTCTGCAACATCAAACCGCTGATAACCGATTGCGCCTTCTGTTAAGGTCGATGTTGCTATCGCCTTATTGGTATCAACGTTATTTTTTAATTTATCGACATCAATACGCGTGTCGAAGCTGTAATAGCTGACAATATCAGGCACAACAGAAATACCGGCCCAGTTAGTTCGCGTTTTTTCATGGTTAAACGGCACGCCACCAACACCGTTGGTATCGACCATAATTCTTGCTGTATCCGTTGTACCGGTACTGTTATGTAACGCAGCTCCATGCTTGGTAGCAGTGAAACCACCGCGCAATGTCCCGTTGATCGATGCCGTTTGTCTTTCTTGATAGCTGACATTAGTATTAACTTCAGCAAGTTGCGTCCGTTTTTGATAATATCCATCAAACCGTACGCGATCATCGCTGCTTCGGCCGGCTCTAACTCGCCATAAGTTATTCATGTCCCTATTGTCACTGTAAGACAGCATGTGGCTGGTCTTACTGCCACTATTTTGCAAGTCATACCCTGCCCAACGGCTATCGCCAACAGGTACTGAAACCGAAAGTGAAATGCTATCGTCACGTCGACCTCGATAGTCAGAACGGTAGGCCGCAATATTGGTTGAAACACCATTGATGCCCATTAAACGAAATGTTCTACCCACAGATAAGCCATATCTATCTTGAGATGTCTGGTCCCAAAAGGTCTGATGGGTATACGTTAAGAATACTGTCGTTCTCCAATCAGGATCATCAGCCCAAAAAGTTTTATTCCCTGTCACGGTATACATCTCTTTTTGACGACCAATACCCAGATATTTGTTTTCACGCTCATCTAAATATTGCGACAGTGTTCTAAACTTATCCTGCGAGAAGCGGTAACCCGCAAAAGAAATCGTACTGTTAAGTTCATCAAATGATTTTGAATAACTCAGGCGATAGGAAGAACCCGTTTGCGTGTTATCACCTGGCATTCGGCTAATGGATTGTGTGACATCGGCAGAAAGTGCCCCAAATACAGATAAATCACGCCCTAATCCAGCAGATATAGCGGTATAATCCCTACCCGCAAAAAGTAGACCACCAATGAGTGACCAGTTATTGCTCAGCCCCCAAGAGAAATCTCCCGTGGCAAACATTGGCCCCTCTGGTTTGTGATTAAATCGTGATGGTTTACCGACCGAAGCGTTATAACGCACATAGCCCGGGCGCGTTAAATAAGGAATATTTGCTGTATCAACTTGAAAAGTCGATACCTCGCCGTCATCCCCTTCAACTTTGACATCCAAGGTTCCACGAATTGAACTTTGCAAATCCTGAATACTGAATGGCCCTGCAGGTACCGTCGTTTCATAAACGACACGCCCAGCTTGAGTCACAACAATTTTTGAATTGCTTTTCGCAATACCATTAATCTGTGGTGCATATCCTCGCAGATTTGGCGGTAACATACGTTCATCACTGGCAAGGTTAAAGCCAGTGAAGCGAATCGTGTCAAAAACCTGAGAATTTAAATAAATTTCACCCAGTGTCAGCTTGGCCGCCATGTGGATCAGAGGACGATATGCATAAAACTGGTTCCAATCGAATTTTCTATCACCACGCTCATTATAATTAGCTTGATAATCAGCTCTAAAGCGCCACGACCCAAGTTAAAACCCGTCTGACCATATGCTGACAATGAGTGCTTATTTGTATGTGTCGTCAAAGAACGAGAAACTGACCCGGTCAGGTTATAATCAAATATAAGACCTGAAACCCCCGAATCCCAACGCTCAGGCGGCACCCAGCTAGGATCGGAATATTTCATCCATGCCTGTGGAATAGTGATATCCAGCTTGCCTTCATGATTATTAATTTTAACACCTGAAATAGGTAAAATATTTGAACATTCAGGGGATATGGTTTGGATTTTTTTTAACGCATCTTCTTTGAGCGCTAACATTTCAATTTGCTTAGGGGTAAAACAGACTAATGATTTTTCACTATCTTGAGGATCGGTAATATAAGTGACCTTCTGCTGTGACAATGATTGTCCATTAATATAGACATCCAATAAATAAGTCCCAGGAAATACGAAGTTATCTTTAGAGAATCGAGTTAAATCAATATTGTTACGATCACCAACATCTAATACGTCAACATTAAACTCAACAAGGTCATTTGCAGACATATTTGGTGAATAGCAAAGCACTGCAATATATATTGCAAATAGTTTTTTTATATTATTTATATTTCCATTTAAAATAATCATTTTAGTTACTCAGTATTCACTCATTTGGCTAGAGATTTAGCTCAATTCTCTTTTATATGTAATTATTATTAGTTTTAGAAATAATCCATTCTAAATCGTAGAACTCCTGCGAAATCACCTGCCTTAATATGCTTTTGATAAGCAACTAAAATTGCAGTAAAATCTAATTTATTGTGCCCTTCTAATAATGTGTAATCCGGCATTCTTCTATTAAGTTTAAGTATTTCACCGTGAGAGTCCCTAAATTGAATTCCAAATCCTTCTGAATCACCACTCACTTGTAAAAGTTGATCATCATTAACAGAGGTTCCCATCATAGTTATTTGCGCGCGCGATGCACTACCTTTGTCATTAGAAGGCAACGTACATCCAACAAGCTTTATAGCAAAATTCTTACTCACCAACATATTGACTTCAGGGGTGATTTCTCGGGCACTGATTTCACCAAAACTAACCCAAAGTTCTCGGCTTTCAGGATCAATCGTGCATGAGGCTTCTATTAATTCACCTTGCATTACAATATCACCAGGGATGTTATTACCAGTCATTCCCCAACTTAATAGAGGCCATAACAAACTAGATCCTAATGCTATTTTTGCAACCCGAATTATCATGAACAATACCATTTAGTTATTGGTAGATTTTATTAATGCGGAGTATTAAATACTCCGCATATTGATATAAAACCAATTACAAATTATTGGTAATCAATTTTGAAATTGATAGTTGAATCAAAGCTACCTGGAGTCACTGCATTAGATGCATTATCAGATTTTAAATAAGCAACGAATGGAATAGCAGTTTTACCTTCAGTTAAATTAACTGCAGTAGAAGCTTGTCCCCAAACAACATCTTTATTTCCATTGTCTCTTAAACCAATACCAGCACCACTTGCAGTACCTGAAGTGAACGCCGCTAATGTATTATCATTAGGGTTAATAGTTGATGGTGTGTAAGTTACAGTTGCAGTTTGTGCAACTGTAGTATCACAACCTTGCAGAACGATATCTTTCTTGATATTACCTGCACGCTCACCATTTTTTAAATTAGAAACAGGGATCTGATAAAAGTTTACTTTTACAGGACTTGATTCTTCACTTAAACCACAAGCAGAATTCACTAATTCACCTGAAAATTCGATAGTACCGTTAGTAGGTGTACCCGTATAAGCTGCCATTGCTGCGAACGAAGCAAAGCCTGATGCAAATACAGCACCCATTACAAATTTATTCAATTTCATGATTATTTAATCCTGTGTAATACTCGTATAATGTATGTTTCGCCATAATAGTTGTTAATAACAACTTTAGATAAAAGTAATCATTATTTTTAATTAAATTAATGATTACTTTTAATAAAGTTATCATATAAACAGGCTACATTTATTATATTTACTGATTGCACTTCGCCAAACAGATTAGATTTTTTATTAGCCGAATTAACGCCACATTTTTTTAGTGTCTTTATCTAAGATAGCAAAATAATTATTTTCATTTTTTATAGTATACTGTAATCTTTCATTATCGTATCTATCTATTACATGATTAAAAAGGTCTCTCCATGACTTATTGAATATTACTAAAATTGTATCCATCATTTCAAATGTCAGCTTTGTTTTTCCCGTTTCATATCGAGATATCTGCTGCTGGCTAATATTCAATTTTTTTGCCAAATCTTCCCCTGTTAAGTTTTGCTCTTTTCTAATTCCCCTCAAATACTACCCTATTTCTTTATTTATCTCATTAGAAAAATAAGTCATTTAATTTAACCTTTATATTAAAAATTAATTATAGGCACCAATCTGAACCATAGATACCGTCCTAAAATTTTTGATGATTATATGTCTGATTATTTATTTTGTATAATCGATAGGGCAAATTGATTACTATTAAAATCATTTATCGCTCTATTAACACAGGGAAAATGTAACAGAGAATAACCACAATAAAATTTATAACATAAATAACAGCATGTTATAGACATGCAACCTCAACCCACCGCTTTTAAAATTACATTTTGATACATTTAAAAATATTAAAACATATTTTTTACTAATGAGATGCATTTTATGGTTAAATTTCAACCACAAAATACAACTTAAAAAAGTAGTATTACTCGAATTTTGAGTTTGTAAATTATTAAATATTTTTTTTAAGATTTATCTTAACTTCATTATTTACAAACACCAACAAATTAATTATAAATAATTGTAAAGTTTATCAACGAAATTATATCTCACAAAAATCATCACCCACATATAATAAATTCCAATACTACCCAAAAATAAGGATATTAATTACGCAAATAACGAGTATTTAGAAATTATATATCAATGTGTAATTTTAAACTTTAAAAAAACTCTAATGAAAATTTTTTTAAACATTTTTATCTATAGAAAGGAGAGAGCCTTGCTAAGCCACACTAAGTTTAAGAACAATTCAAATAGTGACGATATAACGGTTATCGTAAGAAGGAGTTGAGTAAGGTGGTAAGGTATTATCATAAAACGAAGTATAAATTTTCTTTACACTATATTGAAATGCACACCAAATGCCTAATACTGGCAAACTGCAGTATTAGGCATTTTATAATATCAAGTAGGGATACAATTTAAGCACACCAACCTTTATTAAGGTTTTATTCGTTGTGATTGCTGGTTCCACATGCGATAGACCAATGCACTCCCCACGGCGGCTAAATAGATAAATGGCTCAGGTGTTAAGGTTTTTAATGACAACGTGTAATGGCAAAATGCGAGTAAAATCGTTGGGTAAAGCAGCATATGAATTCTTTTCCACCATACGCCCAAATAAAGGCGTATACGGTTGAATGAACTGACCGCCATCAACAACAAACACAACCAAGCTACCGCGCCGATCACTAAATAGAGGCGCGAAAAAATTTCTTCGAAAAATAGCGCTAAATTATTTACACCAATTTCCAGTAATAGATAACTACTTAAATGCAGCACAGACCAGAAAAAACACCATAACCCCAGTAATTTTCGTGTTTGAAACAATACCGTAAATCGCAATAATTTTGCAGCCAGAGGGATCAATACAATAACGACAAGCAAACGTAAAGCCGCTATTCCTGTAAAATGTTGGATATCTTTGGCGGGGTCAGCTCCAAGCTGTTGAGTATCGACTAAAAAAATCAGCCATATCAAAGGGAGCAAAGCAATAAGATGAAAGCTCCCTTTGGTTAATCCAACGATGAATTTATTGTCCTGGGGCATCAATAATTTCTCCGCAAGTCCATTCCTTGATACAAGCTTGCCACTTGTTCACCATATCCATTAAACAACAATGTTGGCTGACGAGTCACTTGACCTAAACCTCCTGCACCAATAAAACGTTCGGTGGCTTGTGACCAACGAGGGTGGCTTACATCTGGATTCACATTGGCAAAAAAGCCATATTCGCTCGGCGCTGATAAATTCCATGTAGTGTCAGGCATATGCTCAGTAAGACGAATTTTGACGATCGATTTAATCCCTTTAAAGCCATATTTCCATGGTACAACCAACCGGATCGGTGCTCCGTTTTGGTTGGGTAATGTTTTTCCATAAACGCCTGTCGCCAGCAAAGTCAGCGGGTTCATAGCCTCATCTAAGCGTAGCCCTTCCACATAGGGATATGATAATCCACCACCAATATAACGACTTTTTTGTCCCGGCATTTGTTCTGGAGCGTAGCGTGTTTCAAAAGCCACATATTTGGCTTTGCTAGTGGGTTCGACTAAAGCCAATAATTTCGCTAAAGGAAAACCAACCCATGGGATGACCATCGACCAAGCTTCAACACAGCGCATACGATAAATGCGCTCCTCTAAGGGAAACTTAGTGTTTATATCATCTAGATTAAGCGTTAGGGGACGATTTACTTCCCCATCAATCGTTACCGTCCACTCATCCGTCACTAAAGTATGGGCATTCTCGGCAGGGTCGGATTTCCCCAACCCAAATTCATAAAAATTATTATAACCAATCACTTTATCTTCAGGTGTGAGGGTTAATGATGGCTGAAATTCTTCAGGTTGAATAAATGTCAGAGGTTTTCTTGGCTTCATCGGAGGTGCTGGCGCATCGTCACTGAACCAAGAAAACAGCCCCGCATTGGCCGTCGCCGCAACGGTTAAACCTGCGGCTCCAATGCCTAATGCCTTAAGTAACTGACGGCGTTTCATAAAAAAGAGGGTTTCATCCGTGATTTGAGATGTGGGAATTTTAGGTAACTTTTTCATCATGCGCTCCATAGCAAAAGGGAAATGAAATTAGTTATACCGAAAGCGCAGTAAAAGTGGCTGACAGTAAGATGACAAATTTGTCATCTTACTTAATTGTAGGAAATTTCAGTGTAATGGTGCTGGTTCCTGCATGGTGTTCAAAGCTCACTGATCCGCCATGTAATTCAACTATCGCTTTCACAATCGCCAACCCTAGCCCTGTTCCCTCTGTGGTTCGAGCATTATCCCCGCGCCAAAAACGGGTGAAAATTTCATCACTGTTTTGTAGAAGTTCCCCTTGATTAGTGATTTTAATTTCCCGTTGCTGTGGCAGCGCATTAATTTGGGTAACGACACGAGTGTCCGGGTGAGAATATTTAATCGCATTGGAGACAATATTCACTAAAACTCGGCTGAGTAATACAGGGTCAGCATTAAGAGTCAGGGATGAGGGCTCGCTATACAGCTCAATCTGTTTTTCTTCTGCATAGGCAGAAAAGAGTTCGTAGACATCGTTAACTAACGTATATAAAGAAAGGTTTTCTCGATTTAAGGTAATATTTTTATTTTCAGCACGGGCAATAAATAAGGTACTTTGGATCATTTGTGACAGTTTATCGAGCTCCTCAATATTACTGACTATCATCCCTTCATATTCGCTAACACTGCGCGAGCGCTGGAGGGTAATTTCATTTTGCACCCGAATTGCATTAATTGGGGTTCTCAGCTCATGCGCCAAATCATCGGCAAATTGGGTAAGTTTGACAAAATCATGCTTTAACCGCTGGCGCATCGTGTTCATCGATTCGCCCAGCTCTTTCAACTCCTGTGGTAACTGGTCAATATCAATTGGGTCATTTAACGCATGAACATCTGTTTTGACCGTTATCTGACTCAATGCTTGAATGTCGGATAACCCTTTTTTCAGCAGCCATAAGCTGAGTAGCCCCATCAACAAAATTGAGAGGACAGAAATCACTACGCTTTGGGTGAGATATTGAGTCAACACGCCACTACGGTCGACAGACACTTTACCAAGTACCACATGGAGCGGCCCTTTTGGGGAGTTCATCGAGAAATAAACCGCAGAAATAGGGATACCTTGAGCGGTTTGCCAATGGTTGATGGCATTAATATTTAGCTGTTCAAGTTTGACTAACTGAAGAGGTTGAGAACCTAATAATTCGCGATTGGTGGTGACCAATATGTGCCCCGCCGCATCAGAAATTTGGATTAAATCTTGGCGCATGTCCATCATGCTTTGGAAATACATGGGAAGTGTTTTGATATCAATGCCACCAGCAATGAGTTTGGCAAGTTGCTCCGCACGGTTAACCAGTAAGTTATTATCTTGTTCAGATAATTCATTTTTGAGTGAATGATACAAAACCCATGTCACCACCCCGGCATTAGTAATCATAAGAATGATAAACAGAGAAATAAGTTTAAAACGAAGTGACTTCTTTTTCATTCGATCGGCCTATTTAAGCGGTATCCCATCCCACGAATAGTTTCAATGAGTTTAACGTCAAATTCATCATCGATTTTTTTTCTCAATCGACGGATTGCCACATCAATAATGTTCGTGTCACTTTCAAAATCGATACCCCAAACTTCGCTAGCAATTAAGGTTCTAGGTAAAATTTCATCGCAATGTAGAACGAAGAACAGTAATAAGGAAAACTCTTGCCGAGTTAAGATGATTTTCTTTCCAGCACGCTCAACATCATGGCGAGTTAAGTCGATTTTTAAATCCGCAATAGCCATGGTGGTTGAGGCTGGCTGGTTAACTTTTAATTGGTTTTTAACCCGAGCTAATAATTCAGAAAATGAAAACGGCTTAACGAGATAATCATTAGCACCCAACTCTAAGCCTTTAATTCTGTCATCAACGGCATCCCGTGCAGTGAGGCAGATAACTGGAATATTTTTAGCTGTGCGTAAGATTTTTAAAATCTCCCAGCCATTCATACCGGGCAGCATGATGTCGAGGATTACCAACTGATAACTGTTTTCTAAAGCAAAATAGAGACCGTCGCGACCATCATCAGCTACATCCACAAGAAAACCCGCTTCTTCTAACCCATTTTTGACCCACCCTTGGGTTTTTAGGTGATCTTCAATTAATAGTATTCTCATGAGAACCTAACAGTGACTTTATTTGACTTAATTTCATTTCATCTTAAAGAAATTTTCAATTTAAAGATATGGGTAGGAATTTAACCATAAAATACGCAGAGAAAACATGACACTAGCTCCTTAAAAATAACTCGTAGAATGATTAATAGCTCGGTACGAAAAATGGAAATTAGCTGCTTTTATCGACGAGTAAGTATTGTTTTACAAGTAAATAATCTCTTTTCTCTCACATTTATAAAGCTGAATAAAAACTGCTTTATAAAATATAAAATTTTAGTTAATTAATCTTTGATTACTGGCCTGACGGATAATAAATAATTTTTTATTTCACCTATAGAATAAAAGCATTATATTTATCTAAAAAAATTAATATGTTAGGCCGATTAATTTAGATATGATTGACCTTTTTTGACTAAATGGGGAAACGTTCATGTCCACTCGTAAGTATTTAACTCAACAGGAAATATCTCGACTTTTAGCTGCTTGTCATTTGTCACGACATCCCGAACGTAATTCTTGCTTAATTTATATGTGCTTTATACATGGTCTAAGGGCAAGCGAGGCCCTATCACTAAAATTATCTGATCTTAACTTAGAAAGTAATGAGCTTTATGTACATCGTTTAAAGAATGGTTTTTCCGTTAATCACCCACTGATTGATGAAGAGATCCCACTCATTAAAGCTTGGCTAAAAATTAGAAATACATGGAAAGGGAAAGAAAGTCAGTGGTTATTTTTATCTGAAAGAGGGACTGCCATGACTCGTCAGCGCTTTTATCAACTTTTTTCACGACTTGGTGAGCTAGCTGAGCTAACCCTAGGTATTCATCCCCACATGTTACGACATGCATGTGGTTATGCATTGGCGGATAGAGGCGCCGATACGCGCCTAATTCAGGATTATTTGGGACACACGAATATACAACATACCGTACGATACACAGCAAGTAACCCAGCAAGATTTCGGGGAGTATGGTGAGATAAAGGCGTTAAAAGA
>NZ_JAMPQC010000005.1:0-409708 GCF_028482225.1 Providencia sp. PROV130 | reverse complement strand
TTTTTGTAAAACCTATGGATACAACTACCCAACTTCTTTCTTCTTTTAACGACTCGCTGAATTTATTTGATTTTATTTCTCTTCGCAGGGCCATTAGTCTTGAATATTACTATCATCAATGGAAGCTCACGATAAAAAGTAGTAAGTAACAGCTCACGGTTTTTTTGATGGGTCGCAGAGTTTTAGTAAAACCTATGGATATAGTGGGTTGATGGCTTAACCTATTTTCATTATGAATGGAATAGCGTTAATTAAAATAATGAGCAACAACTAACTTGTTATAGAGACAACTCACCTCTATTTGATTAGCAAAGGAGTATGGGGAAATAGGAGGAGGAGAATTAAATCAAGAGGTTGTACTCTAGGTATTTATGTGGTGAATGCTAATGGTGGATACAAAGTAATGAGTAACAACTCACTTGTTATAGCAATTAAAAATATATCGGGGAAAAGGGATTAATAAAACATAGTGAATAAGGTCGCAGTAAGTTTTAAGTGATTACTTACTATAGAAATATACCAGTAAAGTTTATTAAAAATGCAACTATATTCAATGAATAAATAATAATGACAATATTAAGTATTAAAAATAATACAATGAAAAAGATTAGTTAGCCTACGTTGAAAATTGAGATTAAATTAGCATTATTTATTTATATGAAATTGATAATTGAATTATTTTCTCGTCTATAATGTATTTTTTATGATATGTGATTTTATATAAATATTTTTTATGATTAAAGTTATATGTTAAAATTTGTATTATAAATCAAGTTATTACAAATTCATTTATTTAAAATGTTTGATAAAGGAAATTCTTCCAATATTTTTTTAAACCATGGTGTAAATATTTCAGGGGTAAGAACGATCTCTTGTTTTAATTGAGGAAGACTTATCCACCTTATAGATAAGACTTCTTCCCTATTTGGTTGAATATATTGGTTATAATAACCAATATAAATATGGTCATATTCATGTTCAATTAAGCCTCCCTGAACATCAGCTTTATAAATTAAGGAACCCGCATATGTCAATGGAGTGACAAAGCCTAGCTCTTCTTGAAGCCTACGTTCAGCTGCTTTCTGAGTATCCTCATTAGGTTTAGGATGACTACAGCAAGAATTTGCCCATTGCCCTGCTGAATGATATTTATGAAGAGCCCGTTGTTGAATTAATAGCTCATTTTGCTCATTAAAGATAAATACTGAAAATGCTCGATGTAGATAACCGAGTTGATGTGCCAATAATTTTGACATAACACCAACAGGTTCATCATGTTCATTAACTAAAATTAATTCATCTTCCATTTATATTATTTTCCGTCATAAAAATTATTACACTAGTTTAGTATAATTAAAAATATAAGTTTGCATATTAGAGCTGTTTATTAGTTAACATGATTTTTTCAAAGCTCACAGCTATTATAAGGTTATATAGCTGTGAGATTAAAAATTATTTTTGTTGTAACACCCAAACAGCGGCTTCAACCCTTGATTTTAAATTGAGCTTTTTAAGTAAATGTTTAACATGTACTTTTACTGTGCTTTCTGCAATATCTAGTTTACGAGCTATCATTTTATTTGATAAGCCTTGTGAGATCAGTTCTAGAATATCGGCTTCCCTTGGTGTTAATGAAGTTATATTATTATCATCCTGTGTGGTATTGTCTCTGAGTGATTCAGCCAGTACAGATGCTAATGTTGGACTAACAACTAACTTACCGCTAGCGGCTTCTTTTAGGGCGACTATAAGCTCTTCAGGCTCCATATCTTTAAGTAAATAACCATCAGCTCCTCTTTTTAGTGCATTGACTAAGTCATCACTATAATTAGAAACAGTAAAAAGAATAATTCTACCGGATAGTTCTCTTTTTCTAAGTTCATCAAGAGTTTCAAAACCATTCATTCCTGGCATGTTGAGATCCAGTAAAATAAGATCAGGATCTTGCTCTTCAGCGATCTGTATACCTGTTTTACCATCTCCTGCTTCACCGATAACTTGTAATGAAGATTCCAAACTAATCAACTGTTTGACTCCATTTCTTAGCATCGGATGATCATCAATAAGTAGAATGGTTGATTTTTCGTTTACTATATTTGTATTTTCCATAGATGATTTTCCGGTATGTTAAGCGTCAGATAAAGGAAAGGTAACTTTTACCTCTGTTCCACCTTGAAGCCTAGGTGTAATATAACAGTTACCATTAAGGCTTAATGCTCTTTCTCTCATAATAATAAGCCCATAATGATTAAGTTTATCAGTGTTTGACGTGATCCCTGCACCATCGTCGGTAATGGTAATAGTAACAATACCATCATACTGTTTTAATGAAACCTCAGCCGATGTTGCATTAGCATGTTTTAGAATATTAGTTAATGCTTCTCGGACGATTTGTATAATATGAATAGATTGGTGTGGTGAAATACTCTTTGCGGGTAGGTCGTAATTTAAGGTTACTGTATACCCCATACGTTCGCTAAATTCATTAATGGTACTTTCTAATGAGGGAAGTAAGCCAGGTTCCATTAATTTAAGTCTAAATGTGGTTAATAGCTCTCTCAGTTGGCTATATGCGGTATTAATTTCGCTGCGCATTTCCGTTAACAACTGTTGAGGTTTTTCTGGTAATGGTTCAGGCTGTAATTGCAGATAGCTAATTTGCATTTTCAAACAAGATAAAGACTGAGCGATAGAGTCATGAAGTTCGCGTGCAATTGCAGAGCGTTCATCCATGATAAGCAATTGTTGTTGTTGTTCTATTTGGTGCTCCATCGCGAGCATACCAGAGATCTGTTTTGCTAGAACAGAAACAAGGTTGTTTTGTTCGTCTGAAAGTATTTGATTATCTTCAATCTCACCAATAATAACGCCATAACGATGCATATTGTCTGATAAATCCCATTGTAAGCTGAGAGGTTTATCGATTGAAATTTGTTGTTTTAGCTGCGTTGTTTTCGCTTCAGATAATCCGGTTGAATGGCAACATATTTCATGAAAATATGCTTCATTACTCTCTTCATACAACCGTAAACTTAGATTTTTGAGTATGGTAATGTTTTCTAGTTCAATAAGGACTTTTTGTAATCGTAAATAGAGGGGATCTGACGAATGAAGAATTTGGTTTGATTGATATAAATAAGATAACACCTTATTTTTTGTGATTAAATCTGCAGTTTTTTCTGCAACTCTTTCTTCAAGTTGATGATAGCTTAGCGCTAATTCATCTGACATCTGGTTCAGCGTTTCTCCTAACGCATTTAATTCATCTTGCCTATTATTTTTTGGGTAGCGTTGGCTAAAATCTTTTCGTCCAATCGCATTGACCATTGATAATAATTTAACCCATGGGTAATAAATTTTTCGTCTTAGGTGCCAGATGGTTCCCATGAGTAATAAGAAGACTAAGCTAATAAAAATCAGTTGTGTCATAGCAACATAAGCAATCTTTCTTTCTGTTTTCTCATCAATGTTATGAACCAACTCATCAAGTTTACTTACAAATGATATAACTTCGTATCTTGCATCGTTAGGCGTATTTGCTTCCATTAATGAAGGTCGTAAGATATGTAACCAGTAATTATAGAGCTCATCAAATTGAGGAGTTAAGCTTTCAATTTTTACAACTTGAGTCAGTTCTGGGCTAATGAGGTCAGATTCTAATGCGTCGAGATAACGCTGATTTTGAGTATTCAGAGGGACGAGAGAAAGTAATCTGTAGCTCTGCATTCGTAGTGAACCTGATTTATTTATTGCGTGAGCATTACCTTGTACACTTATAATCATTCGATTGGAAATCGTCATCCCAATAATTCCTAAGATCGCAATCAGTAGCATAAGGCCGATCACTTGGTTAATAATTGAAAATCGACGATACAGTGTGGGCATGTGTCACTTCCTTAAAGAGTCGTGCTAGCGAACTTAAAATGCATAGTTCTAGTATTGTTCATAAAGGGGCGAATATTAAATATACTACTTTGGTAGTAATTTTCTGGTGTTATAACAAAATAGAAAATAGAAAATGAAATTTCTCTTTAAGTTTTTTACTTTTATTTATTGATATATAAGATTAAATTTGATTCAGTCTAGAACGGGGCTACGTATTATAGCTTAAATTAAAGATGAATTTCCTTTGATTTAGATCAGTTTAAATATCGATGAAAATCAATATGTAAAATAATATATATCGAAAAATGTTACTGAAAAACTATCGAATGGCAGGAGTCAAGATAGCTCTAATCGATAGAGCTACCTTTTTGTTTTAGGCTTTTTTAAATTTTTTGAATAGTGAGATTATCGCGACAAGGATTAGGCCGGTTACTAGCCCAAAAAATAAATTAATTATGGTCGGTAAGATAAACTGCATAGTACTACCAATGATAGGTGTTAAGGTTGCGGTAAAGGATATTTCGGTAATCCATTCTGAAATATAGCTGATACCGTGCGTTAGGATACCTCCACCGACCATAAACATCGCAGCTGTTCCTACAATAGATAATGTTTTCATCAGATAAGGAGTCGCATAAATTAAGGAATTACCACATTTTTTTAATAAAGAAGAGGTTTTTTTCTGTAAATAAAAGCCTAAGTCATCTAATTTTACAATACCTGCAACTAAGCCATATACACCGACAGTCATCACGATAGCAATGATAGAGAGTACGGCCACTTGGTTGATAAAAGAGGTGGTGGAAACAATACCGAGTGTGATGGCAATAATTTCAGCTGATAAAACAAAATCGGTACGAATAGCCCCTTTGATTTTTTTACTTTCAAATTCCTTAAGTTCTTCTGCTGATAATTGCAATTGGTGTTGGGGAAGAGAATCTTTTGCATTAGAATGCAATAGCTTATGAGTGATTTTTTCAGCTCCTTCAAAACAAAGATAGGCTCCACCAATCATGAGTAGAGGCGTGATAGCCCAAGGGATAAACGCACTGATTAACAACGCTAAAGGAACAAGTATTAATTTATTAACAAATGACCCTTTAGCGACGGCACAAACAACAGGAATTTCCCTCTCTGCACAAACACCTGTGACTTGTTGGGCGTTTAGTGCGAGGTCATCACCTAAAACACCGGATGTTTTTTTGGCAGCCATTTTTGTCATGACGGAAACATCGTCTAGCACAGCGGCAATATCATCAAGTAATGTGAGTAAGCTACTTCCAGCCACAAGGATATCCTCAATATTTTTTAAGGTGTCATTAATGTTTATTAGGTCAATTAATGGATAATTAGTTCATTACAATATAAATCATACTTACAAATAAGATAATTCCATTGCAGATTGATATATCTGAATTTTACATTATTAAATTATTAAATTTTTATGACAATGGAACCAATGTGATTTTTTCTTTTCTAAATTATTAATTTTAGCGAAGTAACATATTGCTATCTGCTACTTTGCTTTATATTTGGTTTAATTATTTAGCTTATGAATAATTTTTAATAGATTGGTATAGGGTTAATACATGTCTTCTCAGCCAGTTTTGAGTATTGTCGTTGCTGTATATAATGGTGAAAAATTTTTACCTCAGTTTTTTGATAGCTTAATTGCGCAAAAGCTAGAAAATTGGGAGTTGATCGTTGTTAATGACGGCTCTAAAGATAAAAGTGAAGACATCATTAAGTCTTACGCAGATAAATTTGTACATTTAAAAGTGCTTTATCAAGAGAATCAAGGCGTATCAGTTGCCCGTAATACGGGAATGGTTGAGGCTACGGGAAAATATATTACATTCCCTGATATTGACGATGAAATTAGCCCTCAAATGTATGGGCGTTTATTAGAAATCGCATTATCAAATGACCTCGATGTTGCAACCTGTAATGGGACTTATGTTTATACTAATGGTGATGCACCAAAGGCAATTTTCCCACCGAATAAAGTTCCGTCAACTGGGGTAATTTCAGGCCCTGAATGGCTTGAAATAGGCTTAAGCTCACGCAAATTTTTGCATGTAACTTGGCTGAATTTATATCGTTTAGACATGTTGCGCCAACACAAATTTTTCTTTGAACCTAAGTTACATCATCAAGACATTCCTTGGACGACGGAAGTTTTACTCGTGGCGAAGCGCGTGCAATTTATTAATGAACAATACTACCGATATTTAATCCATAACCAATCTGTTTCGCATTCATTGAGTGGTGATGAACGCTCTGTTCGCAAGATAAAAACGTATTTGAAGATTATTGATATGCTTCTAAATATTTACCAGCGTTATCCTGAACAAGTTAAACAGGCACCAGCTTGCTTATGGCAGGTAGGAAAGGAGGGGTTAGGGGTGATTCAAGCGCTATTAGCCATTAAATCACCTGATGTACAGAAGGAAATGGTACAACTATTTTTTGATAAGGGTTATTGGCAAATAGTGTGGGCGCATGCAACAACAGTAAAATTAAAATGGCGATTAATTAGACGCTACACTAAGTTAAAAGAAATTATCAAATCATAATCTTCTGAAAAGGTAGCTGTTTTTATAAGCTACCTTTTTGTTTTTATTTTTCTAGTTGCTTTAGAGATGCAATAAACATATCCCATAACTGAGGGTTATTTAATGTTGTGGCGACTTGTGTATGGCAATCTGCTTTAGCTGGGTGGCGAAAGTCAGTCACTGTCATACCTGTTGTTAGAACGCCTTGTAGCTCGATATCAATTGGAGCCTTAATCGTTTCCATTATGGATGGGTCGATAACATAAGCAACAGCGCATAGGTCGTGAACAGGAGCATGGTCAGTATAGCCATTACGTCTACGGTAACCTGCCGTGTAGTAATTTAGAGATTCAACAACAAAATCACTTACAGGTGTATTTAACGCTGCAATTGCTTCCATTATTTGGTCGTCTGGCCTTGCTTGGTGTGTAAGGTCCAACCCAATCATAGTGATAGGCCAAGTTTCATTAAACACGATATGAGCAGCTTCAGGGTCTATAAGGATATTGAATTCAGCGACTGCAGTACGGTTGCCTGTATGGTAGCCTCCTCCCATTAAAACAATTTCTTTTACTAATCCTACAATTTCAGGTGCTTTTCTCACGGCTAAAGCAATATTTGTGAGTCCTCCGATAGGTACGAGAGTAACCGTTTTAGGAGGATGTGACTTTAGCGTATCAATAATTAAGTCCACAGCGTGGCGTTGATCAATAGGTAGTTTGGGCTCAGGGAGGTGAGTGCCGTCCAGTCCTGTTGTTCCATGAACTTCTGGGGCAGTTTGTATTGTTCTCACTAGTGGCCTAGAGCAACCAGCAGCGATAGGGATATCATTTGCACTAACGAATTCCATAATTGCGCGTGCATTATAAGTAACTTTGTCTAAAGTTTGGTTTCCGACAACCGTCGTTACCGCAAGTAACTCTACATTTGAATTGCCTAATGCTAAGAAAATTGCCATTGCATCATCATGGCCAGGGTCACAATCGATAATAATTTTATTGCTAGACATTATTTCTCCTTTTATTAGGTTATTTACTTTTAATTAACATAATATATGGATGAATTTATTTTTATGTGATGTAAGTTCTATTTTTATGAATACTAATGTAATGAAATTATTCATTAGGGTTACTAATAGAGAGTGATGTGATTAACATATTAATAACAATCGTGTTGAGTTTATAAAGATAATGTGTTCTTTATGAAGTTTTAAGCAATATAAATGAAACCGCCTAGAGGGGTTTTATTAATTAGTTAATAATTGTGGAGGCAGAATGGAGAGCTATCTGGAAAAACTACCTGATGTCATTGATTCTGTTGCAACTAACCAATTTTATCCTAATTTATTATCATGGTTATCTTCATTTATTGCATTCGATAATGCGATTGTTTACTCCTTTGAAAAAGGAGCTCCACCCCGATTTCTTTCTAAAGTAGAGCGCCGCAATAGCGATAGTATTAATAGAATCTATCAACGAGGTGCTTATTTAATGGACCCATTCTACCAAGAAATCCAAAAGGGAGGGGCTTCCAAAGTATTAACATTAAAAGAACTCGCTCCTAAAGGGTTTTACCATACAGATTATTATCTCAATTTTTATCGTAAGACAGGGTGGTGTGATGAAGCTGGGTTGCTATTAGATATTTCAACTGACAGGCAATTAGGCATTTTTTTTGGTAATGAAGATAGGCCTTTTTTCTCAGGCAAATATACGCAAGCGCCACTTAAAGACGCCTTCGATATCATTCGTAGTATGGTCAGACTTCATAAAGACGTTTCTCCTTCTTCGGTGTCGAACCACTATCAATATACTGATATGCAAACACGATTTGGGCTGACACCAAGAGAGTGTGAAGTTGTCGAATTAATCTTAGCAGGTAAAGGTTCACCACAAATTGCACAGATGCTTTTCATTAGTTTAGGAACAGTGAAAAATCATCGTAAAAATATCTATCAAAAACTAAGTATTAATTCACAGGTTGAATTATTTAACTTGTTAATGAATAGGTTAAGCTAAGTATAATGTGTTTTTATATTTATTTTAACTTAGTGATTTAATAGCATTTTATGGCTTGTTATCTTTTTTATTACTGCATTATTTTTTTTATTTTTGTCTAGATGATTTGTATGAACTAAAATTAAATTAATAATCATTATTATTAACATGAGAATGGTTTATTAATTGTTTGATTTTTAGATTATTTTTTATTTTTTTTAAAATTTTATTATTATTTAAATATTCTACTTGCGTCACAATTGTTAACTTTATGTTTCGAATGTCCCTAAAGGGCTATGTAATTGTTAATGTAAGGTTAAGATAATCGAGTTATCGAAAGATACTAAATAGGGTATCCATAATGAATAACCAAGTAGAATCATTGACTTACTATGCTGCAACTAAAAAGTATGACTTACGTTTTCCTACGCTAAAGGAAGATCTTGATGTTGATGTGGTGATTATTGGTGGTGGTTTTTCTGGGATCCACACTGCGCTTGAGCTGTGTGAGAAAGGGATTACCAATATCGCTATTTTGGAAGGACGGCACCTTGGCTACGGTGGTTCAGGGCGCAATGGCGGGCAAGTAATGGCAGGCATTGGCCATGACATCGATGCAATTAAAAAATATGTCGGGCCAGAGGGTTTAGAAACGATTTTTAAACTCAGCAATATGGGCGCAGGGATCATGCGTGATCGCATCGCTAAATATGATATTGATGCAGATTTTTGCCGTGGTTACGCATACTTAGGAAGCAATAAGCGCCAAGAAAAGACCCTACACAGTTGGCTAAAAGATTTCAAGTCAGTTGATCCTGATGAGGAAATTGAATTTTACAGTGGCTCAGAACTAAAACAGATTATTGGTTCTGATGCTTATACCTGTGGGATCAAACACATGGGTGGCGGTCATGTTCATTCATTGAATTTATTATTGGGTGAAGCGAAAGCGATTAGTGAAATATATGGCGCTAAAATATTTGAAAATAGCCAAGTATTAAATGTGGAATATGGTAATACCATCAAAGTCAGAACTGCGATGGGAATGGTTAAAGCACAGAAAATGCTGTGGGCTTGCGATTCATTTTTAAATGGCCTTGAGCCGACGATTTACCCTAAAACTATTAATACTTACGCATATCAATTAATGACGGAAGAGCTGCCTGATGAATTAATCGAGCGAATTAGCCCAATCCGTGGTGCTTATAGTGATATTCGTCCTGTAATAGATTACTACCGGGTGACGAATGAGAATCGCCTACTATTTGGCAGTTCCACTCATTTTCTTGAATACATTCCATCTGATCTTAAAGCATGGAATCGTAACCTAATGCTAAAAGTCTTTCCCTATCTCAAAGATGTCAAAATTGAATTAGCTTGGGGTGGACCAATGGCATGTAGTGCAAATTTATTTCCACAAATTGGTTCATTACCACAACACAAAAATGTGTTTTATGCACAGGGCTATTCAGGTTTTGGTGTTACGCCAAGCCAGATTGTGTGCAAAGTTCTTGCTGAAGGAATGGTGGAAGGTTCTCATCGTTATGACTTAATGAGTTCTATCCCGCACGCCAATATTATTGGTAAAGATAGTTTACGTAATGTGATTGTTTCGTTGGCAAAAATAATGCATCAGACATCCGGTTATTGGCAAGGTCGTCGCTAATTCGCTATCCACCTAACTAGTTTATTTAAATCGATTAAAGGTAAAAATTATGATTAGTCCATTACTGTTAAACAAACCACTGCCAGAGTTATTGAATATTGGTAGCGTGACAAATTTAGGCTCTGTGGTTGTTGAAGGCGATCCTCAAGCGAGTGTTGCCATGATCCACGGTGAACCAACGGATAACCTGACTTGCGGTATTTTTGCTTGTACTAAAGGCAAGTTCAAAATGGTATATCCATTTGATGAAATGGCGACAGTCCACGAAGGTTCGGTGAAGTTAACGGATGTAAAAACCGGTGTAACGGTTGAATACCATAAAGGCGATACCTGGTTTGCCGCGAAAGGTACCGAGGTTTTATGGGAAATTGATACACCACGCTTCGTAAAACATTACTTAGCTTGTGTAAATGCCTAATTAATTTCTATTGAGTGGAGTGATAACAATGAGCGAGTTAACCCTATTACCAGAAGTCAGTGAGTTTTTGAAGCGTCAGCACGGTCATTTTATCAACGGGTTACCGGTTTCTGGCAAGGGCGATACTTTTTTTGATGTTGTTAACCCAGCCACTGAACAGGTTATTGCTAAAGTAAAAGAAGGAACTTTAGCGGAAGTTGATGCCGCAATGAATGCGGCTCATACTGCATTTAAAGGGGTTTGGGCAAACACGACACCAATGGAAAGAGGGAATTGCTTAAACCGCCTTGCTGACTTGCTTGAAAAGCACCTTGAAGAATTAGCCCAGTTAGAGACGTTATGTTCAGGTAAAGCCATTCAATTATCTCGTTTTCTTGAAGTGGGGTCATCTGCGCAGTTTTTGCGTTATTTTGCCGGTTGGGCGACGAAAATCAGCGGTGAAACATTGAATGTTTCATTGCCTTCTTTTAATGGTGAGAAATATTCTGCATTTACCCAACGTGAACCTGTTGGTGTTGTCGCTGGTATTATTCCTTGGAACTTTTCTATCATGATTTCCATTTGGAAATTAGCGGCTGCTTTAACATGTGGCTGTACGATTGTGTTGAAACCAAGTGAATTTACCCCACTAACTATGCTAAGAGTGGTGGAATTGGCAAAAGAGGCGGGAATTCCTGACGGTGTAATTAATATCGTGAATGGTGGTGGTCGTGAAGTTGGGCCGGCACTGATTCATCATCCACTTTGTTCTAAAGTGACATTTACGGGGTCTGTACCAACTGGGCTGGCGGTAGGGCGTTCAGCGATGGAAGGTAAGTTAACCCGAGTAACACTGGAGCTTGGTGGGAAAAATGGTGCTGCGTTCTTAGCTGACCTCCCGGTTGAAAAAATTGTTAATGGGATTATTGAAGCGGGATATCTAAATCAAGGGCAAATTTGCGCAGCTGCTGAGCGGTTCTATATTCCATCTAAATTGATGGATGAAGTATTAGCGCAACTAAAAACGCGTTTGTCTGCGATGAAAGTCGGTTCTCCATTGGATGAAACAACCGAAATGGGGCCGCTGGCCAATAAAGCGCATTATGAAAAAATCTTAGGTTTGTTTGAAAAAGCTCGCCAAGAGGGCAGTGAAATTATTTATGGTGGCCAACCCATTGCAGGTGCTGGGTATTTTGTGCCTCCAACCATTATTCGTGCTAGTAGTCCAGATGATGTGTTAATGAAAGAGGAAACATTTGGACCAATAGGGACTTTCTTGAGTTACGATGATGAAGAAGAACTTATTGATATGATGAATAGTACTCCGTTTGGTTTAGCTGCGAGTTTATGGACAAATGATCTTAGTAAAGCAATGCGCATGATTTCACGCATTGAAGCGGGAACTGTATGGGTGAATATGCATACTTTCCTTGATCCTGCAGTGCCATTTGGTGGCATTAAGTCATCAGGTATTGGTCGTGAATTTGGTAGTGCCTTTATTGAGTATTACACAGAGTTAAAATCTGTCATGGTGCGTTATTAGTGTTCAATTTATATTCAATTAATCAACATTTCCCGGCCATCGTGCCGGGTTTTTTTTGTATTTTATAGATACCATGGCTTATTCGTGGTTATGATGAAAGCTCGTTATTATCCATTATAGGTAACAGTATGAAGAAAGTGTTGATTACAGGTGGCAGCCGAGGGATTGGGAGAGCCACAGCGATTCAATTGGGCAGTCTTGGAATGCATGTACTGATTAACTATAAAAGCGACCAACAAGCGGCTGATGAAGTTGTACAAGAGATTCAATCGGCGGGGGGGATGGCGAATGCGTTGCAATGTGATATCAGTGATGAAAATGACGCTGTTAAATTATTTACAATCATCAAAGAACAGTATGGCGATTTAGATTACTTAGTGAATAATGCTGGAATTTTATTTCAGCAGTGCCGTACAGAAATGCTGACTGCAGCGCGTATTAATCAGGTGTTGGCCACGAATGTGACAGGATTACTGATTTGTTGTCGAGAGTTTATTAAACATGCCTACCATTTTAATCAATTCAAAGATAAAGCCATTGTGAATGTTTCATCTGCGGCTGCGCGTTTAGGTGCAGCAGGGGAATATATTGATTATGCCGCCTCTAAAGGCGCAGTAGATTCGATCACAAAAGGGTTGTCACTTGAGCTTGCAGGATTAGGAATACGTGTTAATGGCGTTCGACCCGGCTATATTTATACTCAAATGCACAAAGATGGCGGTGAGGAAGGTCGAGTTGACCGAGTTGCTTCACAAATACCGATGAAAAGAGGAGGGGAACCACATGAGATTGCTGAAATCATCGTATGGCTGTTAAGTGGTGCATCTTCTTATGTCACAGGTTCAATTATTGATGCGGCGGGTGGCCGTTAGATTTATTGTCATTTTTCTTGGTGAATGATAAACCCGGATGAAACAAGCTCGGTTCGGTTAGTCACATTTGCTTTAGTGAAGATATTGCGTAAGTGAGTCTTCACTGTTGATAGCGAAACCCCCAGTAATAGTGCAATTCGTTTATTGCTCGCACCTTCTCGTACTAAATGGATAATTTCTTGTTCTTTGGGGGTATAAGCCACTAATGAATCAGGTAGTACATCAAATGTCATCAGCTCAGCGACAGGTAAGATAGTGTTTAATCGCATGATTTCTTGTTGGCTAAATGGACTGTCTCGCAGCACTGAAATCCCCGCAATAATTTTATTTTTACGACGAATAAATATTTCAGCCATATCAGTCATGTTATTTGGCCGCATAAAATCATGGAAAAAAGCTTGATTTTGCTGGCGTATTTCAGGATCCATTCTCACTAAGCGTAAATCATCGCTGCGAAAATGGTCAGGGTGTAAAGGATCCAATTGGTGAAAATAAGCGAGATATTCTTCGTGCATTTTTGCCGGTATCCCGTGAAGAACGTAGTTGTCTGGTTGGCAGTGATCATTCACGAGGTAATACACCAATGCAGAAACCGGAATAATATGTGCAATGGTATTTAGGCAGCAATCAATCAATGTTTGTTGATGAGGCTCGAATAATGGTGAATTCATCATATTCCCTTGTGTACTAATCGAATTATTATCATGCCTCTTAATTAATTTAACATAAAATAAACATGTTAATAACGTGAAGTTGATAGCAGTATTTAAAACTCATGAATACCTCATGAATATTGGTTTTCTGCTTTTTGGTATCTTTAGACAGATATTTATTAATATATTAACAAGTGATTTGTTTGCTACATGTTGATATTGCTTTAATTATTTTTTTTGTTCTTAAAAATATGGGTACTTTTCGCGAGCTATACTTTATTTCCCCTCTCTCTGGGTATCGTCCTTTAGAACGATAGCAGTGGATTTAAGCTTATTTCTATAGTGGATATGAAATTACTTTGTTTTTACAAAAAATTCACATTAATAGCTAGGTAGAGAGTGAGAGGGAAGCAAGATGAATTTATCCTCAAAATTGTCGACACATTTAGAAAAAGGGAAAGTTGGCTTTCCGACCACCTTGGCGAGTTCTGCTGGCTTGATTATGGCCAGTCCTGTTATTTTAACCGTCACGAGTGGATTCGGTATAGGTGGCGATACGTTTGCTTTAGCGGTACTACTTAGTTTCATTATGATGCAAGCTCAGCTAACCACATTTTCGGAGGCTGCGGCAATTTTACCAACGTCAGGCTCAGTATATGACTATATCTCTTGTGGGATGGGGCGTTTTTGGGCGATAACAGGTGCGCTTTCGGCTTACTTGATTGTGCATGTGTTTGCAGGAACTGCCGAAACTATTCTGTCAGGGATTATGGCTCTCGTTAATTTTGAACATCTCAACACGGTCTTAGAGACCAGTAACTCATCTTGGATGGTTGGTGTTGGGCTGGTTGTCACGTTTGGTATCTTAAACGCATTTGGTATTGAAGCCTTTGGTAAGGTCGAGGTTGTACTGACATTTGCCATGTGGTCCACGTTAGTGATTTTTAGTGTGAGTGGGCTGTTATTGCCATTTCATGTGGATATGGACGGCTGGTTTGGTCAGCCACTCAATACGGACCCAACACTAATACTGAGCTTTGTTGGTATGGCAATGTTCATGTTTGTGGGTTGTGAGCTAGTGACCCCAATGGCACCTGAAATTAAAAATTCCGCGAAAGTGATTCCCCGTGCGATGACAACGGGTTTATTTTGTGTCGCACTCTGTATGGTGTTATTCGGTGCTGCACTAGCGAACCAAGTGGAAAATGTGGTCGTTGACCCGCAGACAGGTACGCGTTTACTTGAAACACCGATGGCAATCCCTGCATTCGCCGAAATTGTTATGGGTGAGTTTGGTAAATACTGGATAGGCATTGCGTTATTACTGGCTGGTGGAGCGACCATCAATACGTTAATGGCAGCGGTTCCTCGCATTCTTTATGGAATGGCACTTGATGGGGCATTACCACGCATCTTTGCTTATTTACATCCACGTTTCAAAACTCCAGTATTCGGTATTTTAGTGGCTGTAATGATCCCATGTTTGCACGCTTTTGCTATTCAAGGCGACCTTGACCGTATCATTCCATTGGTACTGGCGGCGGTGTGTTCTTGGGGCACGGCTTACTTGCTGGTAACGATTTCAGTGGTGTTATTGCGTATTCGTCGACCTGACTTACATCGCGCCTATCGTTCGCCTTTTTTCCCTATACCGCAAATTATTTCGAGTGTCGGGATTATTTTAGCGATTGTGTACATCACTCCACCAGGCATGAATAAATCGGATATCTATATTCCCTTTGCCATTATGTTAGGTTTAACAGCTGGATATGCATTAATTTGGACCGTTTTCGTGCAGAAAGTGAACCCATTTAAACCTGTGGATGTTGAATACGTTTTATCTAATTCCTTCGCTGATGAAGAAATGGAAGGAGGCCAACTTGAGCCATTACGTAACCTCGCCTAAACCGTCTTTGTGGAAGAAAATCGGTAAGCTTACCCAGCAACGTTTGCCTGCCGGATATCAAACAGGATTGACACTTAATCGTGTTGAGAAGGACATGGCGCCTTATTCATGTGAGTGGGGGGCACCCGGAGTGCTCCATGTGCAGCTTCAACCTGAATTAACGATTGAGGTGACTGAACGGGCAAGAAAATTGTTTCTCGCTTTTATCGTGTATAGCCGTTTTACGGTATCTGGCCAATGCGCAGATAGTATCAATGCAAAAATTGAAGTAAAAACCCGTGGAACTATAAAGAAGAAGCATGTCCATTTTGTTTCGAAACAGATGGATGGGCAGAAAGTTATTGAATGGCTGAATGAGTACCCGATTATTAGGCAAACATTAGAAGAGCTGGAATTTAATCATTGCGAGATAGAGTTTAGCCGAGGTCGTTGGCGTTGTGAAATTGAGCCTTACACGGCATCAGAAATGGTGAGCCGCATTCCCGCGACTCGCCGTTATTTGAGATTAATAAAAAAACAACGCTATTATTTATTGAGCGCGCTGCAGTTAATTAACCAACTGGTGGAAAAACGTGCTGCGAGCCATTGAGTTTAAAAGAGTTTTTTGATAGTAATAATTATTATCAATTGACTCGCTGGAATTTGATGTGAAATCTTTGCCTCTTTTAGGTTGTATGTTGTTTTCTTCTGCGGTGATGGCAACACACGCTGACTGTATGCGTTTATCTGAGCTTTCCTTTGCTGAAGGGGTACATGATAGCGAAGGTCATAGCTGCTTATCTTTTGAAGTATCGCAGCAAGATTTTATAAAACAACGCGGTGAGGGTCTTTCCAAGGTTCTGTTATTGGATTCCAATAAACAGCCAGTGCGTGCATTGCAAGAGTACGGTTCAGTTCAAGAACCTCATAGTGCGGATTATTTAGTATCAAAAAATGGGGTTTATTATTTAGCGTTGAATGGTGAGCCGGGTAAGCCCTGGCAATTAAAGTTTGATGTCACCCAGTACCAGCCTTTAGCCATTAAAAAGGATAATGAGCCCGTTAGCCCCAAGCTGCAAAGTTTACTTGATGAATATTATCAAAATGGTGATACAAGCGCATTTTGGCAAGCCGTCGCCGCGCAAGGAACGCCATTGGTTGAAGATTTTTCAAATAGACAAAAACGGGTGACATTCCTTTGGCGTGGTGCGAAAGCAAACGCCTATATTCTAGGTGCGCCGTCAGGTAATCACGAAAGAATGGCCCACTTGGCGGGAACGGATATTTGGTATCGTTCTTTTATCATCCCTAATGATACGTTATCGCAATATAAAATTGCACCTGATATCCCTTCTGTACCGGAAGGCGGTTTTGCCCAACGTAAAGCTATTTTAGTCACAGCGCAGTCTGACCCATATAATTCTCATGTTATTCCTTCCCTAAATGTCGATAAATATAACCGTTTTTCGTTGTTATCATTGGTACCGAACATACGCCAGTGTCACTTCCCTAATATAGAAAATCGGCAGATTAAAGGCCGTTTAGAGACTTTTACGTTGGCAAGTAAAATATTAAAAAACGAAAGAAAAATAACGGTTTATCAACCAAATATACCAATGGAAACACCGGCGTTATTGTTGCTATTGGATGGGCAAATTTACCTGCAAAACTATCAAATGGAGAAATTCTTTGATAAGTGGATGAACCAGGGGAGTTTTCCAGCTATGAATATTGTATTTGTTGATAGCATAAATTCAGAGCGTCGTGGAGATGAGCTCCCCCCAAACGATGCCTTTCCTAAGTTGCTGGCAGATGAGCTTATGCCTCAATTAGCACAAATGGGAATTCAAGCGCCTGCAAGCCATACGATTATTGCGGGTTCCAGTTATGGTGGGATTGGCGCGACATGGAATGCATTACAACATCCTGAAATCTTCGGTAATGTCATCAGTATGTCAGGATCTTATTGGTGGGCTCCAAAAGATAAAGACCCTGAGTGGTTAATTCGTGAAATCGAAATCATGCCAACGCAACCGATCCGTTTTTTTCTTGAGGCTGGCTTATTCGAGCAACGTGGCAGTTGGGGGGGGATTATTCAAAACCACTACCGATTACTGGATGTGCTAAAACACAAAGGTTATCAAGTGGATGCCATTGAGTTACCTAGCGGGCACGACTACGTTTCTTGGTGTGAAACGCTTTATGAGGGAACAAATCAACTTGTGTCTCAATGGTAAATTGCCATAACGCTAATTCACAAAAAGCAGCTTATATTTAGCTGCTTTTTCATATTTATGACAAACGTCTTCATTTCGCCATAAAAGCGTCATTCAACTGTCATCTAGCTCCTTTAGCATGCCTGTCATTATTTGAAATACACATTTTCTCTTTTCATTATTGATTGGCAAGGAAACAGTTATGACTGGTAATTTTATGAAATCCCTTTTAGCTGTCACGGTAAGTACTTTAATTTTAGGAAGTGCAGTCCCTGCCTACGCGGCTGATAAAAATGATGCGGTGTCAGAAAACCGTGCGGCGCAAGGTGATATCACAAAATTTGGAGGTGCGCGTCGTTTAGCGACAGAGCAAACTGATATCATGAAAGCGGCACTTCACAATGGCCAAGCCAAAAATGTGATTCTGTTTATTGGTGATGGTATGGGTGACTCAGAGATAACCGTTGCTCGTAACTATGCAGAAGGTGCTTCAGGGTTCTTTAAAGGTATCGATGCCCTACCAATTACAGGCCAATATACCCATTATGCGTTAGATAAGAAAACCCAAAAACCAGACTATGTGACTGACTCTGCAGCGTCTGCCACGGCGTGGTCTTCTGGTGTAAAAACCTACAATGGTGCATTAGGGATTGATGTATTTGGTAACGACCATGAGACATTAATTGAGATAGCTAAACGTAATGGTAAAGCGACGGGTAACGTCACAACTTCTGAGATTCAAGACGCTACGCCAGCTGCACAGTTTTCGCATGTGAGTGCTCGTAAATGTTATGGCCCTGAGGAAACAGCAGAAAAATGTGCGGCTAACGCGCTAGAAAATGGCGGTCGTGGTTCAATTTCAGAGCAACTGTTGGTAACTCGCCCAGATGTCACCCTTGGTGGTGGAGCTAAGAGCTTCAAACAAGAAGCAAAGGCGGGTGACTACAAAGGTAAAACGTTGGAGCAACAGGCGATTGAGCGTGGGTATAATATTGTGCGTGACGCTAAGTCATTAGACAGCATTACTGTTGCAAATCAAGATAAACCTGTTCTGGGCTTATTCCATGATGGCAACATGACTGTTGCATGGGAAGGCCCGAAAGCGGTTCATTACGGTAATATCAACAATGCGCCGTTAGAATGTAAACCGAATGCTAAGTTAGACCCGAATGCACCAACATTGGCTCAAATGACGAAAAAAGCGATTGAGCTGTTAGAAGTCAACCCAAATGGTTTCTTCTTGCAGGTTGAAAGCGCTTCTATCGATAAGCAAGACCATAAAGCAAATCCATGTGGTCAAATTGGTGAAACGGTTGCTCTCGACCAAGCTATACAAGTTGGCTTAGATTTCGCTAAAAAACATGGTGATACATTAGTTATCGTGACTGCTGACCATTCTCATTCAAGCCAAATTATTCCAGAAGGCACTAAATCAACGGGTTTAACGCAAGCGTTGATTACTAAAGACGGTTCTGTGATGGTGGTAAATTACGGTAACTCTGAAGAAGATGATTCTCAAGAGCACACAGGTGCTCAGTTACGTGTGGCAGCTTATGGTCCACATGCGGCAAACGTAATGGGTCTGACTGACCAAACTGATTTGTTCTTTACCATGCGCGATGCAATGGGATTGAAGCAATAAACCAACCCTGTAGTAAAAATTCTCCGCAATAGGATGTTGCGGGGAGTTTTTTTATTTCTAGCCCTTTTTTTCTTATTTTTCAACCATTCCTCAATAAACGTACTAAACATTTGCACTTCTTTTTTTATTCATTATCTTGATAAATTGATTTATTAAATAACAATAAATGTGCTTATTCATAGGCACGAATAATGAGAATGACATAATGAGAGAAGTTCGCGAACTGCAACGAGAGGAAATCCCATCTGTTTGGTCTATCGACCGCACTGAATTAATTGAAAACCTTTATCTATATCAAAATGGTGAGTTGGTGCTATCCAAACAGCGGTTTGATATGAAAGGTTGGCCAGAAGGCGAACCTGAAGCTTATACCCCTCATTTGTTGGAAAGCTATGACCAAGGAGCGGTATTTCTTGGGGTTTTTGAGCAGGGCAAGCTAATTGCCGCCGCAAGTTTAGATAATGTGTGGCGCGGTGAACAAAAAAATTTACTGCAATTGTCTTTTCTACATGTGAGCCACTCATATCGTGGTAAAGGGTTAGCAGGGATGTTATTCCAACAATGTGTTGAAATGGCGAAACAAAAAGGGGCAAAAGGGTTATATATTTCTGCGACACCTTCAGAAAATACGGTGCACTTTTATCAACATCTCGGTTGTTCCTTAATTGCCCAGCCTGACCCTGAATTATTTGCATTGGAGCCCGAAGATATTCATTTTATTTATCTATTTTCGTAAGTTTTTATTTTGTAAAATAAGTGTTAATTTATAGCGTGGTGAAATAAAAAAGCATTGAAATTTACTAGAAACTAGATATGATTGATAATCATTATCATTTAAGGGTGTTGAGGTCACTATGCCAACTAGCATATCAAAAACCACAGGTTTAAGGCGAATAGGTGCTGGCCTTTGGGGTGTTTTTGCTGTGATATTGCTGAGCATTGCTTATATACTCAATAATATGGGCTTAGATAATCTAAAAATCATTATGATTACCATGATGGTAGCAACCGCTGGGATGCTATTTAATCGCGGTTCGCGGCGTTTATTGATTATCCCCGCAGTTATTTCACTCACATGTTTTATGATGGCCTTTGTTCTACAAAGGTAGTGCTATCATCTAATCAGTGATTAAATAGAACAAAATAGAGAATTAGGGCAGTGCTAGTTGTACAAGGAAGGTCAAATGGGCAGGGTGTTATAAACAATGACTGACCAGTGGTGCGAAAGGGGGGACTTGAACCCCCACGTCCGAAGGACACTAACACCTGAAGCTAGCGCGTCTACCAATTCCGCCACCCTCGCAATACTGTCTCGTCAATACTACATTATTGTGATTTATACAAAGCTAGTGGTGCGAAAGGGGGGACTTGAACCCCCACGTCCATAGGACACTAACACCTGAAGCTAGCGCGTCTACCAATTCCGCCACCCTCGCAATACCTAACTAAACTTTGATTCATCAATGCTTCTAGCCAGCAATAATGTGGTGCGGATTTTAGGCTAATTTCGACGAACGTCAATAATTTTTTTATGAAGTATTTTTTGATTGATGAAAAAATGGCCGGTAAAGGATCACCAGCCAATGAGTAGTACGATTAATTGTGCTTTAGTCTAAATTATTAGCGATTAAATTAACGCTTAACTGCTTGGTAAACTTTAAATTTTCCTGTTTTGGCAAGTACTTCGTGACTACCAAAAGCTTTATCGAGCAAATCAGGGTATGGTAAGAAAGCATTAGCCACGATGCGCAAACGTCCACCTTTTTTCAGGTATTTAGGGGCTTGGTAAATCATATTTTCAACCGCACGATAACTGGTATTTAGGCCATCATGGAATGGTGGATTTGAAATAATCCAATCAAACTTATCGTTAATATCCGAGTAAGCATCACTTGCGATGACTCTGCCGACCAGTTTATTGGCCTCAAGAGTAGATGCTGCGGAATCAAGTGCAGACGCACTGACATCACTTAAAGTGAGCTTGATCTCTGAGTTTTGTGTGCCGCTCACTGTAGCGATCACGCCATTACCACAGGCGAGATCAAGCAGATCACCGCTCATTGGGTCAGTTAGCGTCGACAACAGTAGGTCACTACCGATATCAAGCTCATTATGGCTAAATACCCCAGGCAATGCGTTAATTCTAACATTATCAATTTGATAATGACGCCACCAGCGAGCAATATCAAAGGTTGTGGGTTGTTCTAATTCACCATAGTACAAGCCACAACGGCGTGCAGAGTCGATTTTTTGTAAGTTAGCGATCCCTTCCATAATGGATTCGGCGCTTTTAACACCACTGCGATTCTCGCCGACGATAAAAATTTGGCTACCCGCAGCAAGGTGAGTACAAAGGTCATCGAGTTGGAAGCAGGCTTCTTGCTTGTTTTTTTGCCAAAAATAAATGAGAGTATCGCAAGGCTGGATAAATTCTGCTGGGGTTGTGGCAGAGAATAACGCCATATCACCCATTAACGGTTGTAAGCGTTGCCAGTGATGATACTGGTTGGTGATGACGCGAACACTAGCTGCTTCTAAGGTTGCAGCAAGCTCATCCTGAATGTCACCAGCCAAAATGACATGACGATCTGTAAAATGCTCGAGATGGCGTTGAATAACTTCGCTGGCAGGTGTCAGTAATGACATATTCTGTCAATCTCCTAAAATAATAAAAAAACCGATGACATCTTACCAAAGATAAGAGAAATAGCATTGCTCTGTTGGCGCTATTAATCCCCTTTGATAAGATGTGGTTGTAAAATTGCGACTGGAAAATCAAATGACACGACGTGACAGGCTTTTAGAACAAATGGGGATCACTCAATGGATGGTGAGAAATCCTGCCGTGTTACGTGGTGAACGTGGTGTAAGGATCCCAGCGTCGACTAAGCTTATTATTATTACTGATGAGAACCTTGATTTAAATAGCCAATTGCTAAAAGATATTTTTCTTTCCATGAATATTGCACAGGACGATGTGGTTTGTGTCAATTCAGAGCAATTAGGTTTAATCCCAACACCAATAATAACACCATGTTGGGTATTAGGTGATGAAATCCAGCCTGAAGGTTCAAAAGTCATGTTTACTTCACCTGTTTTGTCTGAGCTAAATACAAGCTGTGGCGCTAAACGGGCACTATGGAAACAAATTTATCAATATGATGAAAATTTCAACACTAAAGCAATCTGATCTCGCAACTGCGTACTTAATTGAGAAGTTAAGCCATGATTTTCCGTGGACTGAGAGAGTTTTTTATGGAAATCAAGGGGAAAAGTACCATAACTTGAAGATTTCTGTTAATAATCAAATTATTGGTTATGCGATAACACAATGTGTTCTTGATGAGGCGACCCTATTCAATATTGCTATTCACCCTGATTACCAAGGGAAAGGGTATGGCCGTTTGTTGCTAGAAGAGCTTATCAAGGAACTCATAAAGAAAGGCATTCTCACATTATGGTTAGAAGTGAGGGAATCAAATGCATCAGCTTTGCATTTATACGATAAGCTAGGTTTTCACCAAGTAACGGTACGTAAAGATTACTACCCTGCCAAAAAAGGCCGAGAAGATGCTTTAGTACTTGCTTTAACTCTATTTTCCGATGAATAAATTTAAGTAACAAATAATTTATTACTAATATAATTAAAACCCCAATATGTTGTCAGACATACTGGGGTTTGTGCTTTTAGTGACGATTATTTTTCAATTTCAGGAAGAATAGGTTTACTAATTATTTGGATATTATCTTTTAACTCTTTTTTTGCCGCAGCTTGTGCGTTGATTTCTTCATTTAGGCCTTTATAGGTGGAATAACACATAATTAGCATCATGATGGATAACGGCACAGCCATGGCAACCAGTGCGGATTGCAAACCTGATAATCCACCAGTCATAATTAGCACGATCGCGATTGCTGCAATAATGATTCCCCAAATGGTTTTAGTGACATGAGAAGGATTCGGGTTCCCATTTTCGCTGACCATTCCCAGTACAAATACCGCTGAGTTAGCAGAAGTAATAAAGAAAATCAGCACTAAGACAATGGCTAAAACACTAATAAATGTTGATGCAGGGAAATAGTCCAAGAACTTAAACAATGCAGATGTGACATCGGTTTTTACGGCATCAGCCAGTGCTGTTTGGCCTAGATTTTGAATAAGATGGATTGCTGACCCACCCATGACCGCAAACCAAGCAAAAGCACTTAATACAGGAATAAACACCGCGCCAATCATAAACTCTTTAATTGTTCTTCCTTTCGATATACGAGCGACAAAGCTCCCAACTAACGGCGCCCATGCAATCCACCAGCCAAAGTAAAACAATGTCCAGTTAGCAATCCAAGTACCGTCATTATAGGGTTCAGTGCGAAATGACATGCTGACAAAATTTTGGACGTAGTCACCAATACCTTGGAATAAAACTTTTAAGATAGTTTGGGTGGGGCCAGAGAGAAAGATGAATGCCATCAATCCTAGAGCAAGTATGATATTTAAGTTTGATAGGTGTTTGATTGCGCCTTGTAACCCGGAAATTGTCGAAGCAACATAAACAACAGTAATGATAGCAATTAAACCAATTTGTACATAAATACTAATGGGCAATCCCCATAAGTAATTCATACCACTGTTAACTTGTAGTGTACCAAAGCCTAATGATGTGGCGATACCAATAACGACCGATAACATCACCAATATATTGATCCATTTCCCGACAGAGCCGTAGATCCGATCCCCAATTAAGGGATAGAAAACAGAACTAAGTGAGGATGGCAGCTTTTTTCTAAATTGGAAATAGCCTAAAGCCACACCAACGAGTGCATAACAAGCCCATGCGGAAACCCCCCAGTGTAGATAGACATATTGCATGGCTGCTTTGGCAGATTGTTCTGTTGAACCTTGACCAACGGGTGGGCTGATATAATAGGAAACAGGCTCTGCCACTCCCCAGAACATCAAACTGATACCAATTGAGGCACTGAATAACATCGCAATCCAAGTGACTGTGCTGTATTCCGGCTTATCATTGTCATCACCAAGACGTATGTGACCAAATTTGGAAAATCCAAGAAACATACAGAAGCTGAAAAAGATAAAAACGGAACCGAGGATAAACCAACCTAGGTTGTTATAGATAAAACTTAAGGCGGAATGTGAAAAAGCTTCCAGTTTATCAGGAATAAATGCACCAAAACTGATTAACGCCAGACTAAAGGCTAGCGACACGTAAAATACGGATTTTTTGTGATTCATCATACCTCTTCTCCAGTTGCTCACTTATTTTTCTTTTATGAGAGTTGGTTTGCAGGGAATACTCGTTTTGTTTTTAAGGGTACTTTTTTGTTAAATGCTACTTTTGGTTTACAGAGAATAGCCATGCAAAGATTACGTAGTCAACAAGTAATTAACTAATTATTAACAGTTGCAATAATTATTGTTAATTCAACTCATTGTTATAAAACAAATAAATGTTATTGATTAAATTTTTGTCAATATTTCATTTGATCATTAATGCGATCTGCATTAACATTCCTGAAAAAGATGTTAACTATAAGTTTACACAAGTGAGGGCAATTATGAGCAATGCAGCTAAAGTCATTTCGATTAATGATCACCTTGATATTGATAACGCATGGACAATCCCTGCTCGTTATTACACGTCTAATGATGTTTTTGAGTATGAAAAAGAAAAAATATTTGCTAATTCATGGGTTTGTGTCGCTCATGTTAGTGAGGTAAAAGAAAAAAATTCGTATATCACTCGTGAGCTCATTGGCGAAAGCCTCGTGATTGTTCGTGGTCGTGATGATGTATTGCGTGGTTTTTATAATGTCTGTCCACACCGTGGACACCAGTTGATCAGCGGTGAAAGTGGTAAAGTCAAAAATGTGATTACTTGCCCTTACCATGCGTGGGCATTCAAGCTAGATGGTCAACTAGCACATGCGACCAATTGTGAGAATGTGAACAATTTTGAAGCAGATGCAATGTCACTGAGTAGCTTCCATGTTATTGAGCATGCAGGGTTTATCTATGTAAATATGACGGCTGGTGAACCTCAACCTATTGAAGAGCAACTTCCTGGCTTAGCCGAAAAAATGCAAGAAGCGTGTGCGGTGATTAGCGATTTAAAATTGGCTGCACGTTTTGTTAGTCATACACCAGCCAATTGGAAAACCATCGTTGATAACTATATTGAGTGTTATCACTGCCCAACTAACCATGTGAGCTTTGCAAGTTCCGTTGATGTCAACGTATACGAACACCAATTATTGGATAATTGGACTGTTCAAATTGGTAAAGCAAAACCCTCTGAGTCCTCCTATCAGTTTGATGAATCTGTTTTAGATCCACGTTTCTTTGGTTTTTGGATTTGGCCAAGCACCATGTTCAATATGCCTCCAGGCGGGGATTTCATGACGGTAATTTATGAGTTTCCAGTGAATGCAGGGGAAACCTTGCAGCACTATGATATTTATTTCCTCAATGAAGAGCTTACCGAGTATCAGAAAAACTTAGTTGAATGGTATCGCACCGTATTCCGCCCAGAAGATCTTCGCTTGGTAGAAAGTGTACAAAAAGGATTGCGATCACGGGGTTACCGAGGCCAAGGGCGCATTATGGCTGACAGGCAGCGTAGTGGAATTAGCGAACATGGCGTCGCCCATTTCCATAAAATTGTCGCCGGCGCACATACTGAGTAATCACGCTATTCATGAAAAATAAAAGGAGAAGTCACAAATGCATCATTTAACTCACCCTGCGCTATTTCGTCAGTCATGCTACATCAATGGGCAATGGGTTGATTCAGATAAGAAAATCCCTGTGACTAATCCTGTTGACCAATCTGTGCTGGGAACGATTCCCAGCCTGTCGGCTGCACAAGTGGATGAAGCGATTAAATATGCCCATTTTGCAATGGAAGATTGGAGTAAGCTCACTGCTAAAGCGCGTTCTATCATTCTACGCCGCTGGTTTGAGCTGATTGAAGCCCATGTTGACAATCTTGGGCGCTTGATGACCCTAGAACAAGGCAAGCCATTGCACGAAGCAAAAGGTGAAATTCGTTATGCCGCTTCTTTTATTGAATGGTTTGCAGAAGAGGGAAAACGTGTTTATGGGGAAACCATCCCTCAAACGGTGGGAAGTAACCGTCTTTCGACAATCAAGCAGCCGATCGGTGTTTGCAGTGCGATTACTCCGTGGAATTTTCCTGCAGCGATGATCACCCGTAAAGCGGCTCCAGCACTGGCTGCGGGTTGTAGTATCATCATCAAGCCAGCGACTGAAACGCCTTTTACGGCACTCGCCCTCGCTCAATTGGCAGATGAAGCAGGTATTCCCGCAGGGATATTTAACATCATTACTGGGGATTCTCGTGTTCTAGGTGAACGTCTAACTAAACATGAGCTTATCAGCAAGTTTTCGTTCACCGGTTCAACGCAAGTTGGTCGAGTATTGTCTGAGCAATGTGCATCGACAATTAAGAAAACGTCACTCGAACTGGGAGGAAATGCGCCTTTTATTGTTTTTGAAGATGCAGATATTGATAAAGCGGTAAAAAGTGCGGTGCAAGCTAAGTTTCGTAATGGCGGGCAAACCTGTGTTTGTGTGAACCGTTTTTATCTTCAAGATGCTATTTTCGATGAATTTCAATCCAAGTTCGTTGCAGAAGTCGCCAAATTGCAAGTCGGTAATGGCCTTGAAATAGGAACGGATATTGGGCCTATGATCACGACACGTGCCATTGATGGTATGAATGAGTTGCTACAGGATGCACTCGCGAAAGGGGCACATCAATTAACCTTAGGCAGCGAAGTGGCGGAGTATGGCAATTTCTTTAATCCAAAAGTCCTTGTTGATGTTGATGACTCAATGAGGATTGTTCATGAAGAAATCTTTGGTCCCATTGCAACATTAATTCGTTTTAGTGATGAAAATGAAGTAATTACTCGTGCCAATAATACGATTTATGGCTTAGCGGCTTATTTCTTTTCTCGTGATGTTAGCCGTGTTTACCGCGTTGCTGAAAAACTGCAAAGTGGCATGGTCGGTATCAATACAGGCTTAATTTCTAATGAAGTTGCTCCTTTTGGAGGAGTAAAACAATCAGGTTTAGGAAAAGAAGGCTCTCGATATGGCATTGAGGATTATTTAAGTACTAAGTATCTGTGTTTAGATATTGAATAATGAGAGGGTCACTGTGATGAACCAACAAAAAATTGCAGTCAATGTCAGTCGAATTGAGCAAATTAGCCCAAATATCAAAATGTTCGAGTTTGTTGCACAAGAGGGCGCGCTAATGCCTTTTAGTGCAGGTAGTCATGTCACCGTTCATATGGGTGAGCAGGCTGGTTTGCAACGTGCATATTCATTAATCAGTGACCCACAGCAATGTGGAAGCTATTGCATTTCAGTCTTACGTGATGAAAATTCGAAAGGCGGTTCGGCATTTATGCATGAGCACCTATCTGCTGGGGATAGTTTATATTTGTCCCCAGCGCAGAATTTTTTCTCATTAGCTGCGGATAACCAATGTAAGCATATTTTGATCGCAGGTGGGATTGGGATCACGCCTTTTCTTTCTTATCTCTATGAGTTAGAAGAAAATGAAATGGATTTTGAGCTTCATTACTGTTTTCGTGATAGCGCAACAGCGGCATTTCTTGAACATTTACAACAGCGTATTGGCTCGCGTTTATTTCTTTATGACAGCAGCCAAGGGCAGCGAATGTCTGTCGAACAATTGGTTAAAGCACAAGTGAGTAATAGCCATCTGTATGTATGTGGCCCTCAATCATTAATTAATGAGGTGATTGAAAAGGGCCATCAGCACCTTGGTGAATCACAGGTTCATTTTGAAAATTTTGGCGAAATTGCCAGTGAAGGGGATTCATTTGAGGTCTATTTTCAACGTTCAGGCTTTAGTTTGGAAGTGGGTAGAGATGAGTCTATTTTACAGGTAATCGAAGCTGATAAGCGCATTAACGTGGAATGTTTATGCCGTAATGGGGTTTGTGGGACTTGTGAGACGGCGATACTTGAGGGAGAGGCGGACCACCGTGACCACTACCTTGATGATGATGAAAAAGCTGAACAAAAAACGATGATGTTGTGTGTGTCGCGAGCTAAATCTAAACGATTAGTTCTTGATTTATAACCAAAGCTGCCCCGCTTTAGCCATAAGTGGGGCAAGATACTGGTTTTAAATATCTTTTAATTCAAACATTAAAAAAGGTTGTTTTTCATCATTAAAGTGTTGATAAGCTGTAATTTGCTTATCTTGAAAAACGATTTGCCCCCGTCCAGTGCGAAATACTTCATCTAACCAAGGCTTATGGTTTATCACTAATTGATACAATAAACGTTGTAGTTCAAGGTAATCTATTTCAGTCGATTGGTTGTGTAAGTTGCTGGCTAATATTTCACCTGCCTTATCTGTGAATACAACTAAATGATTGAAATGAGATAATAAAACATCAAAATAACATTTGATTTTACGCAGGCGCAGTTCGGTATTTTTACGTTCTGTGTTGTCTAAGCTGATCCCAACCAGCTTTGTCACTTTACCATTAGGACCTTTGACTCCTGTCGCTCGGGAGGTGATCCAGCGGTAATCGCCTTCCCAGTTAATTTTAAAATCCATTTCATGGGCACCACCTTCACGGATAATTTTGGAATACCCATTGACCAATTTTTCTTTAGAGTCGTGGCTCATTAAGGCCCAGAAATCGTCATTACTGGTAATTTTGATACCATATACGGCTTCAACGTTGTCCGAGTAGTTCAATTCCCCAGTTAATAAGTCCCACTCCCATGTCACGATATCTGCCGATTCTTGAAGATGGACTTCGTTGATGTTGCGCATGACACCTGAATTGCTAACAGTAACTTGGTTATTGGTATATTCACCGTATTTCAACCATATTTTGTCGACATCTAATAACGTGGCGAGCTTTTCAAGATTATCTTCATCAATCATACCGCCTTTTGTCCACTTATTAACCGCCGTTCGAGAAACACCAAGGGCTTCAGCTGCCTTTAATTGACTCATTTTTTTCTGTTTTAGCAATTTCAACAAACGTTCTTTGAATGTCTCTGTTTCTGTCATCAATTCATGTTTACCTTATAACTTATGGGGTTAACTAAAAACCATGTGATAAGTGAGTCGCAAGGTATTGCTCTAGATTTTCGATAAAGACTCTAAGATTAGCACTCGTTCGGAGACTTCTCGAATATACAGCATAAACATCTGCGGTTTGATGCCATTGCGGTAATACTCGTACTAATTGACCAGACTGTAACTCAGGCTGCACACTCCATTGGGAGCGCAATAGGATCCCTTCACCACTTAAACACCACTGTTTGGCGACTTCACCATTGTTGACGGTTAATTTGCTATTGGGGGTGACCGTCATACTTTCTTGCTGTTGTTCAAGCTTCCATACTGCGGGGGCTTGGTTGCGCTCTTTAATCGCAATACAAAAGTGTTTTTGTTCTAGCTCTTGTGGATATTTTGGGTAGCCGTGTGCTGCTAAATAGGTTGGCGAAGCGCACAGAATTCGTTGGTTTTGTGCAATTCGCCTAGCAATAAATTGCTCCGCTATTGCACCGCCAATACAGATATCAACATCAATATTTTCACTAATAATATCGACAGACTTATCGGTTAAAGTGAGATCAATGCCTAATAAAGGATAATTTCCCCGTAGTGTGAGGATAAACGGGTTAATATAAGTACTGCCAAACCCTGTGCTACAACTGATACGCAGTGAGCCGCGGATCTCTTCGCGACAGGCGTTGAGTTGCTGTTGCATCTGTTCCAATTCAGCTAGCATCACTTCACTGCTACGTAAAATAATTTGCCCTTCGTGAGTTAGCTTAATTGAGCGAGCAGTCCTAAAAAATAAAGTTTGTCCTAAATTTTCTTCTAGCAACTTAATGCGTTTAGAAACATAAGCTGGGGACACCAACAGCTGTGAAGCCGCTTGAGAGAAACTCATCAAACGGGCAACTGTGACAAAAACGCGGATATCCTCTAACGAAGGAAGCTTGTTCATAGTTTGTAAACCTAAGGATTACACTTCATATCTATACTTTATCACAGCAACCCCTAAACTGGAGAACAAACAGACATAATTCATTTATCAGAGGTTTTCACAATGTCACAATTTAACATAGCGGTTATTCCTGGTGATGGTATTGGTACCGAAGTGATCCCTGAAGGATTAAAAGTATTAGTAGCGGCAGCCAATAAACACAATGTAAAACTTAACTTTACCCATTTTGATTGGTCGTGCGAAACCTATCACCGTACTGGGCGCATGATGCCTGAAGATGGCTTAGAACAGTTGCAAAAATTTGATGCGATTTTCCTCGGCGCGGTAGGGTTCCCTGGTGTTCCTGATCATATTTCATTATGGGGGCTGCTATTACCCATCCGCCGCGCTTTCAACCAATATGTTAACTTGCGCCCTGTACGCTTATTTGATGGCATTAAATGCCCACTAGCAGATAAAAAACCGGGAGATATTGATTTTTATGTCGTGCGTGAAAATGTTGAAGGGGAATACTCTGCGATTGGCGGTATTCAGTACGAAGGTACTGATGAAGAAATGGTATTACAACAAAGTATTTTTACCCGTAAAGGTACCGACCGTATCTTAAAATATGCTTTTGATTTGGCGCTGTCACGCGAGAAAAAACATTTGAGTTCAGCGACGAAATCTAACGGGCTATTTCATTCAATGCCTTATTGGGATAGCCGTGTAGCCGAAATGGCGAAGCAATACCCAGATATCAAAGTTGACCAATTCCATATTGATATTTTTGCAGCAAACTTAGTGAGAATGCCAGAGTTCTACGATGTGATTGTTGGATCAAACCTGTTTGGCGATATTTTGTCTGATTTAGGGCCTGCTTGTACCGGAACTATTGCGATTGCGCCATCGGCCAATATTAACCCAGAAAAACAATTCCCATCGATGTTTGAGCCTGTTCACGGGTCAGCACCTGATATCGCAGGGCAAAATATTGCCAACCCGATTGGTACGATTTGGGCAGCCGCTATGATGATGCAGCATTTGGGGTGCCCTGAGATGCATGATTCTATCATGTCCGCAGTAGAAACAGCGATTAAACAACGTCAACATTTGACTCGCGATATGGGAGGTAATGCCAGTACACAGGCGCTAGGGGATGAAATTACCCGTTTAGTCAGTGCCTAAAGGCGGTGTTTATTGAGTCAATTTAGTGAGCCATCGGGGGACTGTTTTGCCTGTTCCTCGATGCTTTGATTGTTAATACCCCCAAGATCTGCGAAAATATCCGCCAATTTTGATTAACAAGACGGATTTGCGACGCCAAGAGCCACATTGAGCCTCTTCGAATGCTTATACAAATCTGTATATAAACGAAAAGAACGGTTAAATGACAGATCAGAACTTTCTCCATGAAGTTAGCACACGCAGAACGTTTGCTATCATATCCCACCCCGATGCGGGTAAAACCACAATCACTGAAAAAGTGTTATTGTTCGGGCATGCTATTCAACGTGCAGGTACGGTAAAAGGCCGTGGCTCTAATCAACACGCTAAATCTGACTGGATGGAAATGGAAAAGCAGCGTGGTATTTCGATTACTACCTCTGTCATGCAGTTTCCTTATAATGATTGTCTTGTTAACTTACTGGATACCCCAGGTCACGAAGACTTCTCTGAAGATACTTATCGTACATTAACGGCAGTTGACTGCTGCTTGATGGTGATTGACTCAGGTAAAGGGGTTGAAGACCGGACACGTAAACTGATGGAAGTCACCCGTCTACGTGACACTCCAATTTTAACTTTCATGAATAAATTGGACCGTGATATTCGTGACCCGATGGAATTAATGGATGAAGTGGAAAATGAGCTGAAAATTGCTTGTTGTCCAATCACATGGCCTATCGGTTGCGGTAAATTATTCAAGGGTGTTTATCATTTATTACGTGATGAAACAATCCTATACCAAACAGGCCAAGGGCATACGATTCAAGAAGTTCGTATAATTAAAGGGTTAAACAACCCCGATCTCGATGCTGCTGTTGGTGAAGAATTAGCCGCACAGTTACGTGATGAGCTAGAATTGGTTCAAGGGGCATCCCATGAATTTGACCATGATGCATTCTTACAGGGTGAATTAACCCCTGTCTTTTTCGGTACTGCGTTAGGTAACTTTGGTGTTGACCATATGTTAGATGGCTTAGTTGAATGGGCTCCACAGCCGCAGCCACGCCAAACAGATTTACGCCAAGTTAATGCGACAGAAGAAAAGTTCACCGGTTTCGTATTTAAAATCCAAGCGAATATGGACCCGAAACACCGTGACCGTGTTGCATTTATGCGTATTGTTTCAGGTACTTATGAAAAGGGTATGAAACTACGCCAAGTGCGTATCAAAAAAGACGTGGTCATTTCTGATGCTTTAACCTTTATGGCGGGGGATCGCTCTCAGGTCGAAAACGCCTATGCAGGGGATATCATTGGGTTACATAACCATGGCACGATTCAAATCGGTGATACCTTCACGCAAGGTGAAGAACTCAAGTTTACGGGGATTCCTAACTTTGCCCCTGAATTATTCCGCCGTATTCGTTTACGTGACCCATTGAAACAAAAACAACTGTTAAAAGGCCTCGTTCAGTTATCTGAAGAGGGAGCGGTACAGGTTTTCCGCCCGTTAACTAACAATGATTTAATTGTTGGTGCGGTAGGGGTGCTGCAGTTTGACGTGGTAGTTTCGCGTTTGAAAAGCGAATATAACGTTGAAGCTATTTATGAAGCCGTTAACGTTTCTACTGCGCGTTGGGTTGAGTGTGATGATGCGAAGAAATTCGAAGAGTTTAAACGCAAAAATGAGCAAAACTTAGCCCTTGATGGTGGCGATAACTTATCTTATATCGCACCGACTATGGTAAATCTTAACCTCACCAGTGAACGTTACCCTGACGTTAAATTCCGCAAAACACGCGAACACTAATTGCGTTGATGACCCACGACTAACAATAGTCAGTGGGTCATCTTATTTCGAACTTCATTTAAAGCTACTTTTCCTGTTTTTTGGTGCTTATCATCAAGAATATTCTGTCTTTATTACCTTTCTCTTTATTTTTTATATTTTTTTACTTAGGCTATATTATTCGTTGTCCATTGCAGTGAAAGGAAGGTTTTTATGAAAAAAGCAAAACTATTGAGCGTGTTAGGCGTTATTGGGTTGAGCTGGGCGCTCGCAGCTTGTAGCTCATCATCGGATAGTGCTTTGAAAAAACAAGCTTCAGAAACGTGGGACAGTGCATCTAAGACAGTGGAAATGGCCGGTAAAGATACTGGAAATGCCATTTCGAGTGGCGCTAAAAATACCGGTGAGTACATTGATGACTCAGCGATTACTGCGGATGTAAAAGGAAAATTACTGGGTACGAAAGGCATTTCAAGTAACAGCGTATCAGTCAAAACCGTCAATGGTGTTGTTTACTTATCCGGTTTCGTAAAATCAGCCGATCAGATGGATAAAATTACCCAAGTTGCATCCCAAGTTAACGGGGTGAAATCAGTGCAAAATGGTTTAGTGATTGCTAACTAATCTATAAATAAATGTCTCAATAGCTCATATTGCTGAATATTTATTGTACAATCTCGATAGAATGGGCTTTCAAAAGGAAGCTCATTCTGTTTTTGAGCTATTTCAAATGAACTTCTGCCATCCAGAGGCATTATGGGAAAACACGTTTCAGTTACACTCGGCACGATTGAGCCGCTAGCATTCTTTGATAATATCAACTCGGGAAAAACTGCCCTGATTTGTGAAGGTGGCGGTCAACGAGGGATTTTTACTGCGGGTGTACTGGATGAGTTTCTTATTTCTGACTTCAACCCTTTTGATCTGATGATAGGTACTTCAGCAGGGGCTCAAAACCTGTCTGCATATATTTGTGGGCAAGCGGGTTATGCGCGCCGTGTGATCACTCGCTATACGACCAATTCGGCATTTTTTAATCCACTACGTTTTATCCGTGGAGGCCATCTGATTGATTTAGATTGGCTCGTCGACACCACAGCAAAAGAATTCCCATTACGTATACAAGCAGGGCTCGATTTATTAAATTCAGGCCGTGAATTCTATATGGGAGCAAGCCGCAGTGATGATTTTTCGGCTGCTTTTCTAAAGCCTGATGCCGACAATTGGCTCGATATTATTCGTGCATCCAGCGCTATTCCGGGTTTTTATCGGGAAGGTGTTGAATTTGATGGCACGCTTTACCAAGATGGTGGCATTAGTGCTGCTATCCCAGTTGAAGAGGCATACCGCCGCGGTGCAGAGACTATTGTGGTGATCCGTACCGTTCCCTCCCAAATGTATTTTACCCCTGAATGGGTGAAAAGAATGACTCGGTGGCTGGAAGGGGATAAGAATGGCCTACAACGTATGGCCGCGATGCTAAAAGTTCATCTGAAAAGCTACCGTAGAACACAAGAATTTATTGAAAATCCACCAAAAGATGTACAGGTCTTTGAGATTTATCCACCTGTTCCACTGAAAAGCAGTGCGCTGGGCAGTAAGGTGTCTTCGCTTAATCAAGATTACCATACGGGGCGCCGGTGTGGCCGCTATTTTATTGCAGCACTGGGTGATGCCTTTGACCACAACACAAATCGCTTTAGCCATACTTTGGCACAGAAAATTGAGTCTAACCCACTCGATATTCAGCTTGAGCCACAAGTACCAAATGAACTTATTCCGAAATTGGTGACGGAGCCTGTTACCTCAATGCCTTTGGCCGCAATATCCGCAAATGAAAATCGTGATGGCTAAACATCAATTTATCGATACCCATTGCCATTTTGATTTTCCACCTTTTAGTGACTCCTTCACTGAAAGTTTGCAGCTTGCTCAACAAAGTGGCGTGAGTGATATTGTTATTCCTACCGTGAGTGTGGATAATTTTGTACGAGTTTGGCAACTGGCACAGCAGTATCCGCAGTTACATGCTGCCATGGGGTTTCATCCGTTATATTTGAGCCAATTTCAAGAACAACACATTGATATTTTGGTTGATTATCTTAACCAAAAAAATAAAAAGTGTGTGGCGATAGGGGAAATTGGGCTCGACCTCTATATGCAAAACCCTCAGTTTGAACGCCAGCAAGGGGTGTTGTCCGCACAATTGAAGCTAGCGAAACAGTTTGATTTACCAGTTATTTTGCATTCACGTAAAAGTCATGACCCATTAGCGGCGATGCTACGTCGTTTTGATGTTCCTGCCCGTGGAGTCGTACATGGCTTTGCTGGTAGCCTATCTCAGGCACAAGCCTTTGTTAAACTTGGTTATTATATTGGTGTCGGTGGGACAATTACCTATGAAAGAGCGAATAAAACTCGCTATGTGATGTCACAACTTCCTTTGACTTCATTATTATTCGAAACGGATGCCCCCGATATGCCTGTTTCAGGTTTTCAAGGCGAGCCAAATCGACCTGAACGTATTGAGTGGGTTTTTCGTTCATTATGTGAGCTTCGCCACGAATCCCCTGCAGAAATAGCCCAACAACTTTACAACAATAGTTTGTCGTTATTTAATCTTTCCCAGTAAAACCGCATACATAATCATAAATAATATTTATATAATTTCATTAATTAGCTATTTAAATCTATTTAGTTTTTATTGTGACTAATTGGGATTTTAGTGCCTTTCCAGACTAAACTGAGTTGATTTTGTGATTTTTGTCACATTGTGTGAATTTTTGTTGTTTATTGCAGTATGTATTTGTGATGAGTATTGCGGGTTATTGGTGATGACTAGGTATAATCATCAAATTAAGAGTCAAGGCGACTTACACGTTTCCTTATATATCAACCTAAAATAAAGTGAACAGGGATCCTTCCATGCAGCTCATTATGAGTATTATCGGAATGGCGGTACTTATCGCGATAGCTATTCTATTTTCCAGCAATCGCCGAGCAATTAGACTACGCACAGTTGGCGGCGCATTTTTAATTCAATTAGCCATTGGTGCATTTGTTCTTTATGTTCCAGCGGGGCGTAGTGTGCTCCAAGGGATGTCTGACGCGGTTTCTAAAGTTATTGGATATGGTCAAGATGGGATGAGCTTCATCTTTGGCGGCCTAGTTTCCGATAAAATGTTTGAACTATTTGGTGGCGGTGGTTTTATTTTTGCTTTCCGCGTTTTGCCAATCATTGTTTTCTTCTCTTCATTGATTGCTGTCCTTTACTACTTAGGAATCATGCAGTTAGTGATTAAAGTACTTGGTGGTGGCCTGCAAAAAATATTGGGAACCTCAAGAACAGAATCGTTATCTGCGACAGCAAATATCTTTGTTGGGCAAACGGAAGCGCCATTGGTTGTTCGCCCTTATATTGCAACAATGACGACATCAGAGTTATTTGCCATTATGTGTGGTGGTTTAGCGTCTGTCGCGGGTTCAGTTTTGGCGGGCTATGCACAAATGGGTGTACCAATGGAATACCTGATTGCTGCCTCCTTTATGGCTGCTCCAGGTGGTTTGTTATTTGCCAAACTGATGGTTCCAGAAACAGAAGATGTAAAAGATAGGGTTGATGCGACAGATTTAGTCGCTGAAGATGAACGCCCTGCCAATATCATTGATGCGGCCGCTTCTGGGGCATCATCCGGGATGCAACTAGCGCTGAACGTGGGTGCAATGTTATTGGCGTTTATCGCTTTAATTGCATTGATCAATGGTATCTTAGGTGGCATTGGTGGCTGGTTTGATTATCCGCAGCTGTCACTGGAATTATTGTTAGGTTGGTTATTTGCCCCAATCGCATACTTAATTGGTGTGCCGTGGAGTGAAGCGACAATTGCCGGTTCTTTCATCGGCCAAAAAATTGTCGTGAATGAGTTTGTTGCATTCATGAACTTTGGTGAATACATGAAAGCGGATGCTGAAGTACTGGCGGCAGGTAAACAAGTACTTTCTGACCATACTAAAGCGATTATTTCGTTTGCATTATGTGGTTTTGCTAACCTTTCATCCGTCGCTATCTTACTCGGTGGTTTAGGCGGAATGGCGCCAAATCGCCGTGGTGATGTTGCTCGTTTAGGTATGAAAGCGGTTATGGCCGGTACCCTGTCTAACTTAATGAGTGCAACGATTGCTGGCTTTTTCTTGACGTTAGGCGCAGCAGCAATCATTTAAATTATATTGGCTATCAACCAATTCAATTAGACGGAAGGGGAATAATCCTTCCGTTTTCATTTTGATTCGCTATATTCTTTTGTGACTTTTTATATCAATCGTAAATTTTCAACTATTCTTAACTTAGTCAATTAATGATGAAGAATACATTGAAAAGCCATTTGAGAGAAAAATGGATGGTGAGAGATGGTATAATTAGATGTTGATCACATTTTTTATTTTAATAATGTAACATTCAGTCGATTAATGTGATTTGTAGCACATAAAATGGCATCATTCCATGGTCAAATAGGTATTAGTAAGCTGCTATGGAACTGCTAGTTCTCAGAGTCTAGGACTCTAGGGCATGATGCGGTGAGAAGGATCTCAGCTGCTCAGTTCGGAAAGCATCCGACTAGCATCTTTAAGGAACCAAGCCCGCTCGCCAACAAAGAACGTGTCGTTCTGAAGAATTAACAACGTTGGAGAGTTATATGACTGATTTAAAAGCGGCCGCACAACGCGCGCTGTCCCTTATGGATTTAACCACTTTAAATGATGACGATACTGATGCGAAAGTCATCGCACTGTGCCATCAAGCGAAAAGCCCTGCAGGCAATACGGCAGCAATCTGTATTTATCCTCGTTTTATTCCAATCGCACGTAAAATATTACGTGAGCAAGGCACTCCAGATGTACGAATTGCAACGGTCACAAATTTCCCTCACGGTAACGATGATATTGATATCGCATTAGCTGAAACTAAAGCGGCGATTGCTTACGGTGCGGACGAAGTTGACGTGGTATTCCCTTATCGCGCATTGATTGCCGGTAATGAGCAAATTGGTTTTGACTTAGTGAAAGCCTGTAAAGATGCTTGCGCAGCAGCCAATGTGTTGTTGAAAGTGATCATTGAAACAGGTGAGTTAAAAGATGCAGCATTAATCCGTAAAGCTTCTGAAATTTCCATTAAAGCGGGCGCAGATTTTATTAAAACGTCAACAGGTAAAGTGCCTGTTAATGCAACATTAGAAAGCGCAGAAATCATGATGCAAGTTATCCATGATATGGGCGTGAAAAAAACAGTAGGTTTTAAACCCGCTGGTGGCGTACGTACCGCAGAAGAAGCGGCAGAATACTTAGCGTTAGCTGGTCGAATTTTAGGTGATGATTGGGCAGATAGCCGCCATTTCCGTTTTGGTGCTTCTAGCTTATTAGCAAATTTATTAAATACGCTGGGTTTTGACGTTAAAAAATCAAGCAGCAGCTATTAATTTTTGCAATATCGTTAGCCGATAAATTCGACTTTAAAGGAGCATATTGTGTTTCTGGCACAAGAAATTATCCGTAAAAAACGTGATGGTAAGCCATTAAGCGAAGAAGAAATTCGTTTCTTTATCAATGGTGTTCGCGATAACTCAGTTTCAGAAGGTCAAATTGCTGCATTGGCAATGACTATCTATTTTAATGATATGACCATGCCTGAGCGTGTTGCATTAACGCTAGCCATGCGTGATTCAGGAACCGTTCTGAACTGGAAATCACTCAATCTCAATGGCCCATTAGTTGATAAACATTCAACTGGCGGTGTGGGTGATGTCACTTCATTAATGCTCGGCCCAATGGTCGCAGCGTGTGGTGGTTATGTACCTATGATCTCAGGCCGAGGTTTAGGCCACACTGGTGGCACATTAGATAAACTCGAAGCGATCCCTAATTTCGATATTTTCCCAGATGATGTTCGTTTCCGTGACATTATCAAAGATGTCGGGGTAGCCATTATTGGGCAAACCAATTCATTAGCACCTGCAGACAAACGTTTTTATGCAACCCGTGATATCACAGCGACAGTGGATTCCATTCCGCTAATTACAGCTTCAATCTTAGGTAAAAAATTGGCTGAAGGCCTTGATGCTCTAGTGATGGACGTTAAAGTCGGCTCAGGCGCATTTATGCCAACTTATGAGAAGTCAGAACAGTTAGCTGAGTCTATTGTTAAAGTTGCGAATGGGGCAGGTTGTAAAACCACCGCATTATTGACTGACATGAATGAAGTATTGGCATCCAGTGCCGGTAACGCCGTTGAAGTGCGTGAAGCTGTACAATTTTTGACAGGTGAATACCGTAATCCACGTCTTTATGAAGTCACCATGGCATTATGCGTAGAAATGTTAGTGTCTGGTTCATTAGCCGCAAACCGCGAAGAAGCACGTCAAAAATTACAGGCAGTATTAGACAATGGTAAAGCGGCTGAAGTGTTTGGCCGTATGGTTGCAGCGCAAAAAGGGCCTGCTGATTTTGTTGAAAATTACAACAAATACTTGCCAACTGCGGTACTGAGCAAAGCGGTTTATGCACCAAAAGACGGCATTATCACGCAAATGGATACACGTGCGCTGGGAATGTCTGTCGTGACTTTAGGTGGTGGTCGTCGTAAAGCGACAGACCCAATTGATTATAGTGTTGGTTTGAGTGATATCGCTGCGTTAGGTGCCAAAGTGGATACCCAAACGCCACTGGCAATTATCCATGCAAATAGTGAAAAAGCGTGGGAAGAAGCGGCGAAAGAAGTGCGTGAAGCGATGGTGATTGGAGATAAAGCACCTGAAGCAACACCAATGGTTTATCGCCAAATCAGCGAGTAATACACAAGATTTTAGTGGTATATCGTATTTAAAAATACCGCAGGAGAAAAATATGAAACGCACATTTATTATGGTTTTGGATTCCTTTGGGATCGGTGCTGCACACGATGCACATAAATTTGGTGATGAAGGCTCAAATACGTTGGGTCACATTGCAGATGCTTGCGCACGCGGCGAAGCGGATATTGGTCGTAAAGGGCCTCTGCATTTACCGAATTTAACAAAATTAGGTTTAGGTAAAGCAGGAGAGGAATCAAGCGGTTCATTCCCTGCGGGCCTTGATCCTAATGCAGAAATTATTGGCGCATACGCTTATGCGAGCGAAATTTCTTCGGGTAAAGATACTCCGTCAGGTCACTGGGAAATTGCGGGTGTGCCTGTGCTATTTGATTGGGGTTATTTCTCTGATGAAGAAAACAGCTTCCCACAAGAACTGCTGGATACTTTAGTTGAGAAAGCAAACTTGCCGGGCTATTTAGGTAACTGCCATTCATCCGGTACAGTTATCCTCGATCAACTGGGTGAAGAGCACATGAAAACCGGTAAACCGATTTTCTATACCTCTGCTGACTCAGTATTCCAAATTGCGTGTCACGAAGAAACTTATGGCTTAGATAAACTGTATGAGCTGTGCGAAATCGCACGTGAAGAGTTAACCAAAGGTGGTTACAACATTGGCCGTGTTATCGCGCGTCCATTTGTTGGTGACAAAGCGGGTAATTTCTCTCGTACAGGTAACCGTCATGACTTAGCGGTTGAGCCACCGGCACCGACTGTGTTGAAAAAACTGGTTGATGAAAAACAAGGTGAAGTGGTTTCTGTCGGTAAAATTGCTGATATTTACGCTCATGTTGGTATCACCAAGAAAATTAAAGCGACGGGTTTAGATGCTTTATTTGATGCGACAGTAGAAGAAATGAAACTGGCAGGTGATAACACTATCGTGTTTACTAACTTTGTTGATTTTGACTCCTCGTATGGTCACCGTCGTGATGTAGCGGGTTATGCAGCGGCATTAGAACTATTTGACCGTCGTTTACCAGAGCTAATGAAATTAGTTAAAGAAGATGACATTCTGATTTTAACGGCTGACCACGGTTGTGACCCAACTTGGCCAGGTACAGACCATACCCGTGAGCACATCCCAGTACTGATTTATGGACCAAAAGTTAAACCAGGCTCATTAGGTCACCGTGAAACGTTCGCGGACATTGGGCAGACAGTCGCTAAGTACTTTGATTTGTCGCCGATGGAGTATGGTAAACCAATGCTCTAACACCCATTACCCGTCATTCTTTGAGCTGTCGCGGTGTTGGCTGCATAAAATCCCCCTAATCACATACTTATGTATGCTCATAGGGATGATTTTCTTTGCCGCCTAGCGACAACTCAAATTATTTAGGGTAATGACGGGGAATGAAAGGTAATGGGCAAGGCTTTGCCGTCATCTTTTTTTAATAATAAGGTGGGAAAGCCACCTTATTAACTTAAAAATATTTAATCATTTAAAGGGAAATAATCATGGCAACTCCACATATTAATGCAGAAATGGGTGATTTCGCTGATGTCGTTCTGATGCCAGGCGACCCATTACGTGCAAAATACATCGCTGAAACTTTCCTGCAAGATGTTCGCCAAGTCAATAATGTGCGTGGCATGTTAGGTTTCACTGGGACTTACAAAGGCCGTAAAATCTCAGTTATGGGCCACGGTATGGGTATCCCTTCATGCTCAATTTATGCGAAAGAATTGATCACTGATTTTGGAGTGAAAGTGATTATTCGTGTTGGTTCATGTGGCGCAGTAATGGATGACGTAAAATTACGTGATGTCGTTATCGGTATGGGTGCTTGTACTGACTCACGAGTTAACCGCCAACGTTTTAAAGAAAATGATTTTGCAGCGATTGCAGACTATGACTTAGTTCATAATGCGGTTGAAGCGGCAAAAGCAAGAAACGTGAATGTACGTGTGGGTAACTTGTTCTCAGCAGACCTATTCTACTCACCAGACCCTGATATGTTCAAAGTAATGGAAAAATACGGCATTCTGGGTGTTGAGATGGAAGCCGCGGGCATCTATGGTGTTGCCGCTGAGTTTGGTGCTCGCGCGTTAACGATTTGTACCGTTTCTGACCACATCAAAACTGGCGAACAAACCACCTCAGAAGAGCGTCAAACCACGTTCAATGAAATGATTGAAATAGCACTGGATTCCGTGTTGTTAGGCGACAAATAGTCGTTAACTCAATACTAAGATGATTTTCTAAATGCCACGCATAGCGTGGCATTTTTTTTGAGGGAAGAGTTTGACAAACTAGTCCTAAACTGGGATTTGATGATTGACTTAGTCCTAAAATGGGACTAGGCTATTTTAATGAAAATCATCTCCCTAAAAACGCTGAAAGATTTTTGGCTAAAATATCCAGAGTCAGAACAACCACTGAAGTCCTGGTTAGATGAAGCGATTAAAGCAACATGGAAAACCCCTTCAGATATCAAAGGAATGTACCGCAGCGCAAGTATTTTAAAGAACAAGCGGGTGGTATTTAATATAAAAGGAAATTGTTATCGGTTAATTGTGGCTATTGCATATCAGCGTGGGTGGATATTCGTTAAATTCATTGGAACTCATGAACAGTATGATCGAGTTGATGCAGAAACGGTGGATTTGGAGTCATGGACATGAAAATTAAACCCATCAGAACAGAGCAAGACTACGAAGCGGCCTTATTGGCTGTTTCTCCTATGTTTGATAATGAGCCCGAGCTAAATACCCCTGAGGGGGATTATTTTGAAGTGATGTGCTTATTAATTGAAGAGTACGAAAAAAGGCATTATCCCATAGAAGCACCAGACCCCATTGAAGCGATTAAATTTCGTATGGAACAACAAGGGCTTACAGTTAAAGATTTAGAGCCTGCAATAGGTAAAGCGAATCGGGTTTATGAAATATTAAATGGTAAACGTAATTTAACGTTACCTATGATCCGACGTTTGCATTATCAGTTTGGTATTCCATTACGCAGCTTAGTCGGGGTGTAGTACTTTTGAAGGAATAGTCTTTTGAATGAATAGTTAAGGTGAACGCCATAGGTGCTATGGCGTTTTAAGACTAACTTTTTATCCTACTCATCATGATGGCATCAACGTATTGCCCGTCACGGAATGCATAATCGCGCATTCTCCCTTCTTCCTCGAAGCCAAATTTTTGATATAAGCCAAGGCCATTATCGTTGAGGGCGAACACTTCCAATTCAATACGGCGCACATTCAGCCAATTGTCACAGTAATCCACCATCACTTGCATCAGTTGTGAGCCAATACCTTTGCCTTGGTGAGCTTCACTGACGGTAATGCCGAAAGTCGCAACATGGCGACGGCGTACTTGGCTCGGTTGGCTGATAACTAGCAAACCCACAACGTCGTCACCAATGGTGGCAACAAACTGAGTGACGAGTGGATCATTTTCCCCGAGGCGAGCTTCCCAGGTTTTTTCTGTTGGGTATGGCAATTGTAAGGTGTTGGCATACGCCGAATAATCAGCGTGCATTTTAGTTATTGCAGGCACATCGTCCAGAGTTGCTCTGCGGATGGTTATGTTATTCATTACTTTTCTCATTATTATTATTTCTAGAATATATTAATCACATTAAAAACATACTATGTCAATGAGATATAAGCGTTATCCTATAAAAATCATGAAATAAAGTGAGTGTATTGCAATCGCTATTTGATATAAAAAACTAATGAGATTCTATACGCTATTTTATTATTTTAAGTGAAAACAAAATAGAAATTGAAGAGGTTGATATGTTATCTGTTAAAAATAAAAATTTTGATGAAAAAAAATATTTAACTATGTCATTGAATGACATGGTAATAGCAATAACCAAAAATCCAAAGGTTTTCGAAGGGAAAAGCGATATCATCATCGATAAAATAAAAACAGCCAAAAACAATGGCGAGAATGGCTGGGCAGAAATAAATAAATCATGGGGTATTGTTGCGAGCGGGAAAGCGAAAGAAAAAATTGATAAGTATTTTAAGAAAGGATTGAAAGTTGATAGAGATACTTCAATAAATAAAAATGTAAAGATAAATATTAGTGATAAAGAGACAACTCTCCAACCTATAGATGTTAAAGATAAGGAAATATCTAGCGCTAAAAATGAATATGAAAGGCGCGATTTTAGTGGGAAGATGGGAGATAAATTTAAACAGGCTGTAAATAAAATGGCGGGTAATATTGAAAGTAAAATGGAGTTAAAAAAAAGTAAGAGGGATGAAGAGAGTAAAAAAATAAATAAGGTTGAATGTGACAGTTTTGATGATTTAATTAATGATTTTAAAACAGGAGAGGCTTTATCTAAGAATGAATTGAGTCATATAAAATTTTTGATGAGTTACATTAGAACAAAAGAACCGATTGGGAATGAAGATGATATAAGAAAGGAACTTGAGAATGTTTTTGTGAAAATTACTAATTCAATAATGAACGATGATAAGAGTAAAGTTCTTCACTTGTATCAAGAACAGCGCTTTCTATCTATATATAACTCATCCTGTCGAGTTGCAACCTACGCGATAGAGTCTTTACTTGAAAAAAAAGGGTTCCAGAAAGAAATAATCACAAAAATTAAAAAATATCTTATTAATTATTCAAATGAGTATTTAGTTAAACTTAAGCTAAACGAATATAAGTATAATGACTACATTAAAAATATAAAGAAATTTTCTGATTTTGATATTTTCAAAGGAGTTGAAAGTATTGATAAAATAATTTTTCTCAAGGGTATTCTCTCTGAAAATAAGTTTACCAGTGAGGGTAGGCGATTTTTAACAAAATTGAGTGATAATTTAAAGGATGAAAAGATTATTGACTTTATAAAAGAGAAAATGAATTTAGATGTTGAATTTTTGAAATCTGAATATGATAGTAAATGTTTCGAAGAAAAAAATAAAATTATAGATGCTGCTATTGCTAGAATTAAATCAATGCTAATAATAAAATCAATATCTAAAAATATTGTAGACTCTGTGGTTGAAATTATTAATGGAAAAAGAATCAACGCAAATATAGAAACATTTCTTTCTAAAATTGATTTGATTGTAAATATTCTTAAGTATAAAAGAATTAAGGCAAATAAAATTGCTAGTGATATTGAACACTATCTGGATATTTCAATGGATAAACTAAAACTAGAGGTTGAAATAGCGAAATCTAAAGAAATATCATTCAAAGAACGCATGTTTTCATTATTTAATAACTTAAATAATCGAATGTTAAATTTTATCTATAACGTAAGGCATTCATTTAAATAATGGTACGGTTGATGTGGCTATGGAAACCAACAGCTTGATGAATAAAGCTGTTGGTTTTTCTGATATCAAGGCGTCATCATAAATACTTTTGAATTTCGCCCTAAATACTGACGAGCCAAGTGGTTAATATCCTCAACCGTAAGTTGACGAATAATATCGTGTTCTTGGTTTAAACGCTGATATTGCCCATCATCGGCGGCAACTTGAGCCAGCGCTTCAGTCCAATAACTAGAACTATCAGTGACTTGTGAATTTTCTGTCAGCCAAATATTTTTTGCTTCGGTTAACTCTTTTTCACTCACACCTGTTTGACGAATTTGCCCAATCGTTTTTTGGGCGATTTGCGTCATTTCTTCAGCACGCTCAGGTGACGTGGTGAAATTCAAGCGAGCGAGGTAATAAGGTTGCGGTTTTTTCGCTAACATCTGTGAAAAACCTAATGCATAGATCCCGCTGGCTTTTTCACGTAATTCGCCGCGCAGACGTTGGCTCACAATGGTATCAATAAGTTGAATTGCTAAGCTATCTTGTTGGCTCCACACGGCGGGTGAGGCGAATTGAATGCTGACCATGCTTTTATCACTGCTACTGATGGGATATGTTTTATTAAAGCTGGCCATTTTTGGCATGATCCCTTGGTCACGAGATACCAGTTTTTGGTTAGTCGCGGGCAAAGATGCGACCCATTTTTCCAACAATGGCTTGAGGTCACGGTTACTGACGGCTCCGCTGATCACCAGTGTCATATCTGCTGTTGACGTGAGTAATTGGCGGTTGGCTTGCTGCAACTGTTGAGCCGTAAATTGTTGCCAGCTACCCTGCGGATTGATCACTAAAAATTCACCATGGTTATAGCTTTCTTGGTTAATTTTATCGAGGAATGTGCGTTCTACCGGCGTTTTCGAGAGGTTCAAAGCAAAAGATTGTTTTTGTTGCTCTAGTTTTTCGCCACTAAATTGAGGTGCTGTTAGCTTCAAGTTGAGTAGCTGTAGAGCTGTTTCGAGATTATCGACAGGGGTTTTTCCACGAAAACCATGCGTGAGTAATTCACTGTATGGGCGAACGCTAATTTGGTTTTGTTTTGCCAGTAAAGCCAGATCGCGAGCGCTGTAGTTCCCATAACCGCTGCTTTCAGGAAGTTTTAATGCCCAATCGGTTAAACCTGCCGTTTGTTGTGTTTCTAACGAGCGACCACCGGGTAATTGCAAGTTAAATTGAATATCATCTTTCAGGTTTTTATCTGTTTTAACAATTACTTGAATACCATTGCTTAATATCCAATGCTCTGTTTTATCAACGGGTAATTTGGCTTGCTCAACAATAGTGCCTTTTGCCACTTCAGGCAGACGCAAGGTAATCGCTTTTGAGCGCAACGTAAATGGCCCTGGTGAGCTTTGACGAGCGTTGAGCCATTGGGTACTAAATGCTGATTTATCCACGGATTGTGCATCGGTATCTGGACCAATTAAAGCCAAACGCGGGGAGGCAACTTGGAGGAATTTTGCAACATGCTGTTGTAAATCTTGCGGTTTTACATTTTTGATTAGTTGATAGCTACTGTCTAATTGTTGGCGTTTATTCCACATTGGCATATCGTATTCAAGGGCTGTCGTCAATTGACCCGCTAAATACTCATTGCTGTAACGTTGTTCTGAAGCGGCTTGCAGGCTAAATTTTTTCAACATGGTTTGCTTTGCAGAATCCAGTTCTTCTTGGGTAACTGGCTCAGTAGCAAGGCGTTGCAGCTCTGTAAATAAAATCTCAGTCGCACCTTGGTAATCATTGCCTTTGGGGTGGATGATCATCAACTGTTGTAAGCGCTGGTTATCTAACATTGCCCCTTGTTCATTGATGCTAATTGACGGTAAAACGCCGTTATCTACCATGACGGAGAAACGCTGGTTTAAAATGGCTAACCAGAGGTTATCGAGTAAATCTTCGGACTGCCCTAAGCGCGTATTTAGCGGTGCGCTAACATCCTTTTGTAAGGCAAATTGCACATAACGCGCCCCTTGCTCTTTATCAAACACGCCTTGCACTAACATATTGTTTGAATGGGCAAATTGTTTCCACTGTGGGTTATCTTCTGCCACTTTTTCGGGTTTAGGGAGCGAAAATAAATTATCAACCTGATTGCGTACAGATGAACTATTGAAATCACCAATAATTAATAGCGACATTCGCTGAGGTTGATACCATGTTTGATAATAGTTTTTTGCTTGCTCAATCGGGGCATTGCGTACCACATCTAATGAACCTATCGGGTTGCGATCGACGTATCGGCTACCGTGGTAACGTAATTTTTCTAAACTATCATTGATGCGATAGCCCATCCCTTGGCGTAAGCGCCACTCTTCAACAATGACAGGGCGTTCTTTTTCAAAGGCGTCTTGGTCAAATGTCATATTTGATGCCCAATCAGCCATCACTTGTAAGCCCGTGGCGACTTGTGCTGTCGTGGCTTCAGGGAGTGATAATTTATATAGTGTGGAATTTAAACTGGTGATCGCATTAACATGGCTACCGAGTTTAAGCCCTTGGTGTTCAAGCTGTTTGAACCCCGTGGTTCCCGGAAAATGTTTGGTGCCTTTAAACGCCATATGTTCAGTAAAGTGCGCGAGGCCAAGTTGCTGTTCATTTTCTTGCAGTGAACCACTACTGACCAACAAACGCAGTTCAACTCCGGGTTGATTGCGTTGTAGAAGGTAAACTTGCAGTCCATTTTCGAGTTGATAGTGTTGCAGGTCACCACGCACGGGTAATAGCGAGGTTGAATTTTGGCTCACAGATGGGCTGCTTGTGCAGCCACCGAGCAGAATGCTTACCAGTGTGGCGAAGGTAATTTTACGAAGCATATTCAGGCGTTCCTGTATTTAAGGATTTTTCACTCGCAGGTTCAACGAGCAATATTTGTTGTTCCGCAAATTGAGCAACGAAGCTCTGATGGCTAACCAAAACAATGGCGCTGTCATGCAACTCAGCTTTCAATAGAGCGAGGAGCTCTAATGCGCTGTTTTCATCAAGGGCGGAGGTGGTTTCATCCAATAACAGTAGTTTTGGTCGGTTGAGCAATAAACGTGCGAACATAATGCGCTGTTGTTCCCCACCAGATAAGCGGTTGTTCCAATCGGTTTCGAGTGCGAGTTGATGATGCAGTTTTTCTAACCCGACTAACATCAAAGCATATTGAAAATCTTGCTGACTAAATTGGGATGTCGCTTTGGGATAAGCCAATAAGCTATCAAGCCGACTAATTGGTAAATAGAGGCGTTGTGGGATCCACATTACTTTTTCTGTTCGGCTGATAGTGCCGTTGAAGAAAGGCCAGTGACCACTTAGCGTGCGTAATAAGGTAGATTTACCAATGCCAGAACGGCCACTAATCAAGGTTAACTCGCCTTGTTTGACGGTTATATTCACGGAATTAATTAAGCAGCGGTTATCTGCGGTAGAAACGGATAATTTAGCGACCAAAGGTGGTGATTTTTCGTCGATAGTAACCACCGCTTTGTTATCGTTTTCCAATAAAACCACAAAGTTGTATAAACGAGAGACTGTAGCTTGCCATGCGGCGATTTCTTTATAGGCAAAAATAAACCAACCGAGTGAAGTGGCAACACTGGTAAAGGCTTGGCGCAATTGCATTAAGCCACCTAACATAATTTCACCCGCAAGGAATTTAGGAAGTGCGAGTAATACAGGCGCTAAGGCGGTGACTTGTTGGTAACCCACTGTGTAGAAAGAGAGGTTCCGCTCACAACGGATCAGGCGGTTCCAGTTGCTGATAATTTCACCAAAGCGCCCCATCAGCTCTTTTCTATCTTGAGTTTCACCACGCTGCCCTGCAATGGCATCACCATGTTGGCGGCAATTAATTAATGAGCTACGGTAATCCGCTTCGCGGCGCTGTTTATCCATATGCAAGCGACGTAGCGGAAAACCTATCCATTGGGTGAGGGCGATACCAATCAAGGTGTAAATGATACAGGCCCAGAACATATAGCCGGGGATGGTCCAGTCGCTATTAGCAAAATTAAACGACAGGCTGCCAGACAATGTCCAAAGAATGGCTGCAAATGAAATCAGCGTTAACATTGAGTGGAGGAATGTCACCACTAAATTTAATGTCGATTCAATCAGTAAACGAATATCTTCGGCAATACGTTGGTCTGGGTTATCTGGCTCTTGTGATGTCAGCCTTAATAGGTAATGTTTGCTGTTTGGCGATAACCAACGGCCAAGTACTTGCTCGGTCATGCCTTTGCGCCAGCGGATAATCAGCATTTGTTTTAGGTAATTACCCATAACAACGACAAAAATTAGCCCGCTGACTAAAATCACAAAGTATTGCAATAAGCCATACAGCGCTTGGCCGTCGAGTTTTTGTAGGGCGTTATAAAAATCCCCATTCCACATGTTCATTTTGACGTTGAACCAAACCGAGGACAACGTGAGCCCGAGTGAGGCAAACAGCAGTATCCAGCACAAAAGGGCAGCACGCTGCCCCCAAAAAGGTTTTACTAAATAGAAAAATTGTTTCAGTGTCTTCATGACGTTTTATTCATTTGTTGTTTTATTTTAATGGCTTATATTTTTTAAATTGCTCACATTGCTGGTGGATTACAGGTCGTAATTGACTTGTAACCAGAACTGACGGCCCGGATCGTAGGACTTCAATACTCGGTCTTCAAAGACAAAGCGGTCAGCAACATTTTTATTGTTAAGGATATTGTTCACTTCGACTGAGAAGCCAAAACCGTGAGCGAATTCAGGTTTCCAGCCAAGACGGGTATCCCACGTATATTTACTGGAGAAATGCTGCTTGGTGTACTTACGAACTTGTCCATATTCAGGGTCGACTGCGTAGGCGTTATCGTAGCGAACTGCTTGGTCTCGGGCTCCCCACCATTGTAGGCGGTTGTACCAAGTTAGGTCATAATCGTCCCAAACACTGGTCAGTTCTAAGTTAAATTTGAACGGAGAGTTAAAGCTGGTTGAAGGCAATTTTGATGCGTCAATAATTTTGCCGTCATACCAAACTTTGTTTAGATTGACTTTATTGGCTGGGTCAAATGAGTTATAACCCGAATCTTTCGGGGTATTACTTTCACTTTGTTGCCATGTAAGTGATGCTGTCATTACATGGGAAGCATCTGCCCACTCCCAAGGTTGGCTGTTATTAACGGAAAGGGTTACGGTATCGTGTGAGCTACGGCCGCCATTGTCGTACATCCGAATACTACGTTTATCAGCATCACGGGTGTCATATTTGGTACGAGTTCTGACTTCGTCATACCCTTCACGGTGTACATATTGTAGACGCCATGTGGTTGAAAGGATTTCTTGTTGTAAGGCAAGGGTAAGTTCATCATTATATGGTGTTTTTAGTGAATCTATGCCTTCGTAATCTTTTTGGTTATCCCAATCGTTTAAATTTGGATCTAATGAACAGCCCCAATTACAGTTTTGCATACCTGCATTTTGTGCACCATATAAGGCATAGGTTAGCATTGAACGGCCATAATAACGGTTAGCACCAGCGATCAATAACGTTGAGTTGTCGCCAAAAATGTCATATGAACCAGAAAGTCGAGGGGCAATATTTGTGCGACTCACAAAGTCATCACGATCTAAACGAATGCCTGGACGTAGTGTTAATTTGCCATATTGTAAGTTGTCATCAAGAAATAATGCGTAGTTAGTGTAATCTGCAGAGTGCTTACCTGCTTGGAACCGAGTGACATTGGCAAGTTGGCCATTCCAATAATCATTTTTGTCAATGACGCCTGAATAGTTATAACGATAAAAATCACTATCTCGTTTATATGTCCCTTTAGTATAGCTGAGCTCACTACCAATAGTCGGTTTATGCGTAATACCTAACCCATCTTCCATTGAGGTGAATCTCATAACTGCTTTTGCTGTTTGGCTATTTTGTTCAGAGATTAAATCACCTTGTCCACCACTACGTAGGTATTTCCGGTTATCCCAGTTATAGTCAGAGTCCATTGCAAGAACTTCGACATAATAATTTTGGTCATTGACCCGTTCATCTTTTAGTTGCTGAGTACTTGCTGTTAGTTCTAACTGACCAACTTCAAATTGATGTTTGAAAACGCCTGTAAAACCTAAACCTTTATGTGTACTGTCATAGCCTGAATTCATGATAGTGGAAGTAAATAAGCGGCTATCATAATCAGCATAGTTTGTAGAAAGATCTAAGGAGCTTTTATCAGAGAGATCAATGGTATATTTCAAAAAGTAGTTATCAGAAATCCTTTTTTGATCTTTTTTTCCAGTTAGACCATCCGTCATTTCCAATTCACCATCGCCATTGATCATTGCGGCGCCATCATTGGCGAGCGTCATCGGGATAGTCGAACTACGACGTGAGGCCGAGAATACGAGCCCTGAATTTTCACTCACCCCTAATTCAAACCAGCCACCAAAGTCATTTTTATCGTAGCGGTTTTGGAAACGCGCAGGGTTAGCCGTATCATTTTTAGTGGTATCGATGCTTTGTGATGAATCGTGGAACAGGTTATTCCAACCGGAGCGAGTTAAGCGGTAATAGGCATGGGCACTATTTTCCCCTTGCCAGCGGCGGCTATTGACTTCAACAGTTCCCCCTGTGAACCCACCGAATTCGACAGGAATGTTATTGTCATACACTGTCATGCTGTCGATCAGACGGCTATCGATGTAGATCCCTTGGTCGCTACTGCTCAGACGGGTCGCTGTTTCGCCGAGACCACTATCTGCGGGGTCAAAATCATTGTTAAAACTAACACCATCAAGGCGATAAGCATTTTGGTAGCTGCTTGAGCCGTGGATTGAAATGCGGGAAGGCTTGATTTCCCCTTGGTTCATCGAGTTACTGTCATTGTTTGCAAATTGGACAGCAGGGTTAGTTTTCATTAAATCGGTGATATTGCCATCACCGGTATTTTTCTGGCTAATCTCTTCTGACGTTACATATTGCGGTGCTGACATAACATCTGTCGCAGGATGGTTCTGAACAACGCCAGAGACTTGAGTTTCCGGTAATACCAATGTGCCTTGGCTTAAATTTTGCTGACGAATAACGAAAACGCCATTTTCATTGACTAGCTCTAAACCGCTACCGATGAGTATTTTTTGTAATGCGGTTTGTGCGGAGTAGTTGCCAGACAAGGCCGGTGCGCGTAAGCCATTTAACTGACCTTTATCATAAATCAATTGGATTTGCCCTTGGCGGCTAATTTCAGCAACGGATTTATCCAGTGATTGTTCTGGTAGTGAAAATGCGAGTTCTTGTGCTGATGCAGACTGACAAACAATGGCGCTACTCACCGCAATAGCAAGGGCGAGCGGCCTTAATCGGCTTTGAGTAAACTGAATAGACATGGTTATCCCTTATTCTTAAGCTGCACAAAAAGCGTGCGAAAATAGGTCAGCAAAATGATGACTAGTTAAGAAGAGGGTGAAATGAGAATTATCCTCACCTGCAAATGAAAATATTTTTTATTTATTTTTTTTGTTTTGGATAATCAATACGTTATTTTTATCGCGATAGACGACTTGTACCGGAAGTAATGAAGGAAGGGCCTGAAAAAACTGTTCTGGCTGATGGGTATTGATGCGACCTGAGATTTTACTCTTCGCTAATTGAGCGGGAGAAAGCTCGATATTTATCGATGAGTAGTTTTTAAGTTCGTCGAGGACTTCTGAAAGTGGTTTATCAACAAAAACAAACTCACCAAAACGCCAACGAGCCACATCTAGCGGGTTGATGTGTTGGCGAGCGATTGGGCTGTTCGGCGACTGACTGACTGCACTGTCACCAGCAAGTAGGAAAACGGGTTGTTTGCTTGCGGCATCTTCAAAGCTGACAATGCCTTGGCTGACATTCACAGCAACTTGCTGAGCCACTTTGTTAACTTCAAATTCGGTTCCTACCACTTGAATTCGCCGGTTATCAGCTTGAACAACAAAAGGGCGATAAGGGTTGGATTTGACTTTAAAGTAAACATTTCCCTGTTCTAGGTACAGGTTACGCACTGGAGTTTCATAGGCGACATGAATACGGGTATTGCGGTTAAGAAACAGCTGGGAACCATCAGGCAATGTGACTTCTTTAGGCGTATCCGTTGCCACTAACGTCATATTATTGAGTAACATCGCAGGCAAGTGGCTGTAAGGCAAAAACAAAATAGCTGCAATAAAAAATGCCGCTAAGGTATTGCCCAAAGGGCGCCATAAGCGAAAAAAAGGGCGTTTTTCTTTCGGAATTATTGTGCTAGCAGGGCGCGGCATATCATCAAAATCACGCCATAGCTCAGCAATGGCATCATACGCTTTTGCATGTTCAGGTGATGCTGCAACCCATTGTTTGAATTGCTCAGTTTCAAGGGCATTGATGCGTTGGCTATGCATGCGGGTAAACCACAGCGCGGCTTCTTCATCAATGCGGCTTTCATCATCTGATGTTTGCAAAGAGTCGTGTGTCATTACGAATTATTGCCCTGATTATCAAGGTGTTTTTTACAGTGAACAAGCGCTGCCGCAATATGTTTTTCCACCATACTGATTGAAATTTCCATTCGCTCAGCAATCTCACTTTGAGATAAGCCATCAAAACGATACAGCAAAAATGCTTCTCGTCGACGGGGGGGTAACGTTTCAAGTGCTTCGCTCAGCCGTTGGATCCGTTGCTGATGTTCCAAGATTTCACTAGGATCAGCTTGGCTCTGTTCAAAATGTGGCTCATGAGTAACGTCATCAATGGATGTCTCTGATTTAGTTTGGCGTTGGTTACGTCGCCAATGGTCAATCAAAACATGATTCGCAATTTTAAACAGATAAGCGCGGCTCTCTTTTACAGGCGTTTGTTCTTTACGGTTTAGCCATAGTGTAAACACATCCTGTGATAAATCATCAGCATCATTGCTGTTATCTAGCCGACTGCGGAAAAAGCGCACAAGTTGGCTATATGTTGACTGATACGCACCGCTAATTTTACGGGCAAGAGATTTATCAATAGTCATTTTACTGGTGTTAATGTCATAAAAGAGCACTATTGTGCTGATTAATAATCTGCTCAGATTACTTTTTTATTTAAATCAATAATTTATTTTAATAATTGCGTTTTTACTAATAATAATGAATATCATTTTTGTTTGTATTATGCCTATAATCTGCAAAAAATAAAGTCGTGAGGCAGAATATGAGCAGTATGACGGGTCAGTTAGAGCGCCCGATTTTCCGTCCACTAGGCGGTTTGGTTTTAAGTTGTCTTTTCCATGGAACACTGGCAATCATTTTTATCGGATGGTTTACCTCTTCAATTCCTAAGACTGGGGTATTACCACCCGCTATCTCGTTGCAGCTGGGTGTTTATCAGCTTGAACAGCAGGCTGAGCCTGAAATCAATCATGCCCCTAAACAACAAATGACGACACGTGAGGAATCATTGCCTGAAGTTGTTGAAAAGGTGGATAAATTACCTGAAACTGCGATCGTAGATAATGGCACATTGACGAAAGTCAGTGAGAAAAAACGACCACCGAAAAAGAAAATTCCACAAGAGAAAAAAGTCATCGAAGAAGCACCTGTTACCATGCAGGAGTCGACGGTAACTTCCGCCCCTGCATCAGGGAGCGAATCCAGTAGCAGTGCGAATTTTTCCAGTAATGCGTCTGCGGCAGTGAGTGGGCACCAAGGTTGGCAAAGTGAGGTTCATCAGCGGATAGCCAAAACCAAACGCTATCCACGTGCAGCACTGCGTTTCCGCTCAACTGGGGTCTCTCATATTCGTGTGGTTTTGGACAAGAAAGGTGAGGTTATTGCTGCCAGTTTATTGAATTCATCCGGTACGAAAATACTGGATAAAGAAGCATTGGCAACCATTTCACGTGCTGCGCCTTTTCCTGTGCCACCAGAGACATTACTAGTCGATGGCCGGGTCGAGTTTATTGCACCAATCGTGTTTGATACAACCTCTATTTAAATTTAACTCAATAGCCCTTTTTAGGGCTATTTATCAGATGAGCTTGGCTTATTTTTTGGGGCAGGCCGTTTAGGGCGATAAGGTCGAGGTTCTTTCTTTCGTTTCAAACGTGCTGGCTTAGTAGCTGGCGTCCCTTTGTTCTCTTGCTTGCCATCTTCATTACTGTTGTCATCTCCATTATCATCTTGATTTTCCTCTGTATTAACGACAAGTGGAGGCGCTTGCTTGTGGCCTTTCTTTTTCTTTAAACGCAGTAATGTATTCGCTAAAACGAAACCAATACACAAAGAAAGTAGAATAAAAATTCGCAATACATTGGTACTGTTATCTGCTTGTTGAATTTCGGCTGAAAGGAGCTCTGTATCAATCGTCAAGCGTAAATAGCCTTTTGGCTCTTTTGTACCTTGGATGGGAACAACAAGCTGGTATTGAAAGTTTTGTAGTGATGAGCTGTCATCTATGGCGAGCCGTTCTTTTACCGTGGTAGGCTCTCCGACTTGAGTGACCAATGTGCCGCTAGCGGTATAAATACTGGCATCTAAAATATACCTATCTTTCACCACGTTATTTAAATTGGCATTAATGCGCTCTAAGTTAAAATCTTTACTGCCTGGAACAATATAATCAGATAAGCTGAAGGCGACTTGTTCAGCAAGAACATAAGTCAATTGTTTAAATTGCTCAATTCTGCCTTGGTTTTGGCTATTTCCTAAATAAGAAATACCATGCATCAGTAAGGTTACCAGCGCAACGCAGATAACGATAATCACTGTTTTGTGGAGCCTAAAGGTAAGTTTCATTGCTTTATTGGTGCTCTCGACTTATTTTGAGTATAAAAATGTCGTTATACTTCAGGTAGTATGGGATTATCTTCAGTTTTAGCAGTAAACACATAAGGTCACAAAGCCTTAAAATTGAGTATAGTGGCTTCGTTCGGCTGCTCGCAACTTATCATTATAAAAAAGTTTTTTCGATTACAGGAGCTAATTTTCATGTCAACGAGTTTGACCTATTGTTATCTACCCGACGAAATCCAAAAATGGCCGGGGTTGCCATTGTCGTTAAGTGGTGAAGAAGTGATGCCATTGGATTATCGTGCAGGTGACAGTGGGTGGTTACTATATGGCCGCGGCTTAGATAAAGCGCGGATCAGTAATTTCCAACAGCGATTAGGGATCGCTATTGTGATTGTATCTTCATGGCGTATTGATGATTACCAAGTAGTCAGGATCGCTGGAAGTATTACACCTCGAATTAAAAAACTCGCTGACGAATGTTTATTAGATGTGGTGCCATTAGGGCAAATACCACGTTTGCGTTCACCGGGCCTATTACTGATGGATATGGACTCGACCGCCATTCAGATTGAATGTATCGATGAAATTGCTCGCTTAGCAGGGGTGGGAGAGCAGGTTGCAGAAGTGACCGAGCGAGCCATGCTAGGGGAACTCGATTTTACGGAAAGTTTACGAGCAAGAGTCAGCTTACTTGAAGGCGCTGATGCCGCTATTCTTGACCAAGTGATGGAAACATTGCCTTTAATGCCGGGCTTAACGAACCTCGTACGTAAGTTACAAGCGATGAATTGGCACATTGCGATAGCATCTGGTGGCTTTACTTTCTTTGCTAATAACTTGCAACAGCGTTTGAAACTTGTGGCAGCGGTTGCTAATCAACTTGAAGTCAAAAATGGCAAGTTAACGGGCAAAGTTAAAGGCCCAATTGTAGATGCGAAATATAAAGCGCAAACCTTGGTTAAATTGGCTGAAAAACTGGAAATTCCCATTGAACAAACGGTGGCGATCGGTGATGGGGCAAATGACCTGAAGATGATCCGTAAAGCGGGGCTGGGTATTGCGTATCATGCGAAACCAAAGGTGTATGCAAGGGCGAAGGTCGCTATTCGTCATGCAGATCTGATGGGGGTGATGTGTGTGTTGAGCGGGGGCCTCAAACACGAAGAACGCTAAATATTCTTCATATTTCGTGCTGTGGCGGTGTTGGCTGCACTCGGCTGCTTGGGTCACATACTTGTGTATGCTCCCCAAGACATCCTCTTTTGCCGCCTAGCCACAACCCGAACTATTTTGAATATTAAGCTAAATTAGTATTCAAAATTTTAAGAAAATTTAGAGTACTGTGGTTCGTCGGTTGTAATACAGAATAATTTTCAGAGGAGTTTGCTGTGGCGAAAGGGGTTAAAAGGGCGTTTGTCTGTAATGATTGCGGGGCAGATTATCCGCGTTGGCAAGGGCAATGCAGTGCGTGCCATGCATGGAATACCATTACGGAAGTGCGTCTGGCCTCAACAAGCTCTGCATCGCGTACTGACCGCTTAACGGGCTATGCAGGAAATGCGGCTGGGGTCAGTAAGGTTCAGAAATTATCTGAAATCAGCCTCGAAGAACTGCCTCGTTTTACCACCGGTTTTAAAGAGTTTGACCGCGTACTCGGTGGCGGAGTCGTACCAGGTAGTGCCATCCTCATTGGGGGGAACCCGGGAGCGGGTAAAAGTACCTTATTGCTACAAACCATGTGCTTGTTATCGCGTGAAATGAAAACCTTGTATGTGACAGGGGAAGAGTCTCTTCAACAAGTGGCGATGCGAGCCCACCGTTTAGGGCTACCGACTGACTCACTCAATATGTTGTCAGAAACCAGTATTGAGCAAATTTGCTTAACTGCGGAGCAAGAGCAGCCCAAACTGATGGTAATAGACTCTATCCAAGTGATGCATATGGCCGATATTCAATCATCACCGGGCAGTGTGGCACAAGTCAGGGAAACCGCGGCTTATCTTACCCGTTTTGCGAAAACGCGCGGAGTGGCCATCATTATGGTCGGTCACGTCACCAAAGATGGCTCATTGGCAGGGCCAAAAGTCCTCGAACATTGTATTGACTGCTCTATTATGCTAGATGGCGATGCGGATAACCGCTTCCGTACCTTACGTAGCCATAAGAACCGTTTCGGGGCGGTCAATGAATTAGGCGTGTTTGCCATGACAGAACAAGGGCTCAAAGAAGTGAGTAACCCCTCAGCAATCTTCTTAAGCCGTGGTGATGAAATCACATCAGGTAGTTCGGTAATGGTAGTTTGGGAGGGAACAAGACCGCTGCTGGTGGAAATCCAAGCGCTCGTCGACCATTCTATGATGTCGAATCCACGGCGTGTTGCGGTCGGGCTTGAACAAAACCGTTTAGCCATTTTATTGGCCGTATTACACCGCCACGGTGGTTTGCAAATGTCAGACCAAGATGTTTTTGTTAATGTTGTGGGGGGCGTTAAAGTCACAGAAACTAGTGCTGACTTAGCACTGTTACTTTCCCTCGTTTCCAGCTTCCGCGACCGTCCATTACCCCGTGATCTGGTGGTATTTGGTGAAGTTGGGCTCGCAGGGGAAATTCGTCCAGTTCCAAGTGGGCAAGAACGTATCTCTGAAGCAGCAAAACATGGTTTTAAACGCGCTATCGTGCCTCATGCGAATATGCCCAAAAAATCACCACCCGACATGAAAGTGTATGGTGTGAAGAAATTAGCAGACGCATTAAGTATTTTGGATGAGTTATAAGCTTTTAATTTAGGGTAAAAGGAAAATACATGGCTGAATTTGACTATCTTAAAAACGCAATTAAACGGGCAGGGTATACGCTCCAGCAAGTTGCGGATGCGACAGATATGACCAAAGGCTATCTCAGCCAATTGATTAACGACAAAATTAAAAGCCCCAGCGCACAAAAGATTGCCGCCCTTCATCGCTTTTTAGGTCTTGAATACCCAAACCAGCAAAAAACGATTGGGGTAGTGTTCGGCAAATTTTATCCATTACATACAGGGCATATTTATTTGATTCAGCGGGCGTGCAGCCAAGTGGATGAACTTCACGTTATTCTCTGCCATGATGAGCCCCGTGATAAGGACTTGTTTGTTAACAGTTCTATGTCTCAACAGCCCACAGTAAGTGACCGTTTACGGTGGTTATTACAAACCTTTAAATATCAAAAAAATATTCATATTCACTCATTTGATGAAAATGGCATAGAGCCGTATCCACACGGTTGGGAAGTGTGGAGTGACGGAATGAAAGGCTTTTTGAAAAAGCATAATATTAACCCAAGTTTTATTTATTCAGGGGAAGCGAATGACGCTCCGCGCTATAAAAAATACTTAGGTATCGAAACCATTTTGATTGACCCTGAACGTACGTTTATGAATATTAGCGGTAACCAAATTCGCCAAGCGCCGTTTCGTTATTGGGAATATATCCCAACGGAAGTCAAACCCTTCTTTGTGCGTAAAGTCGCCATTCTCGGTGGGGAGTCAAGTGGTAAATCGACGTTAGTCAATAAGTTAGCGAATATTTTCAATACATCCAGCGCATGGGAATATGGCCGTGATTATGTGTTTAGCCACTTAGGTGGTGATGAGATGGCTTTGCAATATTCTGACTACGACAAAATTGCATTAGGGCATGCGCAGTACATTGATTTCGCAGTGAAATATGCAAATAAAGTTGCATTTATTGATACCGACTTTGTCACGACTCAAGCCTTTTGTTTGCGCTATGAAGGCAAAGAGCATCCATTTGTTCAGGCATTGATAGACGAATACCGATTCGATTTGGTAATAGTTTTAGAGAATAACACCCCTTGGGTGGCAGATGGTTTAAGAAGCTTGGGGAGCGATAAGGACCGAAAAGCTTTCCAAGACTTATTGATTGAAATGCTTAAGAAAAACAATATTGAATTTGTACGTGTGGAATCCTCTGATTACGATACGCGCTTCTTGGAGTGTGTCACCCTCGTTCAGCAGCTATTGATGCTAGATGATTTATAAAATTATCCAATAAAAACGGCATCATTAGGTGCCATTTTTATTTTACTACACTCTATTACTCTACCTATCCCTTAAATAATTTGGATTATAGGTAGGCGGCAAGGGAGTGAGTCCCTAGGAGCATACATTAGTATGTGACTAGGGCTCACGAGCGCAGCCAACACCGCTATAATCCGAAATTATGACAGGGATTTATTTGGTCATACGCTTATACTTCATCCGGTGCGGCTGCAGTGCTTCCGCGCCTAACGTCCGTTTTTTGTAATCTTCATATTCAGAGAAGTTACCTTCGAAGAACGTAATATTACCTTCGTCTTGGTAATCAATAATATGAGTTGCAATACGGTCAAGGAACCAACGGTCATGGGAAATAACCATGGCGCAGCCCGGGAATTCTAACAGGGCGTTTTCCAACGCACGTAAAGTTTCTACGTCGAGGTCGTTGGTTGGTTCATCGAGTAACAGTACGTTACCGCCCACTTGCAGTAGTTTAGCTAAGTGTAAACGGCCGCGTTCACCACCTGATAACTCACCAACGCGTTTACCTTGATCAACGCCTTTAAAGTTAAAGCGGCCCACATAGGCACGGCTTGGAATTTCAAAGTTACCAATACGCATGATATCTTGGCCGTTAGAAATTTCTTCCCAGACAGTTTTGCTGTCATCCATCGCATCACGGAACTGGTCAACAGAAGCAATTTTTACGGTATCACCTAACGTGATTGAGCCTGAATCCGGTTGCTCTTGGCCTGAAATCATACGGAACAGGGTGGATTTACCCGCACCGTTAGGGCCGATAATCCCGACTATTGCCCCTTTTGGAATTGAAAAATTCAGGTTATCAATCAGAACGCGGTCACCATAAGATTTACTTAGGTTTTCAACCTCGATAACTTTATCCCCTAAACGCGGTCCAGGTGGAATAAACAGTTCGCTAGTTTCGTTACGTTTTTGATATTCAACGCTATTGAGTTCTTCAAAGCGAGCCAAACGCGCTTTACCTTTAGCTTGACGGCCTTTTGGATTTTGGCGGATCCACTCAAGTTCTTTCTCGATAGACTTACGGCGAGCAGCTTCTGTAGAGGCTTCTTGTGCCAAACGCTCATCTTTTTGCTCAAGCCAAGAAGAGTAGTTACCTTCCCAAGGAATACCTTCACCACGGTCAAGTTCGAGGATCCAACCCGCAACGTTATCTAAGAAGTAACGGTCATGCGTTATAGCCACAACAGTTCCTTCGTAGTCGTGTAAGAAACGCTCTAACCAAGCGACAGACTCAGCATCCAAGTGGTTGGTTGGCTCATCGAGCAGTAGCATATCAGGCTTTTCGAGCAGTAAGCGGCAAATTGCCACACGACGGCGTTCACCCCCAGAGAGATTTTCGATTTTAGCATCCCAAGCTGGCAGGCGCAGTGCATCCGCCGCACGCTCTAATTGGTTATCTAAATTATGGCCATCTTGCGCTGAAATAATCGCTTCTAACTCGCCTTGCTCTTTCGCGAGTTTATCGAAGTCTGCACCTTCTTCCGCGTAAGCCGCATAAACTTCATCTAAACGAGTTAATGCATTTTTCACTTCGCTAACCGCTTCTTCAACGGCTTCACGGACAGTATGCTCAAGATTTAACTTAGGTTCTTGCGGAAGATAACCGATTTTCAAACCGGGTTGTGGACGTGCTTCACCTTCGATATCGGTATCAATACCCGCCATAATACGCAGTAATGTTGATTTACCTGCACCATTAAGACCTAAAACACCGATCTTAGCCCCCGGAAAGAAGCTCAGAGAGATATTTTTTAAAATATGACGTTTCGGTGGAACAATTTTTCCAACCCGATACATACTATAAACGTATTGAGCCAATTTATTTACCTTTTGATTTATAAAGGGAATTTTAATTTTCTATTTCTATGCAGTAGGAATACATGACCTACTGCGATTGGATAAACAACAATAAATATTTTGGTATGAACTATACCTGATTGCGTATGTGATGGTCTAGGCTATCTGCGTTAACTCGAGAGTAAAAACCTAATAAATATAAAGTAAAAGACTGTAAAGTCGAAAAATTCAAGAACTCTCCGCTGTTACTAAATAAAAACTTTCGGTAGCATTAACATTATTGATATATGTTTAATATACGTGTAATCCTTCAAGTTGTAGCGCTAGGCTAGTCGAGCCACATAGTTTATCTATGCTCTCCGTCTATCTTCGCTTGTCGCCTACCTGCAACTCGAATTATTTGGGGTATATATAGGTTAAGGTTTTCCTGTATTTTGACTTTAGTTTAGCGATGGAGCGAGTGAATATGAAAGGTTGGTTATCGGCAGTACCTGTAACAATGTTGCTGGTTTCCAGCACTGTATGGGCGGATTCCTTACAGGCACAGCGGGAGCGTTATCAAGCAATTAAGGTTGCATGGGATGCCAATAAAATGGATGAAGTCGAGCGCTTGCTGCCGACCTTGCATGATTATCCACTTTACCCTTATCTCGCTTATCGTGAGCTAACTCAAGACTTAGATATTGTATCACCTCGCCAAGTTCAGGAGTTTATTAATACTTACCCGACACTACCCGTTGCTAAAAATTTAAAAACTCGATTTGTGAATGAGTTAGCTCGTCGTCAAGAGTGGAAATCATTGCTGGAGTTTAGCCCTGAAGCTCCTAAACCCGCAGAAGCACAATGTAATTTTTATTTTGCTAATTGGGCTGTGGGAAATAAACAAGTTGCTTGGCAAGGGGCAGAAAAAGCCTGGCTAAATGGCCGTTCAATGCCGAGTGCTTGTGATAAGTTATTTAATGAATGGGAAAAAGCGGGTTATTTAACCCCTGAAATGACTCTTGAGCGCATTAATTTAGCCATAAAAGAGGGCAATACCTCGATTGCGAGTTATTTAGCTAAACGCTTGCCACCAAGTTATAAAACAATTGGTGATGCGTTAGTGAAATTACAAAATGACTCGGCCTCAGTCGTGACATTCGCCAAAACGATGACGCCAACGGATTTTACTCGTCAAGCCACCATCGCGGCTTTTAGTCGTTATGCACGTCAATCTCCTGATGCGGCTCGTACGGTACTTAATAGCATAAGTTCTGCACAAAAAATGAACATGGCAGAAAAGCAATTACTTAAAGACAGTATTGCTTGGCAATATATGGGAGATGTGACTCCTGAACAGGCCCAATGGCGTGATGAGACCATTCAAGAAAGCAATTCATCTTCATTGAAAGAGCGTCGTGTGCGTTTGGCATTAGGGGCTGGCGATAAGAAAGGTGTCGCTTCATGGTTAAATCGCTTGCCAGCGGAAGTGAAAAATAAAGAAGAGTGGCAATATTGGCAGGCCATCACGTTAATTGATACAGGTAAAAAAGCAGAAGGTGAGGCGTTACTTCGCCAATTAACAGAAAAACGCGGTTTCTACCCAATGGTTGCAGCACAGGTCTTAGAAGTTGATTACCCTGTGTATGTTAAAGCGGCGGTTAAGCCAGACTCAAGTGTCAGTCAACTCCCAGAAGTTCAGCGTGTTAGAGAGTTAATGTATTGGGAGCTAGACAACCTTGCTCGTTCGGAATGGGTGAGTTTAGTGGCATCGCTACCTGCCAACCAGCAAGAGCAATTAGCGCGTTATGCGTTTGATAATCAGTGGGCTGATCTCAGCGTGCAGGCGACTATCACCGCTAAACTTTGGGATCACCTAGAAGAACGTTTCCCATTAGCGTGGGATAAAGAATTCAATTTATATACCAAATCGAAAGATATTCAAAAGAGCTATGCAATGGCAATCGCTCGCCAAGAAAGTGCGTGGAATCCACAAGCTCGTTCACCTGTCGGAGCAACAGGTTTGATGCAATTGATGCCAGCAACAGCAAAACATACCGCGCAAAAACAAGGTATTAACTACGTAATTGCTAGTCAATTAACTAATCCTACGACCAATATTGAGCTGGGGACAGCATATCTGGAAGATGTTTATCAGCAGTTTGGTAATAACCGCATTTTAGCTAGTGCAGCTTATAATGCAGGCCCATCTCGTGTGACTCGTTGGTTAGGCAATAGTGGTGGGCGTATTGATGCAGTCGCATTTGTGGAAAGTATCCCGTTCTCAGAAACTCGCGGCTATGTGAAAAACGTGTTGTCATATGACTTATTCTATCGGCACTTTATGGGGCAGAAAAATAGTAAGGTGCTACTTCCTAATGAATGGAATATGAAATACTAATTCGCGTCATCCTTCGCACTGTAGCGGTGTTGGCTGCACTCGCTAGCCCTAGTCACATACTTATGTATGCTCCTAGGGCCTAGCTCTTTTGCCGCCTTGCTACAGCACGAATGCTTTAGCGTGTTGGTGGGTATGGGAAATGTTTATTTCTAACTTTCCACATCGGTCGATTAGATATTATTCAAACTATCTAAAGCGTTATTAGCTAACTAAATGAAATTTGGTTATTTTTTGTATTATTGAAGCTTGAAAAGCGTTTGGTTGATGATTTCTAATAAGAGTGTGTTATTATTTGTACTAGTTAAATAGTATGGGTGGATAAACGATGACAGCAAATCAACACCAAGATCCGGCTCTAACAGCCGATGAGAACGCTGACTGGCTGCGCTTTGTGAATTTATTACAATTGGCATTTGAACAAGATATTCATCTGCCAGTTCTTCAGTTATTACTCACGCCAGATGAGCGTACAGCGTTAGCGACTCGCGTTAAAATTGTGCAAGAACTGATGCGTGGCGAAATGAGCCAAAGAGAACTGAAAAATGAGCTCGGCGTGGGAATTGCGACTATCACTCGAGGTTCGAATAGTTTGAAATCAGCGCCTATTCCTGTGAAGGAGTGGTTGGAGCAACAACTCCTCTAAAATATTCGTCATACTTCGTACTGTGACGTTGTTGACTGCTCTAGGCTACTCGGGTCACATACTTATGTATGCTCCCCGAGCTATCCTCGTTGGTCGCCTAGTCACAGCACGAATTATTTAGAATATAAATACGCATCATATTTTGTACTGTCGCGGTGTTGTCTTCATGAGGAAGCCCTAGTCACTTGCCGGCTAACTACAATTCGAACTATTTCGCGTATTGGCATTTGTCATATTTTGAATTGATAGGCACAAAAAAAGTATGGTTTCCCATACTTTAGTGTGAAAAGAGTGGTGTTTAATCGCACATGCAATTTTAATTATTTTAAGTATAATTAATCTTCTACTTGGTTTAGCTCTTTATAAATTTCATGCTTAATGGGAACCAAGGCCAATATCAAGGCTTGTTGGTAAACACTGGTGCGAGTTAATACCCCGTCAGTGAAAAAACCAATGGCACCACCTTGTTGTTTGATATTATCGATGCCTGTTAAAAAGGCCATTTCATCACCGAGTTCACGGCCTTCACGAATACCCGCTAGAATTTTTTCTGGGATCATAATACTGGCAGAGCGAGATTCACCGCGTATTTGCTTATGCTCAATCACTATCCAAGCAAATGTCATATCGTCTTCGATACCCGCTTCAATACCAACCCAAAAATCCGCTTCAGGGCGAACTTGTCGAGAGGCCATGACGCGCTGTCTAGCCCCAGTACGGGTTTCATTATTACCGATAGGTTGCTGTGGAACGCTGCTATCGACATTAATATCTTCAATTTGATAACTGCCAGCCCCAAAAACAGCATCGAAAGCAAGATGGATCGCTTTAATTTTGGCAGGATTAGTCGTTGCAGCTATAACTTGGTACATTAATTATTTTCCTTTGAACACATACTTCGAAAAGTAATAACGGAACACATCTATGTTACAGGTTTATCTTGTTCGCCATGGCGAAACTGAATGGAATTTAGCTCGTCGCATCCAGGGACAATCCGATAGCCCTCTGACCGCCACTGGACGACTGCAAGCAAGGCAGGTGGCTGAGAGGATAAAGTCAGAAGGCATTACCCATATTATCACTAGTGATATGGGACGCACACTGGAAACTGCACAAATAATTGCAAGTGTATGCGGGTGTGAAATTACCACAGAACCGCGTCTACGTGAACTAAATATGGGCGTTCTTGAGCAAAGAGCAATAGAGTCGTTAACGCCAGAGGAAGAACAGTGGCGTAAAAGCTTAATTGATGGCACTCGTGGAGGACGAATTCCAGAGGGTGAATCGATGGAGGAGCTATATACACGCATGTTTGCAGCACTAAACAGTTGTTTAGATTTGCCTGAAGGGAGTCGCCCACTGATTGTTAGTCATGGCATTGCGTTAAGTACGTTAATTAGCCGTATTATGGGGGTTCCTGCCTATTCAGAACGTCGCTTACGTTTACGTAATTGTTCACTATCTCGTGTTGATTACCAAAACAGCCCATGGTTAGCGAATGGCTGGATAGTTGAAACAGCTGGTGAGGTGACACACTTGTCGCAGCCTGCTCTCGATGAACAGCAAGGTTAACGATTTAGAAAAAGGAGTTTCACAAACTGAAACTCCTCTACTTTAAGGTGTTGCGGTCGAACCTGTTTTGATTGGGACATAATAATCAAAGGTATCGATATGTGTTTTTGGGTCATCATTTTCTGGGGTGATATGACGTAAATCGATATTTTTTAATCGATAATGTTCGATGTCATAACCAGGACGACGTGTTAAATTCAGCTTAGGCAGATATACACCATAAATTTGGTATAAAAACTCTTGCAATGCATCTCGAGTTGGTGTTCCATTGAACGAAAATTTAACATAATGACCACTTGGCAACGTTAAACTCGTGTATTGGTCAGTGTTAAAACTTGCATCTTCGGGTCTTACCGCAGTGGTATAAAACACCGTTTGTTCATCTTCTTTTTCTGGATTATGAATGGCATGGTGCAAGCCAAAAACTTCTGACGCAATAGTCGTCGTATTATCCAAATAGTAGTGCCAAAATGTTTGGCGCATTTGGGAACAGGCCGTTGACCACTCTTCTAACGCATAAGAACAACTTTGTTCCAAGCCAACCAGCTCTTGCGCTGGCATTTGCAGGAATTCATGTTCAATATTCGTGTGATTATCTAAAATAATCGGTGGGCAAATTCCTGCTGCACACCATTCTTCACTTCGGCGGTAAAAAGCAGGGGTTAGGTTAAATTGCTTTTTAAAGGCTCGAGTAAAAGTTTGTTGCGAATCAAAACGATACTGTAACGCAATATCAAGAATTGGTCGGCTGGTTAGCCGCAATGCCACAGCTGCACGAGAAAGCCTTCTGGCTCGAATATAAGCACCAATCGCTTGGTCAGTCACCTCTTTGAACATTCGTTGTAAATGCCATTTAGAGTAGCCAGCTTTTGCAGCAACATTATCCAGTGAGAGTGGTTTGTCTAGGTTGTCATCTATCCAGCGAAGCAAGTCGCGAATAATATTAGTTTGATCCATGTATATCCCCAGCCAATGCGACTTATAGAACAGATATAATCTATCAATGAATTGCTATTCTATATCAAGTTATCTTTTTCGTTTATAGTAAATGAGTTGTATTTGATAATTAGTTAAGAAAGTGAATAATAAGTCTCGCTTTTACTACGAATTTTTACCGGTTTTTAGTTGAATAGGAAATTCAGTATGCGTCGTTCCAGATTAAAAAATATCGTACTTGCAGCATTATTATCAGCGTTGCCGAGCATCACATTTGCTGAAGAAATCGGTTCAGTCGATACTGTTTTTAAAATTTTCGGCCCTGACCATAAAATTGTTGTTGAAGCATTTGATGACCCCGATGTTGAGAATGTGACTTGTTATTTAAGTCGTTCAAAAACAGGGGGAATCAAAGGTGGCTTAGGTTTAGCAGAAGATACCTCTGATGCTGCAATTTCCTGCCAGCAAGTTGGGCCGATTGAGTTAAATGACCGTGTCAAACGCAAACCAACGAAAGGGCAGGTTGTTTTTCAAAAACGAACATCTTTAGTTTTCAAGAAATTGCAAGTTGTACGCTTTTACGATCCAAAACGTAATGCATTAATTTATTTGACTTATTCAGATAAGATGATCGATGGTTCACCAAAGAATGCGCTAAGTGCAGTACCGATTATGCCTTGGTGATCAATTTAAAGACAAAAAAACCGTCATTAGTTACGGGGCAAGTTAGTGACGGTTTTATTGAATTCACTGTTAAATGATTTGGTAATCGTTAAACGCCAACTTTAACAAAAGGAGTTCCATAACTTCTGTCCCTGTTTATCGTTTTTCCAACGTAAAGTCGGCGAATTTCCTCATCAGCCTTTCTACCAACAAATTCCCAGCGTCCGCTAGCATGGGCTACATTGCGAGTAAAGTATTGTTGAGTACCAGCAGGGATCCAGCTGTGAATTTCATAAACTTCTTTAATAATATTGTTATAAATAGCGTAAGCATACCTGAGTGATTCGTCTTTGTGAGGAGGGTTGCGCCAGACGCCGCGAGTGGCTTCGAATAATTCAAGTTCACTCATATTGAATCTGTATAATTTATTTAAGATGAAAGCGAGTCCTGCATGCTTAGCTGATATTGTTGTATCCTGTTGAGAATATATAGAGGCAGCTTCTTCAAGAGTTAATCGCCCCTGCCTTAATATCTCTTCATCTTTACTGGTTGTTTTTCCTTTAACTTTATTCGTTAAACCTTCCATTCCCACTAGGTCAATGCAGGTAGTTTCAACGGTAAAAGCCATTTCTGATTCTAAGCCATGACATAGAATATCAATACCTAATCGATTGTTTTTATCAAGATCTCGGATGGTTTCGAATTTTTTATTTTTACTGTCTTCGGAAGAGAGATTTTCATCAACACCAGATAGGGCATCAGTAATGTGGGTTAGGCAGCGAGAGCCTTTTCCTTTCCCTATATAGAAAGGAATTCTTGTATTTCCGTTGACTTCACACAAGGCATAAACATAAAACTTTAGCTTGCTTAATGTATTTTTATATTGGTTAAAGTTATTCATTGAATTCCACTATAACTGTTAATGTATTGATTGTTATAGGTATCGGCTAATTTCTAGAATTTATTAGTAATACATGGATGTCTATATGGCGGGTAAATTTTAACTATAAAAAAACCGGCTAAATTGAGCCGGTTTTATTGAACATCAATTCAAAATTAATTATTCGTCTAAGTCACCACAGAAACGATAGCCTTCACCGTGGATGGTAGCGATAATTTCTGGTGTGTCAGGTGTCGATTCAAAATGTTTACGAATACGACGGATCGTGACGTCAACAGTTCTGTCGTGTGGTTTTAATTCACGGCCAGTCATTTTTTTCAGCAGGTCTGCACGAGTCTGAATTTTTCCTGGGTTTTCACAGAAATGCAGCATCGCACGGAATTCACTACGGGGTAATTTGTAGTGCTCACCCGCAGGGCTGACTAATGAACGGCTGTTGATGTCTAATTCCCAACCATTAAACTTATAGCTTTCCACTAAACGACGCTCTTCTGTACCACCCGCTAAATTCATTGTGCGGGACAGTAAATTGCGTGCACGAATAGTCAGTTCGCGTGGGTTAAATGGTTTAGTGATATAGTCATCAGCACCAATTTCAAGGCCAAGGATTTTATCGACTTCGTTATCACGTCCTGTTAGGAACATTAACGCAATGCTTTCTTGCTCACGAAGCTCACGAGCAAGTAATAAACCGTTTTTTCCTGGTAAATTAATATCCATGATGACTAAATTGATGTCGTGCTCAGAGAGAACGTTATTCATCTCTTCGCCATCAGTTGCCTCATGAACCACATAGCCTTCCGCTTCAAAGATGCTTTTAAGCGTATTGCGTGTGACAATTTCATCTTCAACAATCAAAATGTGTGGGGTCTGCATAGTTGCTACCTAAAGTATTAAAATAAAAATACTGAACTCACAAGCCGTTTCCAGTTAGGTGGTTATTGATATTGTTCTCTGGAAAAAAACGTTTATGAGTATAAATTTGTTATGAAATTCAACAGTGACATTATGTTGCCATTTTAGGCAAAAGACTTTAACTGCGAGTCAAAATATAAGCACTTTCCCAATATTGTACTGTTAACAGCAATATAACAGCTAATACTGCATTTACCACCTAAAAAACTAACTTTTGTTGATACATATCAAAATCAATTGTAGCACGTTAACAAAAATTGTTAGGTAGATAATTATATAAATTAATGCGGTGTTTAGGAATCAGATAGCGTCTAAAAAAGGGGAGTAGTTGATGCATAGGGTATGCTTCGGCTTGGTATCAATGAATATAGTCTTCAATGAGTTAAATATATCATTATAAATAATGTTTAATTTGTGACTTACCTCCAATTTTGAAATGTTATTTTGCTACAGAAAAAGGTTAAAAATTTATCTTGCTAGAGATAACGGAGTGTAAATATTTAATTTGTAATTTTTTGTTTCATTTAGTTAGGAGAAATACTTATTTTGTTTTGATGTGACTGTATTTTAACAATTCCATAGCATTTGTTTGTAATTTAAACGAATGAAAAAATCATAAAATTAAGTATCAATACTTACTTGTGTAATCTGTTGTCATTGGTGCTCATGTATTGATGAACATGGGGTAAATGATAAAAAATATAGCTGCTAAATGCATCGATTAAGTGGGTCATTGTTGTTCATTTTTTCATTTTGATTTTCTTCACAAGAAATAGCTAAAGGCTATCTGCCTTGTCTATTTAATAGGCAATTTCATTTCTTATTAGGTAAAAAATTATTTAACTTAAAATTTAAGTTTTTTTGGTTTTTAACACCATTATTGGGGTGATAGGTATCTTTTTGTGAATGTGTTTTTCGCGCTGATAGATAATTTATCAAATAAAAAAAGAGTTTTAAAAGGGATGTTTTGCAAATAAATTTGACAAAATATACCAATTGCTTTAACCGTATAGGGAGAAACTTAAAAGAATCTAAGAGACAGACAGAATCTATGCGTAATATCAGCCTGACTATTATTATTACCACCACCACCGTAACCACAGGAAACGGGGCGGGCTGACGCATCCAAAAAATAAAAATGAAAAAGCCCGCATACTTAACCGATGCGGGCTTTTTTTTGGTGTTAATTCAGGAGAGAAATACCATGCGTGTGCTTAAATTTGGCGGTACTTCGGTTGCAAATGACGAACGAGTACTGAATGTTGCTGACATCGCTGAAAGTAAACTAGCAGATGGACAAGTGGCTTTGGTGTTATCCGCGCCAGCAAAAATCACTAACCATCTGGTTGCTATGATTGAAAAAACGGTTGCAGGACAAGATGTCATCACGCATGTTAATGATGCTGAAATGATTTTTGCTAACCTTTTAAAAGGATTAAAAGAAAAACAACCCGGTTTTGAATATGACCGGTTAAAAAAACTGACAGAGCAAGAATTCGCACAAATCAAACAAGTCCTGCATGGTATTACTCTTCTCGGACAATGTCCGGACAGCATTAACGCAGCAATTATTTGCCGTGGCGAGAAACTTTCTATCGCCATTATGGAATCGGTGCTAAAAGCACGTGGCCATAATGTGACTGTAATTAACCCAGTAGAGAGCTTACTCGCGAAAGGTCATTACCTTGAGTCTACCGTTGATATAAATGAGTCAACAAAACGCATTGCTGATTTAAATATACCGAAAGATCATTTTGTCTTAATGGCGGGCTTCACCGCAGGTAATGACAAAGGTGAATTAGTAGTATTAGGTCGTAATGGGTCTGATTATTCAGCTGCAGTTTTAGCGGCGTGCTTACGGGCTGATTGTTGTGAAATCTGGACTGATGTTGATGGGGTTTATACTTGTGACCCGCGTTTAGTACCCGATGCACGTTTGTTGAAAGGTATGTCATATCAGGAGGCTATGGAGTTATCCTACTTTGGTGCCAAAGTTCTCCACCCCCGCACCATCGCCCCAATTGCTCAATTCCAAATCCCTTGCCTGATAAAAAATACCACTAACTTAAGCGCTCCGGGGACTTTAATTGGTGATGGCCAAACTGACGATAGCACACCAGTGAAAGGGATCACTAACCTGAATAACATGGCGATGATTAACGTATCTGGCCCCGGTATGAAGGGAATGGTGGGTATGGCTGCACGCATTTTTTCAGTCATGTCTCGTAAAGGGATCTCGGTCGTCCTGATCACACAGTCTTCATCAGAATATAGTATTAGCTTTTGTGTCCCGCAAAATGAATTAGTGAGAGCACGTGCCGCACTGGAAGAAGAGTTTTACCTAGAGCTGAAAGATGGCGTACTTGATCCTCTGGATGTGATGGAGCAGTTGGCGATTATTTCAGTTGTGGGTGACGGTATGCGCACGCTGAAAGGCATTTCAGCGCGTTTCTTCTCCGCTTTAACTCGCGGTAACATTAACATTGTCGCTATCGCACAGGGGTCTTCTGAACGCTCTATTTCCGCCGTTATTGCCAATGAGTCTGCGACAACAGCGGTACGCTTATGTCACCAAATGCTATTTAATGCTGAACAGGTTATTGAAGCCTTTATCATTGGTGTTGGTGGCGTTGGTAATGCATTAATTGAGCAAATTCACCGCCAGCAACAATGGTTAAAACAAAAGCATATTGATTTACGTGTATGTGGTATTGCTAATTCGCGGGCAATGTTAACGGATATGCAAGGGATTGATTTAGATAACTGGAAAGCGGAGCTAGCGGAAGCGAAAGAGCCATTTAGTTTAAGCCGTTTAATTCGCTTAGAGCGTGAATACCATTTCTTGAACCCGGTCATTATTGACTGCACATCAAATCAGGAAATTGCAGAGCAGTATGTCAATTTCTTGAAAGATGGTTTTAATGTGGTCACACCGAATAAAAAAGCCAATACTTTGTCGATGGATTACTACCATCAGTTACGTGTAGCAAGTGAAACATCGAAACGTAAATTCCTCTATGACACTAACGTAGGCGCGGGCTTGCCGGTTATTGAGAACCTGCAAAATTTATTGAATGCAGGAGATGAACTGGTTCATTTCAGCGGAATTTTATCCGGTTCTTTATCATTCATCTTTGGTAAGTTAGACGAAGGCATGTCTTTATCCGAAGCTACAACACTCGCTAAAGAAAAAGGTTTTACGGAACCAGACCCTCGTGATGATTTATCCGGTATGGATGTGGCGCGTAAATTATTAATTTTAGCGCGTGAAGCGGGTTATAATTTAGAATTACAAGATATTGAAATTGAACCTGTTTTACCTGTTGATTTTGATAGCAATGGTTCTGTTCCTGAGTTTATGGCACGTTTACCACAACTGGATGCACAATTTGCACAGCGCATAAAAGCCGCAGAAGCGGAAGAAAAAGTGTTACGCTATGTTGGGTTGATTGAAGAAGGGCGCTGCCAAGTGAAAATCGTTGCCGTAGATGGCAATGACCCACTCTTCAAGGTTAAAAATGGTGAAAATGCACTGGCTTTCTATACACGCTATTACCAACCAATTCCTTTAGTATTAAGAGGTTATGGCGCAGGTAATGATGTTACTGCGGCTGGTGTATTTGCGGATATGCTGCGTACCCTTTCATGGAAATTGGGAGTTTAATAAGTGATTAAAGTTTATGCACCGGCTTCAATTGGTAATGTGAGCGTCGGGTTTGATGTCCTAGGGGCAGCAGTTTCACCTGCAGACGGTTCATTATTAGGTGATTGTGTAACAGTTGAAGCGGCGGATACTTTTTCCCTGACGAATCAAGGAAAATTCGTTGCTAAGCTGCCGAAAAAAAATGAACATAATATTGTTTACCAATGTTGGCAGCTGTTTTGTGAGCGTCTTGGTCAGCCATTAAATGTTGCGATGACGCTTGAAAAAAATATGCCAATTGGTTCAGGGCTTGGTTCTAGTGCCTGCTCTGTTGTCGCCGCATTAATGGCGCTAAACGAATTTGCAGAGAAACCATTTGATGATACCCAACTGCTTGGCATGATGGGGGAATTGGAAGGGCGTATTTCTGGTAGTGTGCATTACGATAACGTTGCACCGTGTTTTTTAGGCGGCTTACAACTGATTATCGAGCAAAATGGTATTATTTCACAGCCTGTACCTGCATTTGAAAATTGGTATTGGGTAATGGCCTATCCAGGAATTAAAGTATCAACCGCGGAAGCGCGTGCAATCCTGCCTGATAGCTACCCACGTCACGACATTGTAAACCATGGTCGATACTTATCAGGGTTCATTCATGCATGTCATACAAACCAGCCGTTACTTGCAGCAACGATGATCCAAGATGTTGTTGCTGAGCCTTATCGTACACAACTATTACCGGGTTTTGCGGCAGCACGCCAGAATGCAAAAGAAATAGGTGCATTGGCGTGTGGTATCTCTGGCTCAGGGCCAACACTGTTTGCTATTTGTGATGAGAAACATATCGCTGAAAACATGGCGAGCTACTTGCAACAACATTATATTCAGAATGATGAAGGCTTTGTGCATATCTGCCGTTTGGATCTGGCCGGGGCAAGGACAATAGGGTAAATAATGAAACTGTATAATTTAAAAGATAACAATGAACAAGTAACTTTTGCGCAAGCGGTTAAGCAAGGGTTAGGGAAGCAACAAGGCCTATTCTTTCCCCAAGATCTGCCTGAATTTAGTGCGGCTGAAATTGACGAATTATTAAAATTAGATTTTGTCACACGTAGCAGCCGTATTTTAAGTGCTTTTATTGGTGATGAAATTCCATCAGAAGAGCTAGCAGCGAGAGTTAAAGCCGCTTTTGCTTTCCCTGCGCCAGTTTCTAAAGTTGAAGATGATGTCGCAACGTTGGAGCTATATCATGGGCCAACGCTCGCATTTAAAGACTTCGGTGGCCGCTTTATGGCTCAGGCGTTAGGTCAAGTCGCTGGTGAGCAACCTGTGACCATTTTGACGGCAACTTCAGGGGATACCGGAGCGGCAGTCGCTCATGCATTCTATCGTCTTAATAATGTGCAAGTTGTTATTCTCTATCCAGAAGGGAAAATCAGTCCACTGCAAGAAAAACTTTTTTGTACACTGGGTGAAAATATTCATACGGTTGCGATTAAAGATGACTTCGATGCGTGTCAGGCATTAGTGAAACAGTCATTTGATGATGAAGAGTTGAAAAAGGCGTTATACTTAAACTCAGCGAACTCGATTAATATCAGTCGCTTACTTGCTCAGATTTGCTATTACTTTGAAGCGGTCGCGCAGATCCCAGCAGAAAAACGCGATCAACTAGTGATCTCAGTTCCGAGTGGGAACTTTGGGGATCTCACTGCAGGTTTATTAGCTAAATCATTGGGCTTACCTGTCAAACGCTTTATTGCAGCGACTAACGTAAATGATACTGTGCCGCGTTACCTTGTTGATGGGCAATGGAAACCAAAGCAAACTGTGGCTACATTATCGAATGCCATGGATGTTAGTCAACCGAACAACTGGCCTCGTATTGAGGAGTTATTCCGCCGTAAAGGTTGGTCCCTTGATGAATTAGGCCATGGGGTTGTGAGTGATGAAGTGACTAAAGAAACTGTACGTGAATTAGATAAAAAAGGATATTTATCTGAGCCACATGCTGCGGTTGCTTATCGTGTGCTGCGTGACCAGTTACAAGAAGGCGAATACGGGCTGTTTTTAGGTACGGCACATCCAGCTAAATTTAAGGAAAGTGTTGAAGAGATTCTTAATAAGGCCATACCTTTACCAAAAGAGTTAGCTGAGCGTGCGGAGCTACCGCTACTTTCACACTTTTTACCATCTGACTTTACCCAATTACGCACATTTTTAATGAAATTAGCACCTAAGCAATAAAGAATATGTGGATACGAAAAACGGAAGCAGAAGCTTCCGTTTTTAATGATAAGACCATTTGTTGTTAAGGTAATTATATGGTTTCATATTGCCACATCACTTATTCACAGCTAATGAATTTGCCTATTAGAGTGTACTAATGCCATCGAGGCCATCTCTACCACCATCTGAACCACCGCGTCCCCCTTTACCGCCTTGGCTGCCATTACCACCATTACCGCCATTTCCACCTCCGGAACCATTTCCGCCATTGCCCCCATTACCGCCATTACCGCCGTGTCCGCCATTTCCTCCATTGCCATTCATGGTGCCGTTACCACCATTTCCGCCATTGCCCACACCATCGCCATTTCCCCCATGGCCACCATCACCACCAGTAACGCTACCATTTCCGCCATTACCTCCATTACCGTTACTTCCTGCTTCTGCATCCCCACCATCGCTACCATTGCCATTATTTGAGCCTGTTCCGCCATTCCCCCCATTTTGTCCATCACCACCTTGCCCAGCTTGGCCACCTTGACCATGACTTCCATCTTGGCCATGGTTTCCGTTTTGCCCATGGCTTACAAAGCTAGAAATTTTAGAAAAATAATATTGGCCATTTAGTATTGAACATATTTTATTATTAATTTCATTAATATTGAGTTCATTTTTTAATAAGCATTTAGATGAGGTATTAAATAAGGAATGAGAATAACTTGAGATGGAATAAGAACTAATTAATAACAGACTTAATGAAATGCAAACCTTATGATTCATATATTTCTCCTTTCCCCCTCCAAAAAGAAGGGGGAGAAATTTAATATTGAGATAAATTAATGCCCGTTACCACCGTTTCCACCATGACCTCCGTTACCACCGTTACCACCATTCCCCCCGTTACCACCATTACCTCCGTTGCCACCATTGCCGCCATTATGTAAGTGTAATGAATATTCAATAGAAGAAATCGATAATAATTTAGATTCAAAAGAAGTTGCTGATGCTAATATTGGAAATAGCAACGATGCAATAATAATAGATGTTTTATACATAAAAAACCTCATTGAAAAGTTTAAATGAATGTGAACTGCAAGTGAATTGTAATTCACAGATTCGAATAATCAATAAAGGATCTATTTATTTAGATAATAAAAAATGTAATAGGGTTAATCATTATAATAATCTTTAAACTTACTATAATGATTTTCTGATTAAAATAGACTTTGGTTTTATTTAATTAAACTAAATAATTTTATTTAAAATTAATTAGTTTTTATCTTTTACTATTTTCATAATTTCATTTTGAATTGGTGCCGAAGAGCTATTTTTATTGAAGCTTAGCATAGTAATAGCCTTCTCATTTTCATTCATATCGGAAAATAATTTAGCTGTTTTTACTACCGATTTTTTATAGTTAGGTGATTGATTTTGATGGCGGCTGATCATATTCAGCATTGCTGGAGATGTATTGTTTTGAGTAAAATTCAATGCAGTAGCAGCTTGAGTATGTTCATCTAATTGAAGGAATGACTGAGGTGAGTTAATTATATTATTAACCGAAATACCCGTTTGCTTCAAATGGCTACTAACCGATTTTAGATTGGAATAAGAGGTATTATTTTCAGTGAAACTGAGAGCAGTTGCTGCATTATAATGAATTTCTTTTTCTGTTTGAGCTGCTGTTACATGTGTTGTTACAGCAGAAATCGCTAAAGCAAAAATAATTTTTTTCATTGTGAACTCTTATTAAGTTAAATAATTTATCTTATAACTATAATAAGGCTTTCTTGCTGTCTGAATACTGACTATAAAATGACAAAATTGCCATTTATAGTGAAATTTTAATTTAATTTAATTTAATTTTATTTTATTTTATTTTATTTTATAGGTAAAAATACAGTGAAACGTGTTGAAAAATCATCTGATGTTACAGTGATCCTTCCTTTATGTGCTGATATAATCGATTTGACGATAGCTAATCCGATACCGCTTCCTTCATTTTTTCGTTGTCTTGATTTATCCACACGATAAAACCTATCAAAAAGTTTAGCTAAATGTTCTTCTGGTATTTTTATACCAGGGTTGCTGATGATTAATTCAATTCCCTCTTTTACATTCGAAATATTAATACTGACAGAATCGCCTTTTGGGGTATAGCGGATAGCATTTGAGATTAAGTTAGTAATCGCTCTCCTTAACATGTCTTTATCGGCCATAATAGAGGTTGTTTCACCAATTAGTTTGAGTTTTATTTCATTCTCTTCTGCGAGATATTCAAAATAATCAAATATAAGCTCTATTTCAGCTTTAATATTCATCATTTTTTTCTCTGGAATCAGCCTATTATCATCTGCTTGAGCAAGAAAAAGCATATCAGATATCATTCGTGATAAACGGTTATATTCTTCCAAATTAGAATATAACACTTCAACTAGCTCTTCTTTACTGCGGTTTTTACTCAGAGATATTTGAGTTTCAGTCATTAAATTAGTGATTGGCGTACGCATTTCATGGGCAATATCTGCTGAGAAATTCGTTTGCCTTACGAAAACATCTTCAATTTTTACTAACATCTGATTAAATGATTTGGTTAATTGCTTTAATTCATTCGGCACAGAGTCAGGATTTAAACGAACGCTTAAGTTTTCAGAAGTCACATTTTTGATTTCATCGCTGACATCTTTAAGGGGTTTTAATCCTTTAATTACAAGGAAATAAACGACAAGAATAGTAAATAAACACAATATAATAGCACTAACAATTAAATTATTTATTAATGAACTCAGATAATCATGATGAAAATTCAATGATAGTGCTGTCACTAACCGATATTGTTTAGGCTCTGTAGTGGAACTGACTCGAATGAAGCTTTCAGATAGGCGATAATTTTTAAGCTCTGCTTTTTGGCTATTTTTATGAGAATCATAATTTTTTAAGTATGTAATGAGCTTATCTGTTGCATTGGGTGATATTAATTCATTGCCTTGATTGTCAATGAGATAAATAGTGATATCTTGATGCTCATTAATAATGGTTTTAATACGTGCATATTGTTCACTTTGTGAATCTGCATTGTCATTTAACAAGCTACGGATCGTTAAGTTCAACTGGTTAAGTGTATATTCATCTTGTTGCTTGAAATGTAACATAACTGAGTTGATCATGATCGAGCTAAATAATAATAAAGCAAGGGAGAGGGTAATACTGATCAAAACAATAAGACGAATTGAAATAGAGACAGGAGATCGAAATAACTTAATCATTTTCAGGGATCTCAAGTAAATAGCCCATTCCTCTAATGGTATGAATCAATTTAGGTTCATAGCCTTGATCTATTTTTGCCCTCAGCCTTTTAACTGCAACATCAATGACATTGGTATCACTATCAAAATTCATGTCCCAAACTTTCGAGGCTATCAGAGAACGAGAAAGAACTTCACCTTGATGAAGAATAAAAAATTCCAATAAAGAAAACTCTTTACTGGTGAGTATAATTTTATCATTTTCACGGGTAACGCGCCGTTTGATCAGATCAACATGCAAATTAGCGATGGTAAATTGTGTTTTTTGGATGCTGTTATTGCCTCTGCGCAATAACGTTCTCACTCGGGCAAGTAGCTCAGAAAAATCAAATGGTTTAACGAGATAATCATCAGCACCTAACTCTAACCCTTTGACTCGATGTTCAACATTACCTAAAGCAGTAAGCATGAGTATTGGTGTATTTTTTCCTGCACTCCGCAAATTTTTTGCAATCTCCCAGCCGTTAATATCCGGCAACATCACATCAAGAATAATTAAATCATAGTCTTCAGTTGTGGCCATATGCAGGCCTGTAATGCCATTTTCGATAGCATCAACAATAAACCCGGACTCACTTAAGCCTTTAGATAAGTATTCTCTCGTTTTATGTTCATCTTCAACAATAAGTAATTTCATCTTAGACCTAGCAGACAGGTAAACAATACTGCCATTCTAAGCACTACCATAACGAAATGTAAAATGACAAATTTGTCATTTTCATGTCATGAATCTAACAGCTGTTCTTTTTTACTATAGTCTCAATTTTAATCACTAGAGGCATGGCTATACCATGTATTCCCCAAAAATATTAATTATAGCTTATGCCTTAATTTTGACGGGTTGTGTTTCGCTTGCCCCTGAATATCAACGTCCTAATCTTAATGTGCCTCATCAATTCAGTAGCAATATTTCTGATGCAGTAAAGCAGGCTCAAATAGAATTATCGATTCCTAGTTGGGACCAATTTATTCAAGATCCACAAATGAAAAGAGCGATAGAAATTGCGCTTGAGAAAAACAGTGATTTATATCTTGCTGCGTTAGATGTAGAAGAAGCTCGTGTGCGTTTTGGGTTAGCGGAAGCTGAAAAATATCCTCAAGTTAATTCATCAATGAGTGGTGACTATAGCCAATCATTAGAGTCTGGCACATCGTTCAATAAGAAATATAGTGCGGGTATTGATATCAGCTATGAACTGGATTTTTTTGGACGTATTAAAAATTTATCTGATGCAGATAAAGCAAAATTTATCGCTTCCCAAGAGATGAACCGCGCGACACAAATTATAACAATCAAAACGGTAGCAGAAGCGTATTTAGATGTGGTGTATAACCAAAAACTATTATTAATTGCACAAGAGACGAAACAAAGTTACCTCAATAGCCAATCGATAGTAATGCAAAAAGTGGTGGCTGGAAAAGCGGGGTTATCAGATTTAGAACAAGCTAAAGGACAAGTGCAGTCTATTTCTATTAATATCGAAAAAATTGAAAGTGAAATTGCTAAAAATGAAAATTTATTGAATTTTTTGGCGAATGATTATGTAACAAAGATAAACTCAGAGTTAGGGCACTACGAACCGAACTATCCCTTGATTACAACACCTTCAAATATTCCTTCTGAAATATTATTAAAACGCCCAGATATTATGGCTGCGGAACAAAATATTATTTCTGAGAATGCCAATATTGGTGTAGCGAGAGCCGCTTTTTTTCCTTCAATTTCCTTTAATACGGGTATCGCAAATAATAACGAGTCCTTAACTGGGCTATTTGATTCTTCAAATGGTATTTGGAATTTTATTCCTAAAATCACGTTACCTATTTTTACTGGAGGCTCAAATAGCCAAAATTTAGAGTTGGCAAATATTAGAAAAAATAAAGCGATTGTTAATTATGAAAAAAGTATTCAGGTGGCGTTTCGTGAAGTGAAAGATGCCTTAGTGATCAAATCGAGTTTAGAAAAACAACTTATATCCCAAGAGCAATATGTCAACACGCTGCAAAACGTCTTAATACAGAAACAAGCCAGTTATCGATATGGTGGTTTGAGTTATCTCGATGTTCTTGAAGCACAGCGTAGCTTATTTACTGAACAGCAAAATTTATTGATGTTGAAAATAGAACAGCAGAAGAATGAAATAAATTTATTCTCTGCACTAGGTGGTGGATTAATAAAATCATGAAGGTAAAAATGAAAAAATTAAATACAGTATTTTTTGCAATTTCAATGGCGATGTTAACAGCAACTGGCTATGCAAACGGCGCTGAACATAACCACTCTATTTATCCAGAAAAAGTCGCAGAACCGACAATTAATACAGAAGGAAAGCTCATTTCGATTGATAAAGAGAACAAGAAATTAACGATAAATCATAAAGAAATTGAAAGCATTGGCTGGCCACCAATGACGATGCGTTTTACTTATGAAAATGAAAATATGATCAACGGTTTACAAGAAAATGATGAATTAAAATTTTCATTTGTACAACAAGGTAATCTTTCAATGTTGAAATCCGTCGAAAAGATAAACTAAATAGATAGAGAGATGTTATGTCATTAGTTAACCTGACCAAATTGCTATTGGTAATTATTTTATCGAGCGTTATTTCAATTTTATTTTATCGTTATTTTTTCGTTGTAGAAAATAATAGCCAATCAGTTGAAAAACAAGAACGCACCGTATTGTATTGGTATGACCCAATGTATCCCAATACTAAATTTGATCAACCAGGAAAATCTCCTTTTATGGACATGGATCTTGTCCCTAAATATGCGGATGAAAACTTGGCTTCAGCGGATAGCAAAGGGATAACAATTAACCCAACACAGACACAAAATTTAGGGCTTAAAACGGTGGGTGTAAAGTGGGGGAAATTAAACTATGACTTAACATTTCCAGCCGAAATTGCGTTTAATGATCACCAATTTGCTATCGTACAAGCACGAGAAAATGGTTTTGTTGAAAAAGCTTATCCATACACAGTCGGTGAGATGATCCAAAAAGGCGTTCCTATTGCTGAGCTAACGATCCCAGCATGGGTTGAAGCGCAAAGTGAATACCTTGCACTTAAGCAAATGAATGCGAGCCAACAAGATCTTAATAGCGTCATTGAGCGTTTACGTTTAAATGGCATGCCGGAAGGTGCGCTTTCTCAGTTTATTAAAACAGGAAAAGTGCAAACACGTTTTACTATTCAAGCCCCTATTTCAGGAGTAATTACTGCACTTAATCTGCGTTTAGGGATGAATGTATCCAAAGAAGTCGTTATTGCACAAATTCAAGGAACTGATCCATTATGGATTAATGCATCAGTTCCTCAGTCTGTCGCTGAATTACTTAATCAACAAACACAATTTACAGTTTCCATTCCTGCCTATCCTTCGCAGTCATTCACTGTCAAAAATTGGTTGATATTACCCAGTGCAGATCAAGCAAGCCGCACCATTAATATTCGCACGGAAATGGCGGATCCCAACCATTTATTAAAACCGGGCATGACGGCGTATTTAAATCTAATTGCAGAAGGTACGGAAAGTTTATTGATCCCTACACAAGCCATTGTGGATTCAGGGAAAGAACAGCATGTTATTGCTGTTGGTGAGAATGGTGAATTTATTCCGAAAAGGGTGCGAGTGCTGAGTGAATCCCAACAAATAACGGCAATATCGGAAGGTTTACAAGTGGGCGAGCATATAGTGACTCAGGGGATTTTCCTAATTGATTCTGAAGCGAATATTGCCGGGGCATTAGCCAAGATGGAAGCGCTTCCCGAACCATCGGTGTCATCTAATCATTCATCACATAAATCTCAGGAGTAGAGTATGTTGGAATGGATTATAAGACGCTCAGTTGCTAACCGGTTTTTAGTGCTAATGGGAGTCGTATTTTTAGTTATTGCAGGTATTTGGAGCATTCGAAGTACACCTGTTGATGCATTACCTGACTTATCTGATGTACAAGTGATCATCAAAACCACTTATCCAGGGCAAGCGCCACAACTAGTTGAAAACCAAGTCACATACCCGATAACGACGACAATGTTATCTGTGCCGGGAGCAAAAACGGTGCGTGGTTTCTCTGCCTTTGGTGACTCATATGTTTATGTTATTTTTGAAGATAATACCGATTTATACTGGGCTCGTTCACGAGTTTTAGAATATTTAAACCAAGTTCAAAACCAATTACCTAAAGGTGCAGTGGCATCCATTGGGCCTGATGCAACAGGTGTTGGTTGGATTTTTGAATATGCTTTAGTGGATAAAACGGGAAAGCATAATTTAGCGGAACTGCGTTCGTTACAAGATTGGTTTTTGAAATATGAATTGAAGGCGTTGCCAAACGTTTCAGAAGTTGCAACCGTCGGTGGTGTGGTTAAATCCTACCAAATCTTAGTTGACCCACTCAAACTTAGCCAATTTTCAGTGACATTACCTGAAATAAAACAGGCAGTTGAAATGGCTAACCAAGAAGCGGGTGGTTCATCGATTGAAATTGCTGAAGCTGAATATATGGTTAGAGCAAGTGGTTACCTTCAATCTATTGATGACTTTAATAAAATCTACCTAAAAACACCAGAAAATGGCGTACCCATTTACCTGCAAGATGTTGCTCGAATACAGGAAGGCCCCGAAATGCGCCGTGGGGTTGCTGAGCTAAATGGAGAAGGCGAGGTTGTGGGTGGTATTATTTTGCTTCGTTCAGGTGAAAATGCACGTAATGTGATTCATGATGTAAAACAAAAGCTTGAAGATTTAAGTGCTAGCTTGCCGGAAGGCATCGAAATTATCACTACTTATGATAGAAGTATTCTTATTGATAACGCGATTGATAATTTGAGTTATAAGTTACTGGAAGAATTTATTGTTGTCGCATTAGTATGTGCTGTTTTTTTATGGCATTTCCGTTCTGCGTTAGTGGCTATTATTTCCTTGCCTCTTGGATTATTTATTGCCTTTATCGTCATGCGCTACCAAGGAATAAATGCAAATATAATGTCATTAGGGGGCATTGCAATTGCGATTGGGGCCATGGTGGATGCCGCCATTGTTATGATAGAAAATGCGCATAAAAAATTAGAAAAGTGGCAGTATGAAAATGAAGGTAAAGTCATTGATAATGCCCAGCGTTGGAAAGTTATTACGGACTCTGCTGTTGAGGTTGGACCCGCATTATTTATCAGCTTATTAATTATCACATTGTCTTTTATTCCTATCTTTACGTTGGAGGGGCAAGAAGGTCGTTTATTCGGTCCACTCGCATTTACAAAAACCTATGCCATGGCGGGGGCTGCAGCGCTAGCATTAATTGTTATTCCAATTCTAATGGGGTATTGGATCCGCGGTAATATTCCAAATGAAAATAAAAATCCACTGAATCGTTGGTTGATTTCACTCTACAGCCCTATTTTAACGAAGGTATTGGCATGGCCAAAAACAACCTTGTTAATTGGTTTCTTATCTTTATTTACCGTGATATGGCCATTAAAACATTTAGGTGGTGAATTTCTTCCTGCGATTAATGAAGGTGACTTACTTTATATGCCTTCAACGCTACCGGGGGTTTCTCCTGCACAAGCGGCATTTTTACTACAAAATACAGATAAGTTAATCAAAACTATTCCTGAGGTGGATACGGTATTTGGAAAAGTCGGTAAAGCTGAAACAGCTACGGATTCAGCTCCGATGGAAATGATTGAAACAACGATACGTTTGAAGCCGCAAGCACAGTGGCGAGACGGCATGACTCTCGAACAAATTATTGATGAGCTGGATGAAACTGTGCGTTTACCTGGGGTTGCAAACTTATGGGTTCCACCTATTCGCAATCGTATTGATATGTTGTCTACGGGAGTTAAAAGCCCTATAGGTATCAAAGTATCGGGCAGAGATCTCGAAGAAATTGATGCATTAGCCCAAGAAATTGAAAAAGTTACAAAATCGGTGCCCGGGGTTGTTTCTGTTTTAGCCGAGCGATTAGTTGGTGGGCGCTATATTGATGTCAAAATCGATAGAGAAAAAGCCGCGCGTTTTGGTATGAGCATCAGTGACGTACAAGTTTATATTTCAATGGCGACTGGCGGGGAAATGATTGGGGAAACAGTTGAAGGGATTGAGCGTTATCCAATTAGCATAAGATATCCTCAAGATTACCGAAATAACGTATCTGCGATGAAATTGTTGCCAATTTTAACGCCGAGTAAACAGCAAATTGTACTTAGTGATGTTGCGGATGTATCCGTGAATATGGGCACCCCAATGTTGAAAACGGAGAATGCAAGACCGACTAGCTGGATTTATATTGATGCACGCGATCGCGATATGGTCTCTGTTATTAAAGATATTGATGCAGCAATAAAAGATAACATCCAAATGAAGCCGGGTCTTAGCTATTCCTTTACAGGGCAATTTGAATTACTTGAAAGGGCTAATCAAAAGTTAATGTTAATGGTTCCCGCTACCATCATGATTATTTTTGTATTGCTTTATTTAGCATTCAGACGATTTAGTGAGGCTTTGCTGATTTTATTAAGCTTACCTTTTGCTTTGGTTGGGGCTATTTGGTTCCTTTACTGGATGAACTTTAATTTATCGGTTGCGACAGGAACTGGATTTATTGCATTAGCAGGTGTAGCAGCTGAATTTGGTGTGGTTATGTTGATTTATTTACGCCATGCAATCGAAGATAAAGAAAAACAGCAAGGAATAAGCAGCTTATCAGATAAAGATTTAGACCGTGCATTATATGAAGGGGCTGTTTTGCGTGTTCGTCCTAAAGCCATGACGGTTGCTGTAATTTTAGCGGGTTTATTACCCATATTACTTGGAACAGGCGTTGGTTCGGAAGTGATGAGCCGTATCGCGGCACCGATGATTGGCGGCATGATCACCGCACCGTTATTATCCCTATTTATTATTCCTGCAGCTTATAAATTAATCTGCCAGTTACGTCATAATAAATAATGATGAATATTCACCATGACTATTTTGAAGGTAAATTAAAGATGAAAAAATTAATGTTGAGTGGAATGTTATTACTGTCATTCTCTGCATTTTCTCAAAACCAGAGCGTGCAATTGTATAAAGATGCAAACTGTGGTTGCTGTGAATTGTGGGGCGAAGGGATCAAAAAAGCGGGATATAACGTTGAAGTGAACGAAATCAGTTATGATGAATTAAATCAACTCAATGATGAATTGAAGGTCCCTTATAACTTACGCAGCTGCCACATAGCTAAATACAAAGGCAAAGTGATTGTTGGACATGTTCCTGTGAGTAGCCTTGATGCGATTGATGCTTTACCGGCAGATGTGGTGGGAATTTCTGTTCCGGGTATGCCAATTGGTAGCTTAGGTATGGAGCAGCCAGATGGCCGTACTCAGCCTTATTCTGTGGTGCAGTTTAAAGCAAATGGTGAATATCGTTAATTAAGATGTATTTCATTAAGTTGCAGGATTTCCTGCAACTTATGTATTTCATTAGCTTTCTAATATTAATTCGATAGCTTTGAGCTCTTCTTGCGTAAAATTACGATTTTTTAGGATCCCCATCGCATCATCAATTTGGCTGATACGGCTTGCGCCGATGAGCACTGAAGTGATCCTATCATGTCTCAGTAACCATGCTAAGGCCATTTGATTTAGCTTCTGTCCTCTTTTTACCGCCAGTTCGTTCAGCTGTTTAATCTTTGATAAAACGTTGGATGTGAGTCTTTCTGGCGGTAAAGAAGGGTTACCCGCAGCGCGTGAATCCGCAGGAATACCATTAAGATAGCGATCAGTTAAAATCCCACCTGCTAACGGAGAGTATGCGATAGAGCCGACACCTTCTTCTTCCAGTAAATCGAGTAAATCTTCTTCAGGAGTGCGTTCTAGCATGGAATATCTAGGTTGGTGAATCAGGCAAGGGGTTCCTAATTCATTGAGAATATTAATGGCTTCTTTAGCTAAATTTGTTGGGTAATTAGAAATTCCCACATACAGAGCTTTTCCTTGGCGAACAATGAGATCTAGTGCTCCCATGGTTTCTTCTAATGGAGTACTGGGGTCAGGTCGATGATGATAAAAGATATCCACATAATCTAAACCCATGCGTTTTAAACTTTGATTTAGGCTTGCAACCAAGTATTTTTTACTTCCCCAGTCGCCATAAGGGCCATCCCACATAGTGAAACCAGCTTTTGATGAAATGATCATTTCATCTCGATAAGGCAGAAAATCCTGTTGCATGATCCTACCAAATGTACTTTCGGCAGATCCTGGCGGTGGCCCATAATTATTCGCAAGATCGAAATGGGTGATCCCAAGGTCAAAAGCACGGCGAAGCATGGCTTGGCAATTATCAAAGGGTTTGTTATCGCCAAAGTTGTGCCATAACCCTAATGAAATCAGTGGTAAGCGCAATCCGCTACGGCCACATAAACGATATTCCATTTCAGTATAGCGTTTTGATGATGCGACATAAGGCATACTTCACCTCCAAAATAGTGGGTAAAACGCAATTTATACTGTCATAAAGCTAAAAAGTAGGCTGAGGAATCAATGCTAATTCGTGCTTAGTGAGAAGGTTTATGAGTAAATTGTGATTGAGCCCGAAAAAAGAATGAAGTATTTTGAAATACGTGGGTGTCTGTTGTGTGTCAGTTCCCACGTTTTGTGCATTAAGCTTGTTCTGGGCGTGTAAATACTAACTCGCTACCTTTAGATTGGCTTTCATTAAATTGATAGCCTTCTAAATTAAAATCAGCTAGTTGGTCTGTTTTCGTTAATTTGTTTTGGATGATAAAGCGGCTCATTAAGCCACGCGCTTTCTTCGCATAAAAGCTGATAACTTTGTATTTGCCGTTTTTCTCATCAAGAAAAACAGGCTTAATAATCTGCCCATCTAATTTTTTTGTATTCACTGATTTGAAATATTCATCTGAGGCAAGATTGACTAATATTTGGTCTTTTTGCTCCGCTAATGCATGATTTAATTGCTTGGTGATAATGTCTCCCCAAAACTCATACAAATCTTTTCCACGGGTATTTTTTAAACGAATTCCCATTTCTAAGCGATAAGGCTGCATTAAATCTAGCGGTCTTAAAACACCATAAAGGCCAGATAATATGCGTAAATGGGACTGGGCAAATTTAAAATCATCTTTAGAAAACGTTTCTGCCTGCATACCAGTATATACATCCCCTTTGAAGGCGAGGATCGCTTGGCGTGCATTTTCTGGGGTAAAGTCCGCGTGCCATTCTGCAAAACGAGCGGCATTGAGCCCCGCAAGTTTGTCACTAATTTTCATTAAACTGGCGATATCCGCGGGGGTTAACTTACGACAGACATTAATTAATTTTTGAGACTCAGAGAGTAACTCAGGCTGAGTATATTGTTGTGTTGCAAGTGGGCTTTCGTAGTCTAATGTTTTTGCAGGTGAAATTGTAATAAGCATGACTTGACCCTTAATAAAGAATGATACTGCTTACTTTAGCAAAAATTCAGCCTAATTGGCTAATTGATACGATAAGCCAAACCAATATTATTCTTTATTACAATAACAGCACAATATAACTTGCTAAAAGGATTCAGTTTCTAATTAGTTAGCGAAATCGATTGCCAATCAAATAGTTGCTTTTGACTAGATTTACTTGCTTGCAGCAATGTGGATGCATGATATTATCTGTAGACGGTGCGGCGATAGCCACAATTCCTTTATAATACGCAAAGTAATTCAAGTTGCAGTTTGTTAGCCAACGCAACTACATTCGCAATAATTGTAGGTAGCCAACACCGCTACAACTTGAAATATGACGGGTATAACAACGAGATTAAAGAAATGACCGATAAACTAACCTCATTACGTAGTCTGACAACTGTTGTTGCTGATACTGGCGACATCGAAGCGATGAAGCTTTACAAGCCACAAGACGCGACCACAAATCCATCGCTGATCTTAAATGCTGCACAAATTCCTGAGTACCGTAAATTAATTGATGAAGCGGTAGAATGGGCACGTAAGCAAAGCAATAATCGCGAGCAACAAATTGTTGATGCTTGTGACAAGCTGGCTGTTAATATCGGTCTGGAAATTCTGAAATTAGTTCCGGGTCGTATTTCTACTGAAGTTGATGCGCGCCTTTCTTATGATGAAGAAGCTTGTATTGCTAAAGCGCGTCACTTAATCAAAATGTACAACGATGCAGGCATCAGTAATGACCGTATTCTGATTAAACTGGCTTCGACTTGGCAGGGTATCCGTGCTGCTGAGAAACTGGAAAAAGAAGGCATTAACTGTAACCTGACTTTATTATTCTCTTTTGCTCAAGCACGTGCTTGTGCGGAAGCGGGTGTATACCTGATTTCTCCATTTGTGGGCCGTATTCTTGACTGGTACAAAGCGAATACAGATAAAAAAGAATTCGCGCCACATGAAGATCCAGGTGTGGTTTCTGTTACTGAAATCTACAACTACTACAAAGCTCACGGTTATAAAACGGTGGTTATGGGCGCAAGCTTCCGTAACGTGGGTGAAATCATTGAACTAGCAGGTTGTGACCGCTTAACTATCTCTCCAGGGTTATTGAAAGAGCTGTCAGAATCACAGGGTGAATTAGTACGTAAACTGACAGATGCAGGTAAAACTCAAGAGCCAGGCGCTAAGTTGACAGAAGCAGAGTTCTACTGGCAGCACAATCAAGATCCAATGGCGGTTGATAAACTGTCTGACGGTATTCGTAAGTTTGCAGTAGACCAAGAGAAACTGGAAAAAATGATTGCAGATTTACTGTAATTTATTTCTTTTTTTCGTTAAAACCCAGCCGGTTGGTTGGGTTTTTTTATATCCATTTTTCATTGAGTTAGTTCTCAATTTAAAGATAAAAACACCTCGGCACTGCATGCAATCATTCATCATGATATGATATCGCTCCTGTTTATTCTTAAGTGAACAGTTTTTGATTGAATAATTTCTTTGAGGTTTGTATGGATGAATTGCGCATAGGTCTGGTTTCTGTTTCTGATCGTGCTTCGAGCGGTATTTATGAAGATAAAGGCATTCCTGCATTAGAGGAGTGGTTAGCCAAAACGCTGACAACACCTTTTCGCATCGAAACTCGCCTGATCCCTGATGAGCAAATCATGATAGAGCAAACATTATGTGAGCTGGTGGATGAATTTGCTTGCCATTTAGTCCTAACTACTGGGGGCACAGGCCCCGCTCGTCGCGATGTTACACCTGACGCAACCCTCGCGATTGCAGACCGTGAGATGCCGGGGTTTGGCGAACAAATGCGGCAAATTAGCCTAAAGTTCGTGCCTACTGCGATATTATCACGCCAAGTTGGAGTAATACGCAATCAGGCTCTGATTTTAAATTTACCAGGGCAGCCTAAAGCAATTGCGGAAACTCTGGAAGGCTTAAAGGACAAAGAAGGGAATGTAGTCGTTTCTGGTATTTTCGCCAGTGTTCCTTATTGTATTCAATTGCTTGATGGCCCATATGTGGAAACAGACCCTACGGTTGTGAAGGCATTTAGACCTAAATCAGCAATTCGTTCTGAGTAGTATTTCAATATAATCAGGTGAGCATTGACTCACCTGATTAATAATATTTAATGCATAAAATCACATACGTTAGTCAAACTTAACCACGTTGACCAATCGGTAATACCGTTTTGCCATATTGCTCATTTAATATTTCCGCAACCGCTAAATAAAATGCGCTAGCACCACAGATAATTCCTTCAAAACCTGCAAATTTTAGTAATGCCGCATTTCCCGTAATATTACCAATCGCTAATAAAGCGAATAATACAGTTAAGCTACCAAAGACAAATTGCAAAACAAAATTAGCTTTGAATGTTCCCAAGAACATAAAAAAGGTAAAAATTCCCCAAATAGCGAGGAAAACACCTAAAAACTCAGGTGAAGTTGCTTCAGCTAATCCCATTGAAGGTAAAAATAATAGACCAACTAATGCAATCCAAAACATCCCGTAAGAAGTAAATGCGGTTGCACCGAATGTATTGCCTTTTTTGTATTCAATCAGGCCCGCAATAAATTGAGCAATACCACCATAAAAAATGCCCATACTTAAAATAACGGATGAAAGAGGGAAAAAACCTGCGTTATGAATGTTTAGCAGGATGGTTGTCATACCAAAGCCTAGTAAACCAAGTGGGCCTGGATTTGCAAGAGAGCTAGACTGCATATAACCTCTGGTAAAATATATAAAATTCAAATAGATAAAAAATAGAAAGTTTTGCCAAAGTGACAGCGGCGGCGCATCATACGCAGTTTTGATTGTTTAAACCATGATCACAAGACAGGTTTTTTTGCAATAAATGCAAATTTTTTTGATTCTCCCCCTTGATGAATGAATTTGTGACCCCATCTTAAAAGCATCAACTGATATCAATCCAAATTATTGCGTATTGAAAAATAATTTAGGCTCAGAGTGAAAACTCCCTTGAAAATGAAATATTGAGCCTCATATAGATTGATATCGAAATCATAGTGAAAAGAATTCCTTTGGAGGCGTTTTAGATGGGTAAAATCATTGGTATCGACTTGGGTACAACTAACTCATGCGTTGCAATTATGGATGGTACTACAGCTCGTGTTCTGGAGAACAGCGAAGGTGATAGAACGACTCCTTCCATCATTGCGTACACTCAAGATGGTGAAATTTTAGTAGGTCAGCCAGCAAAACGTCAGGCTGTGACTAACCCAGAAAATACTTTATTTGCAATCAAACGTTTGATTGGTCGTCGTTTCCAAGACGAAGAAGTTCAGCGCGACGTTTCTATCATGCCATATAAAATCATTGCGGCTGATAACGGCGATGCTTGGTTAGATGTGAAAGGCCAAAAAATGGCTCCGCCACAAGTTTCAGCTGAAGTTCTGAAAAAAATGAAGAAAACAGCTGAAGACTATTTAGGTGAGCCTGTAACAGAAGCAGTTATTACTGTACCTGCTTACTTTAACGATGCTCAGCGTCAAGCGACTAAAGATGCTGGTCGTATCGCTGGTTTAGAAGTAAAACGTATCATTAACGAACCAACAGCTGCGGCATTAGCATATGGTTTAGATAGAGAAGTGGGTAACCGTACTATTGCGGTTTATGACTTAGGTGGTGGTACATTTGACTTATCAATCATCGAAATTGATGAAGTTGATGGCGAAAAAACCTATGAAGTTTTGGCAACCAATGGTGATACTCACTTAGGTGGTGAAGACTTCGATACTCGTTTAATCAACTACTTAGTTGAAGAGTTTAAGAAAGAACAAGGTGTTGACCTACGTAACGACCCGTTAGCGATGCAACGTCTGAAAGAAGCTGCAGAAAAAGCAAAAATTGAGCTGTCTTCTGCACAACAAACAGACGTTAACCTGCCGTACATTACAGCGGATGCAACAGGTCCTAAACATATGAATATTAAAGTGACTCGTGCGAAATTAGAGTCACTGGTAGAAGATTTAGTTAAGCGTTCTATGGAGCCAGTTAAAGTTGCACTGCAAGATGCGGGCTTAAGCGTGAGCGAAATCAACGACGTTATTTTAGTTGGTGGCCAAACACGTATGCCAATGGTTCAAAAAGTTGTTGCTGATTTCTTTGGTAAAGAACCACGTAAAGACGTGAACCCTGACGAAGCAGTTGCAATGGGTGCGGCAGTACAAGGTGGTGTTTTAGCGGGTGATGTTAAAGACGTTCTGTTACTTGACGTAACTCCTCTGTCTTTAGGTATCGAAACCATGGGTGGTGTGATGACTTCGTTAATCTCGAAGAACACCACTATCCCAACGAAACATAGCCAAGTATTCTCAACAGCGGAAGATAACCAAGCAGCGGTAACTATCCATGTTCTGCAAGGTGAGCGTAAACGTGCAAGTGACAACAAATCACTGGGTCAGTTTAACTTAGATGGTATTCAACCTGCCCCACGCGGTATGCCACAAATTGAAGTGACTTTTGATATCGATGCTGATGGTATCTTGCATGTTTCTGCGAAAGATAAAAATAGCGGACGTGAGCAAAACATCACCATTAAGGCTTCTTCAGGTCTGAATGACGAGGAAATCGAAAAAATGGTACGTGACGCAGAAGCAAACGCTGAAGCTGACCGTAAATTTGAAGAGTTAGTTCAGGTTCGTAACCAAGCTGACCAATTAGTTCACGGTACTCGTAAACAAATTGAAGAAGCCGGTGATAAATTACCAGCTGAAGATAAAGCGAATATTGAAAAAGCAACTTCTGAATTAGAAGCGGCAGCAAAAGGTGAAGATAAAGCGGATATTGAAGCGAAAATCCAAGCTTTAGTCACTGCATCTGCAAAACTTCTGGAAATCGCACAGCAACAAGCTCAAGCGCAAGCGGGTGGTGCTGCTGGCGCAGAAGCGAAGAAAGATGATGACGTTGTTGATGCTGAATTCGAAGAAGTTAACGACAAAGATAAAAAATAATGCCCTTAGCGGGCGCAGTAGCTGTAGCAAATGCTAGTTAATGGTTACTGATACCGGATACGGGCGTCGAGGGAACTCTACGCCCGTTCCGCATGTTAAGGGTAAATAGAATGGCGAAAAGAGATTTTTATGAGGTGCTAGGCCTCGAAAGAAATGCTTCAGATAAAGATATTAAGCGAGCTTATAAGCGCTTAGCGATGAAGCATCACCCCGACCGTAATCAGGGGGATAAAGAATCAGAAGGTAAATTTAAAGAAATTAAAGAAGCTTACGAAGTTCTTTCTGACGAGCAAAAACGCGCCGCTTATGACCAATATGGTCATGCAGCGTTTGAGCAAGGCGGAATGGGCGGAGGCGGCGGCTTTGGTGGTGGCGCTGACTTTAGTGATATCTTTGGTGACGTCTTCGGTGATATTTTTGGAGGCGGCCGCAGACAGCAGCGCCCAAGCCGTGGTTCTGACCTACAGTACAACATGGAACTGACTCTTGAAGAGGCTGTCCGTGGAGTGACCAAAGAAATCCGTATTCCGACCTTAGAAACCTGTGACGTTTGTCATGGTAATGGTGCGAAACCGGGAACCAGTGCGGATACATGCTCAACCTGTCACGGTATGGGCCAAGTCCATATGCGCCAAGGCTTTTTCTCTGTACAACAGCCTTGTCCAACTTGCCATGGTCGCGGTAAAGTAATCAAAGATCCATGCAACAAATGTCATGGTCATGGCCGTGTTGAAAGATATAAAACACTGTCAGTTAAAATTCCAGCGGGTGTCGATACGGGGGACCGTGTTCGTTTATCAGGGGAAGGTGAGGCCGGAGAAAACGGAGCACCAGCAGGAGATTTATTCGTTCAGGTTCATGTGTTACCTCATAATATTTTTGAGCGTGATGGTAATAACCTGCACTGTGAGGTGCCGATTAACTTTGCTGATGCAGCACTGGGCGGCGAAATTGAAGTGCCAACCCTCGATGGGCGTGTAAAACTGAAAATCCCAGCAGAAACTCAAACTGGTAAAATTTTCCGCATGAAAGGGAAAGGTGTGAAATCGGTACGTGGTGGTCTGCAAGGTGATTTAATGTGCCATATTGTTGTTGAAACACCCGTTAAGCTGAATGAGAAACAAAAAGAGTTACTCAAAGAATTTGGTGAATCATTAGGTGGAAAGAGCGGTGAGAAAAACAGCCCACGCTCTAAAAGCTTTTTAGATGGTGTGAAAAAATTCTTCGATGATTTAACAAATAAATAATGAGTGGCTAATTAAACGAGAATGGCTGACTGAGCATATTGCCAAGTCAGCCATTTTTTTATCTTATTTTACAACTTCACCGCTAGCAACCACGGTTTCGCGGACTTTATTGGCAAAATTTTGAGCTTCTTTGATAATTGAATTTTCATCAGCAGTCAGTATTTTACGGTCTTGCATCAATATGTTGCCATCAACTATGGTATGGCGGACATTGGCTCCATTAGCCCCATATACCAGCGCAGCATATGGGCTATACATAGGAACCATATTAGGTGATTTAGTATCAATAACAATAAGATCAGCTAATTTCCCAGGTTCGAGAGAGCCCAGTTTATCTTCCATGTGTAACACACGCGCAGAGCCCATTGTCGCCATATCAACAACAGTGATTGGTGGCATCGCTGCTCTATCTTTATTTGCCAGTTTGTGAATCTTACCCACTAAATTCAGCTCATTTAACGTCGTCAACGTATTACTCGACATTGGTCCGTCAGTTCCCAAGCCAACACGGATCCCTTTTTCAAGCATGGTTGTCACAGGGGCAACACCCTTAGCGGACTTAGTATTCGCACTGATATTATGTGCAACACCAACATCATATTGTTTGAGCAAATCCATATCTTTTTCATCAACCATAATGGCATGGGCAGCTATTACTTTATTGTTCAGTGCACCTATGTCTGCCATATATTGTACGGGGCTTTTGCCACCAGTGCGTTTGGCGATCTCTTCTTGCTCACGATCGGTTTCCGCTAGATGGATCATCACGGGAACATCAAGTTCTTGAGATAATTTTGCTATTTTTTGTAAATGCTCTGTTGTGTTGGTATAGGGTGCATGGGGAGCAAAAGCAGGAGTGATACGTGGGTGATCTTTGTATTGATTAATAAAGTTTACAGCATAATTGATGCCTTCATCCGCATTTTTCGCATCAGCGACAGGAAATTGAATAACAGATTCACCAAGGACAGCTCTTAAGCCAATTTTATCAACGGTTTTAGCCACTTCATCTTCAAAATAATACATATCAACGTAAGTTGTGACACCCCCTTTAATCATTTCTACATTAGCAAGGTTTGCCCCAATTCGAACCATTTCACGGGAGACCATTTTATTTTCTAATGGGAAGATATAACGGTGCAAACGGTCTGGTACGTCATCGGCTAAAGAACGAAATACGGTCATAGATGCATGTGTATGCGTATTAATTAGCCCTGGCATGACAATATCACCATCAACATTTAGTACATTAGGTGCTTGGTAACGTTGAGTAAGCTCAGGGCCACCAACGGCAATAATTTTATTGCCTTTGATGACAACCGTACCATGGTCAATAACCTGTTTTTGAGCATTCATTGTTAAGATGGTGCCATCTACAATTATGATGTCAGCGGGTGTAGCTGCAAAGCTAGAAAAAGAAGCACTAATAATGGAAATAGCTAGTAAAGATTTTAAAAGCGACATTTTGGCCTCATATCTGGTGAGAAAATATAAAAACTATAGGTAAATAAAAAGAAATAATACTATTTTTAATTAAAACAAAATTGATTGCTTGGTAACTGAACATTTAAATAATAATAATTTTATTAATGACTTAATTTTGCTAATAAAACACCAAAAACAATAACAACACAGGCAACGACTCGCATGACGTTGAATTTTTCTTTAAGAAAAGCAATAGATAGGAACATAGCGAATAGCACACTAGTTTCTCTAATTGCAGCGACCATGACAATGGGTGCTTGGCTCATCGCCCATATGGCAATACCATAGCTAATCAGTTGCATTAACCCACCAAGTAACCCAGAGCGCCAGTATTGTTGAATTCCAACAACTAGGGTACCACGATATTTGATAAAGCCAGGTACAGCTAACACAATCCCATTCAATAGAAATAACCAAAGTGTATACACCACAGGGTCTTCACTTGCTCTGGCACCATAGCCATCAGATAAGGTATAGCAGGCAGTAAAAAAGGCAGTTGATATGGCAAAAGCCAGAGCTTTTCCTTTGATATTTAAAGTGAATTTCTTCCCTGCAAAGGCAATAAGCACTACGCCAGAAATGATAAATAAAACACCAATAAGGCCCATTAATGGAATTAGCTCACTAAATAGCAAAGCACCGAGTAGTGCAGTCATTAATGGCGCAGACCCTCGTGATATGGGATATATCTGGCTTAAATCACCATGTGTATAAGCCTGGCTTAAAAAATAGGTATAGCCAATATGAAATAATACCGATAAAGCTAGCCAATGGATGGCTTCTGGTGATGGCAGGCCTAACCAAAATATTGCTGGTAGCGTTAAGATGCCAGAAAAAACAGAAATCATGACTAAACCGAAAAAGCGGTCATTGCCAAATTTAACAATGGCATTCCAGTTTGCATGGCAAAAAGCGGCAAAAAGTACGGCAAAGAGTACGTGAGTTGTCATTAGTGAATTGTAATCTTGAGTTTTTTATTGGCAATCTAATCGCATTTTTTCTGCGAAGCGCTTTGCAAATATCTTGCAAGTAGTCTCCCACATTTAAAATCTTCATGAAAGGTATCGAGAAAAGAAGATGCATAATTATTTTGTGATATTTGAAAAATGTAGGTTGGGTACTGTAATAAAAAATTGAAATTATAAAGTCCATTTTTAACAAAATTTGTTATTTGTTTTTATAAAAGTTGTCTATAGTAAAATTAACGTTTCTTTATCATTCTCTGTGACGCTTAACTTAAATTACTCGATAATTCCGATTCGTTTCTGATGAATAAACGACTTTTTACGAATTAATGATTAGCATAGTATTAACATTCAAAAATATATTGGGGTTAACTATATGACAGCAATTATTCGTAAATTTTTAAGGTTAGAAGCAGCAGGGGGCTTACTCCTGATTATTGCTGCCATAGTCGCTTTAATGATGGCTAACTCGCCATTACAAGGGGCTTATCAGCAATTTTTAGATATTCCTGTATCAATTAAGATATCAGAATTTGGTTTAGATAAACCTCTGATATTATGGATTAATGACTTCTTAATGGCGATTTTCTTTTTGGTGGTCGGCCTTGAAGTAAAACGTGAGTTACTGGAAGGATCCCTTGCGGGGCGTGATAAAGCGATATTTCCAGCAATTGCGGCATTAGGGGGAATGATTGCCCCTGCACTAATTTATCTGTTATTCAACGGAGGAGATGCAGTTACTCAGCAAGGCTGGGCAATACCAGCAGCGACAGATATTGCATTTGCTTTAGGTGTGATGGCTTTATTAGGTAAGCGGGTGCCAACAGAGCTTAAGGTGTTCTTATTAGCATTGGCTATTATTGATGACCTTGGTGTTATCGTGATTATTGCCTTTTTCTATACAAGTTCTGTTTCTTTGGTTGCATTGGGGCTTTCAGCATTGTGTATTGCTATTCTCTGTATGATGAATTGGCGTAGAGTAGAGAATACAGCTGCTTACTTAGTTATTGGGTTAATATTATGGGTGTGTATTTTGAAATCTGGGGTTCATGCCACATTAGCTGGGGTCATTGTTGGCTTCTTGATTCCTTTACATGGTACTAACCAGACCAAGCCTTCAGAAGAATTGGAACACGTCTTACACCCATGGGTTGTTTACTTAATTCTACCTATTTTTGCGTTTGCTAATTCGGGTGTACAGCTTCAAGGTGTAACATTAGAAGGTTTATTAAGCCCACTGCCATTAGGCGTTGCCGCAGGGCTAATTTTGGGTAAACCCATTGGGATTTTTCTGTTTAGTTGGATTTCGGTAAAACTTGGGTTTGCAAAGTTGCCTGAGTCGATTAACTTAAAACAAGTTTTTGCCGTTTCTGTATTGTGTGGGATCGGTTTTACTATGTCTATTTTTATAACCGGCCTCGCATTTGATGGACTCGATGAGGTGTATAGTACCTATTCACGCCTAGGTATTTTGCTTGGCTCTACGTTAGCTGCATTTTTAGGTTACTTTATGTTAAGAGTTGTGTTACCGAAACAAAAAGAACTGACTTAGTACCAGCTCAATATTTAATTTTGTAAATTATTAGTAAGAATTTCCGAACTAATAATCTATGATATACCGTAGTGTGTTTTTAAATACACTACGGTATTCATTTTAAAGGCTCTGAGAAATATGAGCTGCGGGTAAATGTGTATGGTCAATAGTCGTTTGTCTAGCTAGTGGTGGTACAAAAGGAATCGATATGCGGGTTTCACATCTTAATTTTAACCATCTTTACTACTTCTGGCATGTATGTAAAGAAGGCTCTGTCGTTGGAGCAGCAGAAGCGCTTTACCTGACTCCTCAGACAATTACAGGGCAAATAAAAGCATTGGAAGAACGATTAGGTGGAAAATTATTCAAAAGGCAGGGGCGAGGTCTGGTGCCATCTGAGCTTGGGCAATTAATTTTTCGCTATGCAGATAAAATGTTCATGCTTAGCCAAGAAATGCTAGATATTGTTAATTATAGCCGCGAATCCAATCTACTGTTTGATGTCGGGGTTGCGGATACGCTATCAAAACAGTTAGTTAGTAAAATATTAGAAACTACAGTTGTAGAGCATGAACAAATTCATTTGCGTTGTTTTGAATCAACACATGAATTGCTATTAGAACAGCTCAGCCAACATAAATTAGACATGATTTTGTCTGACTGCCCAGTTGACTCATCGCAGCAAGAAGGTTTGTTTTCGGTGAAATTGGGCGAGTGTAATATGAGTTTCTTTTGCCGTCAGCCGATCCCTAAAAAGCCATTTCCTGAGTGTTTAGAGGAACGTCGTTTATTAATTCCTGGGCGGCGATATTTGTTAGGTAGGCATATCTTAGCTTGGATACGAAATAAAAATCTACAAGTTGAAGTGTTAGGTGAGTTTGATGATGCGGCACTTATGAAAGCATTTGGTATGCATTATAACGCGATTTTTGTAGCTCCATCGCAGTATACACCTGATCTTCTAGGTGGCGAAGATATTGTAGAGTTAGGCCGTTTAGAGAGCGTAAAAGAAGAGTATTACGTTATTTTTGCAGAGAGAATGATCCAGCACCCAGCAGTACAGCGAGTGTGTAATAAAGATTTTTCAGATTTATTTTCAGTGCCGCTTGATAGCTTAGATAAAAAATAGCGACAAATAAAAAACCGGCATAAGCCGGTTTTTTAAGCTAATCAAGAAGCAAAATTACATTGCTTTGATTTGAGCAACTAAGTTAGCTTTATGACGTGCTGCTTTATTTTTGTGGATCAGGCCTTTAGTAGCATGGCGATCAACAATAGGTTGCATGTCATTGAATGCTTTCTGAGCAGCTTCTTTATCGCCTGCAGCGATAGCAAGGTAAACTTTCTTGATAAAAGTACGTACCATAGAGCGACGGCTAGCGTTATGCTGACGACGTTTCTCTGACTGAACGGCACGTTTCTTAGCTGATTTGATATTAGCCAAGGTCCAACTCCCAAATGTATTCTATTGAGGACAATTCAAAGGTCGAGGAATATGCCCTTTCGCCCTTCATTTGTCAATGGATTTGTGCAAATAAACATCGTGTACTTCGATGCTCATGCGCTGTGAATGGTGCAAGATTCTATCAGCAAATATAAGAAGAATACAGATCTTAGCGTGAAAAAATGCGTAATTGATGGCAGAAATTTAAAAAGAATTAAGATGAAAAATGTTTTTTAGTCTATCAATCAGTGGGTAGTATGAAAATCAAGCATGTTATGGCTGTTTTTTGTTCTTTTTGACCGTTTGGTTATAACCATTGAAGTATAAAACATAAAAATATAATATTTTTAGAGACCTTGGAACAAATTTGTTGTATTGATAATCCATTGGTTACCCCAAAGTTTTTGATGTTCGAATCCAATTGCTCTGTTTGGGGAGCGTAATAACCCACTAATTACATAAAAATAGTGGTTAATAAATCGTGTAGAGATCAAAAAAATAGGGTTTAATGAAACCTTTTGCGAACTAAGGTTAACCTTATGCGTCGTACAAGGTATAATCCTACAATTTCCTCGGTATTGAGCCTGTTATGGAGCTAATTCGCGGTATACAGAATATCCGGGCGTGCCATCATGGTAGCGTGCTGACTATCGGTAATTTTGATGGTGTCCATCGTGGGCATCAGGTTTTACTTCAAAATTTGAAACTTAAGGGAGCGCAGTTAGGGTTACCAACTGTCGTGATGATATTTGAACCTCAGCCCCTTGAATTTTTTATTGGTGACAAAGCGCCTGCGCGTTTGACGCGTTTGCGAGACAAAGTTAAATATCTTGCAGACAGTGGTATTGATTACCTCTTATGTGTTGAATTTAACCAGCACTTTGCATCATTAACACCCGCTGAGTTTGTTGCTGACTTACTTGTCAGTAAGCTTGGGGTAAAGTATCTCGCTATTGGCGATGATTTCCGCTTTGGGAAAAATCGCATGGGGGACTTTGCTTTTTTACAGCAAGCAGGTGATGAATTTGGTTTTGAAGTTGCAGATACAGAAAGCTTCTGTGATTCAGGGCTTCGTATTAGCAGTACAGCGATACGAAAAGCGATTCAAGAAAACAATCTTGAATTAGCTGAAAGCCTATTAGGGCATTCTTATCGTATTAGCGGGCGAGTGGTTCATGGTAATCAACTTGGCAGAACAATAGGTTTTCCAACAGCAAACCTACCATTAAAACGTTTAGTCACACCAGTTACTGGTGTGTATGCTGTAGAAGTTTACGGTTTAGGTGATAAGCCTCTACCTGGTGTGGCAAATATTGGCACACGTCCGACTGTATCTGGAAAAGGAACACAGTTAGAAGTTCATCTGATTGATGCAAATATAGATTTATATGGGCGTCATATCGATGTAGTGTTACGTAAGAAATTACGTGATGAGCAGCGGTTTGCTTCGTTGGAAGCGCTTAAGGAGCAAATTGCTAATGATGTAATTGCAGCGAGAGAGTATCTTACTGCAATAGGAATCAGATAATTTAGCGGAAAATTGGAACTGAGAATCGATGAGTGACTATAAAAATACCCTGAATCTACCAGAAACAGGGTTCCCAATGCGTGGCGATCTCGCTAAACGCGAACCACAGATGTTAGAGCGCTGGTACAAAGAAGGTTTGTATCAGGCAATCCGTAAAGCAAAATCGGGCAAGAAAACCTTTATTCTGCACGATGGTCCTCCGTACGCTAACGGCAGTATTCATATTGGTCACTCAGTTAACAAAATTCTCAAAGATATTATTATTAAGTCCAAAGGGTTGGCGGGTTATGATTCCCCATACATCCCAGGTTGGGACTGCCATGGATTACCGATTGAACATAAAGTTGAACAAATCGTTGGTAAGCCAGGGGAAAAAGTTTCCGCCGCTGAATTTCGTGCACAATGCCGCCAATACGCTAAAGAGCAAATTGAAGGCCAAAAAGCTGATTTCATGCGTCTTGGTGTTTTAGGTGAGTGGGATAAACCTTATCTAACAATGGATTTTAAAACCGAGGCTCACATTATTCGAGCGTTGGCGAAAACTATTGCAAACGGCCATTTAGTGAAAGGAGCAAAGCCTGTTCACTGGTGTACAGCTTGCGGTTCTTCATTAGCGGAAGCTGAAGTTGAATACTACGACAAAACATCACCGTCTATCTACGTTCGCTTTCCAGCTGTAGATAGCGAGGCCGTGTGTGAAAAATTTGGTGTGGTAAGTGACAAAACTCCGTCGCTGGTTATTTGGACAACGACACCTTGGACATTGCCAGCAAACCGCGCAATTTCATTAAATCCTGAATTCAAATATAACTTGGTCGATGCAAATGGCGAGTTAGTCATTTTAGCCGCAGACCTCGTTGAAGACGTGATGAAAACTGCGGGTATCTCCGTATGGGAAGTTCTTGGTGAATGCGAAGGTTCAGCATTAGAATTGTTGCGCTTCCAGCACCCATTTATGGGCTTTGATGTTCCTGCTATTTTGGGCGATCATGTGACATTAGACGCAGGTACGGGGGCTGTTCATACCGCACCAGGCCACGGTCCTGAAGACTATATTGTCGGCCAGAAATATGGCTTAGAAACGGCTAACCCTGTGGGCCCAGATGGCTGCTTCTTACCAAATACTTACCCAACATTAGATGGCGTATTTATTTTTAAAGCTAACGACCTTATCGTTGAATTATTGAACGAAAAAGGCGCGTTACTGTACAAACAAGCGATTCAACACAGCTACCCATGTTGTTGGCGCCATAAGACTCCAGTTATCTTCCGTGCTACGCCACAGTGGTTTATCGGCATGGATAAAAACGGCTTACGTGAACAATCTCTGAAAGAAATTGATATTGTTCAATGGATCCCAGGCTGGGGACGTGCACGAATTGAATCTATGGTTGAAAACCGCCCTGACTGGTGTATTTCTCGTCAACGTACTTGGGGTACCCCAATGTCGTTGTTTGTTCATAAAGACACTGAAGAGCTACATCCTCGCACATTAGAATTAATGGAAGAAGTGGCTAAGCGTGTTGAAGTGGATGGCATCCAAGCATGGTGGGATCTTGACCCTGCTGAGCTGTTGGGTGATGAAGCTGAAATATATCGTAAAGTACCTGATACCTTAGACGTGTGGTTTGATTCTGGCTCAACGCACTTTGCGGTTGTGGATGCTCGTCCTGAATTCCATGGTAATTCAGCGGATATGTATCTTGAAGGGTCGGATCAACATCGTGGCTGGTTTATGTCATCATTGATGTTATCAACAGCAATGAAAGGGAAAGCACCTTATCGCCAAGTGTTGACACATGGTTTTACTGTTGATGGCCAAGGCCGCAAAATGTCTAAATCTTTAGGCAACACAGTAAGCCCACAAGATGTAATGAATAAACTGGGTGCAGATATCTTACGTTTATGGGTTGCATCAACGGATTATACTGGCGAAATCGCAGTTTCAGATGAAATTTTAAAACGTGCTGCTGATTCATATCGCCGTATTCGTAATACTGCACGTTTCTTACTGGCTAACCTGAGTGGTTTCAATCCTGAAACCGACATGGTGAAACCAGAAGATATGGTGGTTTTAGACCGTTGGGCGGTAAGTCGTGCGTTAGAAGCTCAGCAAGAAATTGCTAAAGCCTATGATGAATATGACTTCTTGTCTGTTATCCAGAGATTAATGCATTTCTGCTCCATTGAAATGGGGTCATTCTATCTGGATATCATCAAAGACCGTCAATATACGGCGAAAAGTGATAGTTTAGCGCGTCGTAGCTGCCAGACTGCGTTATTCCATATTGTTGAAGCGTTAGTGCGTTGGATGGCTCCGGTTCTGTCCTTCACTTCCGATGAAATTTGGAATGAGTTACCAGGAAAACGCGCTCAATTTGTTCTTACCGAAGAGTGGTATGACGGTTTATTTGGTTTAGATGAATCAAATGAAATGAACAACAACTTCTGGACTGAGCTATTGGCGGTTCGTGGTGAAGTGAATAAGGTCTTAGAACAAGCGCGTACTGATAAGCTCATTGGGGGCTCATTAGAAGCTGCAGTGACATTGTATGCAGATAAAACTTTGGCAGAAAAACTGCAAAGCCTGGGTGATGAATTACGCTTTGTTTTACTGACATCACAAGCTCATGTGGCTGATATTGCAACAGCTCCAGCAGATGCACAAGAAAGTGAATTGAAAGGCCTGAAAATTGCTTTCAGTAAAGCAGCGGGTGAAAAATGCCCACGTTGCTGGCATTATGCAAGTGATATCGGTTCTTCAAGCGAGCAACCAGAAATCTGTGGTCGCTGTGTCACTAACGTAGCCGGTAACGGCGAAACACGTAAGTTTGCTTAATGAAGACGCCAGTTTGTTCTACCGGTTTGCGTTGGTTATGGTTAACCATTGTGATCATCGTTGCGGATTTAGGCATTAAGCAATTAGTGCTTAGTGACCTAAATTTGTATGAACCGCATCCGATAATGCCATTTTTTAACATAATGTATGCGCAAAATTTTGGCGCGGCATTTAGTTTCTTGGCTGATGAAGGCGGGTGGCAACGTTGGTTCTTTGCAGGTATTGCAATTGGGATCTCCGTTATCTTAATGGTTATGATGTATCGCCAAAGTGCACAAAAACGCCTATCTAACATTGCATATGCATTGATTATTGGTGGTGCTATCGGTAATTTAAGCGACCGTTTAGTCCATGGCTTCGTTATCGATTACCTTGATTTTTACGTTGGTAATTGGCATTGGCCGACATTTAACCTAGCGGATATGGCGATATGTATTGGTGCAGCTCTTGTGATTTTAGAAGGTTTCCTACCAGATAAATCAAAGCAAGAAAAAGCCAAATAAAATGGCAGCGCACTAGGTTAGAATATAATAACTCACAGCCCAGATTTTCTGGGCTGAATTTTATGATAAATAGGTTTGGTTTATGTCTACTCAAATACAGGCGCAGAGCTCTGTTTTACTGCATTTCACACTGAAATTGGAAGATGGCTCTACGGCTGATTCCTCGCATGCACAAGGAAAGCCTGCGTTGTTTGTTTTAGGGAATGACTCCTTATCGCCAGAACTTGAAGCTCAATTGATTGGCCTTAATGAAGGTGAAAAGAAAAGTTTTTCGCTGCCCGGAGACACTGTTTTTGGGAAACATAATCCTGACTTAGTTCAATATTTTTCATTGCGTGACTTTATAGAAACAGGCATTCCTGAAATTGGTACGATAATGCTATTTACCGCGATGAATGGCAGTGAAATGCCAGGTGTAGTAAAATCAATTGAAGGTGAGTCGATTACTATTGATTTTAACCACCCTCTCGCTGAGCAGCAGATTAGTTTTGATATCGAAGTGCTTGAAGTAGATCCGCAATTGGAGAATCACAATGCAAATATTAATGGCTAACCCTCGTGGGTTTTGTGCTGGCGTAGACCGCGCAATTAGCATCGTAGAAAGGGCATTAGAACTATATGGTGCTCCGATTTACGTTCGTCACGAAGTGGTTCATAACCGTTATGTTGTTGATGATTTACGTCAACGTGGTGCTATTTTTATTGAAGAAATCTCAGAAGTACCTGATGGGTCAATCTTGATTTTTTCTGCGCATGGCGTTTCTCAAGCCATTCGCCAAGAAGCGCGTTCTCGCGATCTAACGATGTTATTTGATGCCACTTGTCCTTTGGTGACGAAAGTTCATATGGAAGTTGCACGAGCGAGCCGTAAAGGCAAAGAAGCCATTTTAATTGGGCATGCAGGGCATCCAGAAGTCGAAGGCACGATGGGTCAATACAGTAACCCTGAAGGCGGGATGTATCTTGTTGAAAGCCCTGAAGATGTTTGGAAATTAAAAGTGAAAGATGAAAATAATCTCTCTTTCATGACACAAACAACGCTTTCTGTTGATGATACCTCTGATGTTATTGATGCACTGACCTCTCGCTTTCCAAGCATTGTAGGGCCTCGTAAAGACGATATTTGCTATGCAACGACTAACCGCCAAGAGGCAGCGAGAGAACTTGCAGAACGCGCTGATATTGTTTTAGTCGTCGGTTCTAAAAACTCATCAAACTCAAATCGTCTAGCGGAATTAGCTTCGCGCATGCAAAAACCTGCATTTTTAATTGATGGTGCAGAAGATATTAAAACGGAATGGTTAGCAGATAAAAATATTATTGGCTTAACTGCGGGGGCATCAGCACCAGACATCTTAGTTAGGCAAGTCATTGATCGACTTAAAGAGTTAGGAGCCGACTCGGTTGTTGAATTGCAAGGGCGTGAAGAAAATATCGTCTTTGAAGTCCCTAAAGAATTAAGAGTTGAGGTCAAAGAGATTAATTAATCATTTGGTTTTAATTACAGGAACAGCCGCTTTATCATTCCTATCTTTGCGGCTGTTTTAACCTTTTTATTCAAGTTGTTCCCTTCGCATTTTCTCTCAATTAAAACTTTTACTGATAATCTTTATGCTTTCTACGCTTTTGTTAATAACTCTGCATTTTTGCTAGCAGAATACAGTCAGGATAGTTAATCTGTATCACAATCATTTCTAAACTGTGGGTAAAAATAGCCTTTTTATCCTAAACAACAGTTCAAATTTATATATTTGCATTAATTAAAAAAGGATAAACCATGGCAAATTCAGTGGTACGTGTCGCAATAGTTGGTGCAGGTGGACGTATGGGACGCCAGCTAATCCAAGCCGCACAACAACAAGATGGAATTCAACTGGGGGCAGCGATTGAGCGTGAAGGCTCGTCACTTATCGGAACCGATGCAGGTGAACTCGCAGGTATCGGTAAGTTAGGTATCTCTATTGTTGATTCACTTGACCAGGTTGTTAATGATTTTGATGTGGTTATTGATTTTACGCGTCCAGAAGGCACATTGCATTACTTAGCATTTTGTAAAGCCAACCAAAAAGCCATGGTCATTGGTACGACAGGGTTTGATGAGCAAGGGAAGGGAGCCATTGCTGAAGCTGCGAAATCTATTCCTATTGTCTTTGCAGCAAATTTCAGTGTTGGCGTCAATGTAGTACTGAAATTACTGGAAAAAGCAGCAAAAGTAATGGGAAATTACACAGATATTGAAATTGTTGAAGCTCATCACCGCCATAAAGTGGATGCGCCATCAGGTACTGCTTTAGCCATGGGGGAATCTATTGCTAGCGCGCTGGGCAAAAATTTAAAAGAGTGTGCCGTATACACCCGTGAAGGCTACACTGGAGAGCGAGAACCTGGAACCATTGGTTTTGCAACTATCCGAGCTGGGGATATTGTGGGTGAACATACCGCCATGTTTGCGGATATCGGGGAGCGAGTTGAAATTACTCACAAAGCCTCTAGCCGCATGACCTTTGCAAATGGTGCAATTAAGGCATCAGGTTGGGTTTGTGCTAGAAATAGTGGGTTATATGATATGAAAGATGTATTAAGTCTTGATGATTTGTAGTGTTTTTATTTGTTTTTTTTATTATAAATTATCTGGTTACATTCAATAAATATTTATTTGATGTTGATTTGAAATATTTATATTCAAATCAACATTAATTTATATTTTCGTTGTTTTTACCTCTAATTTTGCTCGTTAATTATCCTTTCCTCCTTCTTTTAGCTGGGTTATTATCAATAAACTAGTTATCTTGCTTTGCAACCGTTTACTAATTCATTTTTACTATGATTTATACTACTCATCCAACTAAAAGTGAGGTAGTTGAGTAAAAAAGTAAGATAAAAGTGAAAAAAATGCATTTTTTTCTAGACAAGACCCTATCTCATCATTAGAATGCGCGCAATTTGCCAAAAATTTGCTTAAAAACTCATTTTGGCATTGATTTAGATCGCAAAATCTGAATTAATATGCAAAAAACGTGATTTATTATTCTCCGGAGGGTGTTTTGATTAAGTCAGCTATATTGGTTCTGGAAGACGGAACCCAATTCCACGGGCGTGCTATCGGTGCAGAAGGCGCTGCTGTTGGAGAAGTCGTTTTCAACACGTCGATGACCGGATATCAAGAAATAATTACAGACCCTTCCTATTCCCGCCAAATTGTTACTCTCACTTATCCCCATATTGGTAATGTCGGCACTAATGCTGATGACGAAGAATCTCCAAATGTTCATGCACAAGGCTTAATCATTCGTGACTTACCATTGGTATACAGTAACTTCCGCGGGCAAGAAGGGTTATCTGAATATCTAAAACGCCATAATGTGGTGGCGATTGCAGATATCGATACACGTAAATTGACACGTTTACTGAGAGAAAAAGGCGCTCAAAACGGTTGTATCATTGCGGGTGATAACCCGGATGTTGCACTGGCATTGGAAAAAGCGCGTAGTTTTTCAGGTTTGAATGGGTTGGATTTAGCAAAAGAAGTCTGCACTAAAGAGATTTATAACTGGTCCCAAGGTTCATGGACGCTGGAAAATGGCCAGCAAGGCGCAAAAACTGCGGATGAACTCCCTTTACATGTTGTCGCTTATGACTTCGGTGCGAAGCGCAATATCTTACGTATGTTAGTTGACCGTGGCTGCCGTTTAACCGTGGTACCAGCAACAACACCCGCAGAAACTGTATTGGCGATGAATCCTGATGGTATTTTCTTATCAAATGGCCCTGGTGACCCAGCCCCATGCGATTACGCCATCAAGGCCATTGAAACATTTTTAACCACAGAAATTCCAGTATTTGGTATCTGTTTAGGGCACCAGTTACTTGCCCTGGCAAGTGGCGCTAATACCATAAAAATGAAGTTTGGCCATCATGGTGCTAACCATCCAGTTAAAGATTTAGATAAAGATGTGGTGATGATCACGGCGCAAAACCATGGTTTTGCTGTTGACGAATCGACACTTCCCGACACACTGCGAGTGACTCACAAGTCGCTGTTTGATGGAACATTGCAAGGTATTCACCGTACGGATAAACCAGCATTCAGTTTTCAAGGCCACCCAGAAGCAAGTTCAGGGCCACATGATGCGGCAAATTTATTCGACCATTTTATTGAATTAATTAATGAATACCGTCAGAACACACCTCGTCAAAACGCACAATAATCGGGAGCAAAAGAAATGGCAAAACGTACTGATATAAAAAGCATTCTGATTTTAGGTGCCGGCCCGATTGTGATTGGCCAAGCATGTGAATTTGACTACTCAGGTGCTCAAGCATGTAAAGCACTGCGTGAAGAAGGCTACCGCGTAATCTTAGTTAACTCGAACCCTGCGACAATAATGACTGACCCAGAAATGGCAGATGCAACTTACATCGAGCCGATTCACTGGGAAGTTGTGCGTAAAATCATTGAAAAAGAGCGCCCAGATGCAGTATTACCAACCATGGGTGGCCAAACCGCACTGAACTGTGCGCTTGAATTAGAGCGTAAAGGCGTTTTAGCCGAGTTCGGTGTCACTATGATTGGGGCAACGGCAGATGCAATAGATAAAGCAGAAGATCGCCAACGTTTTGATAAAGCAATGAAAAAAATCGGCTTGGGCACTGCACGCTCAGGTATTGCACATAATATGGAAGAGGCATATGCCGTTGCAGATGCGGTCGGCTTTCCCTGTATTATTCGCCCATCATTTACGATGGGAGGCACCGGTGGTGGTATTGCCTATAACCGTGAAGAGTTTGAAGAAATCTGTACTCGCGGTTTAGATTTGTCCCCCACTAATGAATTATTGATTGATGAATCGTTAATTGGCTGGAAAGAATACGAAATGGAAGTTGTCCGCGATAAAAAAGACAACTGTATTATTGTTTGTTCAATTGAAAATTTCGATGCCATGGGGATCCACACGGGTGATTCTATCACTGTAGCTCCTGCTCAGACATTGACCGATAAAGAATATCAAATCATGCGTGATGCATCGATGGCAGTATTGCGTGAAATCGGTGTTGAAACGGGCGGCTCTAACGTTCAATTTGCGGTAAACCCTAAAGATGGGCGTTTAATTGTTATTGAAATGAACCCGCGGGTTTCGCGCTCATCAGCACTTGCTTCTAAAGCGACTGGCTTCCCAATTGCAAAAATTGCGGCAAAATTAGCGGTGGGTTATACCCTTGATGAGTTAATGAATGACATCACTGGTGGCCGTACTCCGGCATCATTTGAGCCTTCCATTGACTATGTTGTGACAAAAATTCCACGTTTTAACTTTGAAAAATTTGCGGGCACGAATGACCGACTAACAACGCAAATGAAATCTGTCGGCGAAGTGATGGCTATTGGTCGCACATTCCAAGAATCAATGCAAAAAGCATTACGTGGCTTAGAAGTAGGCGCAACAGGCTTCGACCCGAAAGTGGCCCAAGAAGACCCTGAAGCACTAACTCGCATCCGTCGTGAATTAAAAGATGCAGGTGGAGAACGTATCTGGTTTATCGCGGATGCATTCCGTGCCGGTCTTTCTGTTGATGGTGTTTTCAATTTAACCAATATTGACCGCTGGTTCTTAGTGCAAATCGAAGAACTGGTACGTTTAGAAGAAGAAGTGGCTGAATTAGGCATCAATGGCCTAACTAAGGACTTCTTACGCGTACTTAAGCGTAAAGGTTTTGCAGATGCACGTCTGGCAAGTTTAGTCGGTGTTTCTGAAGCAGAGCTACGCAAACTACGTCAAAGCTATGATTTACATCCTGTTTATAAACGTGTTGATACTTGTGCGGCAGAGTTTGCAACAGATACGGCTTATATGTATTCCACTTATGAAGATGAGTGTGAGTCCAACCCAAATAATGCTAAACCGAAGGTGATGGTGTTAGGCGGTGGGCCAAACCGAATTGGGCAAGGGATTGAATTTGACTATTGCTGTGTACATGCATCTTTAGCGTTACGTGAAGACGGCTATGAAACCATTATGGTGAATTGTAACCCAGAAACTGTTTCAACCGATTACGACACGTCAGACCGCCTCTATTTCGAACCTGTCACTCTTGAAGATGTGCTGGAAATTGTACGTATCGAGCAGCCAAAAGGTGTGATTGTGCAGTATGGTGGTCAAACACCATTAAAATTAGCTAGAGCGTTGGAAGCTGCAGGTGTTCCTGTTATTGGTACGAGTCCTGATGCCATTGACCGCGCAGAAGATCGTGAACGTTTCCAACAGGCCGTTAATCGCTTGAACTTAAAGCAGCCACAGAATGCAACTGTCACTGCTATTGAGCAAGCAGTTGAAAAAGCAGCTGTTATTGGTTATCCACTGGTTGTTCGCCCATCCTATGTGTTAGGTGGTCGAGCAATGGAAATCGTGTATGACGAAATCGATTTGCGTCGCTATTTCCAAACTGCGGTGAGCGTTTCTAACGATGCGCCAGTGCTACTTGACCGTTTCTTAGACGACGCAGTTGAAGTTGACGTAGATGCGATTTGTGACGGTGAGATGGTGCTGATTGGCGGTATCATGGAGCATATTGAGCAAGCTGGTGTGCACTCTGGTGACTCTGCATGTTCACTACCTGCATATACACTTAGCCAAGAAATCCAAGATGTGATGCGCGAACAAGTCCGCAACCTTGCCTTCGAGTTACGTGTACGTGGCTTGATGAACGTGCAGTTTGCCGTCAAAAATAACGAAGTTTATTTAATTGAAGTCAATCCACGTGCCGCAAGGACTGTGCCTTTTGTCTCTAAAGCAACCGGGGTGCCATTAGCGAAAGTTGCAGCGCGAGTGATGGTGGGGCAAACTTTGACACAGCAAGGAGTAACGGAAGAAGTTATTCCACCATACTACTCTGTAAAAGAGGTCGTATTACCATTTAATAAATTCCCTGGGGTTGACCCAATTCTTGGACCTGAAATGCGCTCAACAGGTGAAGTAATGGGAGTCGGCCGGACATTTGCAGAAGCATTTGCTAAAGCGATGTTAGGCAGTAGCTCGACGATGAAAAAATCAGGCCGTGCACTGTTATCCGTGCGTGAAGGGGATAAAACACGTGTGGTTGATTTAGCCGCTAAGCTGTTAAAACACGGCTTTGAATTAGATGCCACTCACGGTACGGCGATTGTGTTAGGAGAGGCTGGGATTAACCCGCGCCTTGTCAACAAAGTTCATGAAGGTCGTCCACACATTCAAGATAGAATTAAGAATGGTGAATATGATTACATTGTGAATACCACCGCAGGTCGTCAAGCCATTGAAGATTCAAAATTAATTCGCCGCAGTGCATTGCGTTACAAGGTTCACTATGACACGACGTTGAATGGCGGTTTTGCGACCACGATGTCGCTCAGTGCGGATCCAACAGATACGGTAATCTCCGTACAAGAAATGCATGCATTAATAAAGTAATTATTTAATAAATTACTTATATAAGCCTCAGTATTCAATTTACTGGGGCTTTTTTATGGCTACTTTTAAATTATCGCTAGCGAGAAAATAATTGTCTGGTGATATTGTGGGTAAAATATAATTCCAATAAAAAATGCAAAATTGAGATTGACTCTCACGTAACGTGAGGCACTAACCTTGGTCGCAATTACAGGAGGAACCTATGCTATTTCAAGTTGGTGAGATTGCGGAAAAAACAGGATTAACCATCCGTACACTACATCATTATGAAGAAATTGGCTTATTGGTACCAACTGCAAGAACCGATGCGGGTTATCGGCTTTACAACATGCAATGCATAGAGCGTTTAACGCAAATTCAATTGCTACGGCAGGTTGGAGTCAAACTAAAAAACATCGGTGAATTACTAGATGGCCAGAGTGGGGATATGACGAGTTTGTTGCAAGAACGAATTGCATTATTAACGGAACAAATGGAGCGAATGGCAACATTGCGTTATCGATTAGAGCAATTACACAAGCAAATGCAAACAGGCACTACTTTAACTCAGGCTGATTGGTTTTCTGTATTGGAGATGATGTCGATGTTTGATAAATATTTTACCCCTCAAGAATTGGAACAATTGCCACTCTATACGGCGCACACGCTGAAAAATCAAGAGTGGCAACAGCGGGTAGCAACGGTAAACAAGCTGATGGAACAAGGCGCTATACCTCAATCTACCGAGGCGCAAAAAATTGCACATGAATGGATGACGGCGTTAGAGCGAGATACTGGGGGCAATCCGGATTTCTTTGCACGGCTGAATCAAATACATTTATCGGATAACACATTAGCCTATTCATCGGGCATTTCTGTTGCAATGATCCAATTTGTTGCAGAGGGTTTTAGTGAGTACCAATTATCACTGTTTAAACCTCATTTAACCGCGGAGCAATTTGCTTTTGTTCAGCAACATTATTTTGCTTCAGGCCAGGTGTGGCCAGAACTCATTGCGGGTTTATATAATGCATTAAAAGCACATAAATCCCCAGATTCACCCGAAGTACAACAATTAGCGAAAACATGGTTAACGATGTTCAACCAGTTTACGGGGGGAGATCCTGAGCTACAAGAGAGAATTCGGGCAATTTATCGAGAGGAACCCAAGATTTCGCAAGGAACATGGATGACAGCAGAAATTGGCCAGTACTTGTTTTCTGCTATTAGTATCTTGATGGACAAATAAGCCAAATGGCCGCTAATTAGCGGCCATTACTCGGTCATACTATGGTTTTTCTTTGTTACCAGAGAGTGCCTTTCGGTGTTTCCAATACATTACAATTGAACCAATTAGCCCACTAATTAGTAAGATGACAGGGATAATCATCAGCGCACTAATGACAATTTGCTCATGTTCTTTCACAAAAGGAATTTGGTTTAAGGCATACCCCAAGGTGACTATTAAGCCAACCCATAACAAGCCACTTAGCCAGTTAAAAAATTGGAAACGGCGGTGACTTAATTCAGATAACCCAGCGAGCAAAGGTAATATTGTTCTGACAAATGCAAGGAAGCGGCCGATAAGTAGGGCGTATAATCCTTGCTTATTAAACATATTATTTGCTTTGGTGTGATATTCCTCAGGAATTTGCGCTAACCAGCGTTTCACAACCTTGGTTTCACTTAACCATCGGCCTTGTAGAAAGCCTAGCCAGCAACCTAAACTGGCTGCTGTTGTCAGCAATAGTATTGTGGGAACAAAGTGCAGGACCCCTTTGGCAATTAATGCACCTGAAAGGATCAACAAGGTATCACCGGGTAGGAAAGCGGCGGGAAGAACGCCATTTTCTAAAACAATGACAACAAAAAGTACGGTATAAATAACCCAAAGCACTTCAGGGTTGGAGAGTTTAAGGAAATCGTGGTGCCAAAGTGCCAGTACGATTTCGCGTAGGACTTCCATAATCATTCCTGTATCTGCGTAAAAGCGAATTTCTTTATCATCTATATTACAGGAAAAAAAGGGCTCAAGTTTGATTTGTTTGATGAATTAATCATTGAGTGGATAAATTGCAGGAAATATTTAATGATTATCCTGCAATTAACATGTTGATTTAAGCTACAAATTAAATTCGCTCAAAAGCTAATTGTAAGTCGTGAATTAAATCATCGGTGTGCTCTAAACCGATGTGCACTCGGAAAAAGGTGCCTTCTTTTGGTGAAAAATCATACTGCCGCATACTGAGCAAATCTTCTTTTTGGTATCCCAAAATCAGCGATTCAAAACCGCCCCATGAATAGCCTATTTTAAATTGATTAAAATTATCAAGAAAAGCGGTAAATTGCTCCGTAGTTAAGCGTGATTTTAGTTGGAAAGAGAACAGACCATTTGAGCCTGTAAAATCACGAATAAAGAATTCATGACCTGGCGAACTCTCAAGTGCTGGGTGAAAAACCTGTTCAACTTCAGGGCGTTGTTGTAGCCAATTAGCAACTTGTAAGCTATTAATTTGATGCTGTTTTAATCGAGTCGGCAATGTATGCAGGCCACGATTAGCCATATAAACAGTGTCTGGGTCAGCTGTTTGGCCTAAGAGATAGGAATTTTCACGTAATGTTTCAATACAGCGTTGGTTAGCCACAGCAAGGCCGAGCATTCCGTCGGAATGGCCATTGATATATTTAGTTGCTGATTGGATTGAAACGTCAACATCAAATAATAATGGTTTAAGTAAGACGCCGGCAGCCCAAGTGTTATCAATCATAATTACAATTTCAGGCGATTTAGCACGTATAGCTTTTACGATTGCAGGTAAATCATGAATTTCCATGGTGATGGAGCCAGGGGATTCTAAGAATACAATACGCGTATTGGATTGGATTAAATCAGCAATTCCCGTTCCGATTAGGGGATTAAAATACGTGGTTTGAACATTTAACTTAGTGAGAATATTGTCACAAAAATTTTGGGTTGGATCATAAGCTGAACCGGTAACAAGGATATGTTCGCCTGCAGAAATAAAGGACAAAATGGCATTGGTAATTGCGGCAGCGCCAGAAGGGTAAAGGACACAACCGGCACCCGCTTCTAATTCTGTCATGGCTTCTTGAAAAGCAAAATGTGTTTGCGTACCACGGCGTCCATAAAATAGTACGTTATTTGCACGATGGCGAGTTGCATGACGTTTCTCTTCAAGCGTATCAAAAATAATAGAAGAAGCTCGCTGAATAACGGGGTTTACCCCTTTTTGTGTGTACTTAGGGTTCCGCCCAATATGGACTAATTGTGTTTCAGGTTTTATGTCTGCCATGATTTTTTCCCTACACAGAATGTGAGCTGGTTAAATTTAGAGGTGATTTATACTAAGACGTTAAATGATCCTGATAGAAATGTAACTTGAGTATTCTTCAACTTTCAAATCATAGGTAAGTTTCATTTTGTCAGGTTGCGTATGATCACTTAATTGAGCGATGAATTATTAAGGAAAATAACCGCATAATAGAGAAGGGCATGTTTGTCTAAACGCAAAAAAATATAAAAAAATCGCGAATACTAATGATAATTACTATCAATTCGCGCTGTGTTTGATATCATCAGCACCGTCTTTTTGAAAAGAGACGGACAGCGCGAGTCAAATTTCGCTTTTAAAGGTTAGTCGATGAATGGCACAATCATCGATATGAATTTTATTATACAACACTAAAAAGAGAGTAAAGGCCAACTGATGCGTAAACTAACAGCTTCTATTCTATTGGCGTTCGGCTTGATGGGTACGGCAGTAGCTGAAACCACACCTGCAACAACACCAGCTGCGTCTCAAAATACACCATCAACACAACCGGCAGTAAATCCGGCTGCACCACCAACAACACCAAGTGCTGAAGTTGCATCAGTACCCGCTGTGCCTGTACAAGGTGAAACAGTGAACACAACAGTTGTTAATGAAAATATTGAAATTGCAACAGAAGCACCAACAGGGGGCTTTGATCAAGACTTATCTGTTTGGGGAATGTACCAAAATGCAGATAACGTGGTTAAAACCGTTATGATTGGTTTGGTGATTGCTTCTGTTATTACATGGGCACTGTTTTTCTCAAAAGGTTTAGAGATTTTAGTTGCTCGCCGTCGCTTAAAAGAAGAAGCGAAAGCGATTGCTGAGGTGAAATCACTCGATGAAGCAGTCAGTATCGCAGAAGGCTTCAAAGCAAATAGCATTACTCGTATGTTATTAAATGAAGCCGTTACTGAGCGGGCGTTATCAGCCAATAGCTCTGATTTATCAGGAACAAAAGAGCGTACTGCATTCCGTCTAGAAAGGGCAGTTGCTGCTATTAGCCGTTATATGGGCCGTGGCAATGGTTATTTGGCTACTATTGGTGCGATTTCTCCATTCGTCGGTTTATTTGGAACTGTTTGGGGGATCATGAATAGCTTTATCGGGATTGCCCACTCACAAACAACTAACCTTGCTGTTGTTGCGCCAGGCATTGCAGAAGCACTATTAGCGACAGCAATTGGTCTTATTGCCGCTATCCCTGCGGTTGTGATTTATAATATTTTTGCTCGTATGATCAACAACTATCGTGGTCAAGTAGGGGATGCCGCTGCTCAGTCCGCATTGTTACTGGGGCGTGATCTTGATCTGGCAAATAGCAAAGCAAGGTAATTATTATGGCAATGCGTTTAGGTGACGAACAAGACGATAGCGGTGAAATGCATGAAATTAACGTAACACCTTTTATTGATGTTATGTTGGTTTTATTGATTATCTTTATGGTTGCGGCACCATTGGCAACAGTTGATATTAAAGTCGACCTACCAGCTTCGACAGCGAAGCCGCAGCCGCGTCCAGAAAAACCCGTATTTCTAACGGTGAAATCGGACAACCAGCTTTTTATTGGTGACCAAGCTGTGACAAAAGAACAGCTTGCTTCTACACTTGACCAAGCAACAAGTTCTAATAAGGAAACGACAATCTTTTTCCAAGCGGACAAGAGTGTTGATTATGAAACTATGATGGATGTAATGAATGCATTGCGTCAATCAGGGTACTTGAAGATTGGTTTAGTGGGTATGGAAGCAACATCCTCAAAATAAGCGAATTACATCGTATAAACGCGTTTTATCATTAAGGGTAAAACGCGTTTTTTTATTATCTAACTGTGCCTTAAGGTAAGTCTGTAGCGTTCTAATTTCCCGTTAACTCCGTTTTTGTCTATCTCATCACATTTATTTTGCTAATTAAATTTCTTTTTAAGAATTTTATTCTTAATTGACGTTTTATATTTGTAATTTGGTAGGCTGGGGTAGCTATTGTACTCATTGTTTCACTCTATTTAGGATATTTTTGCTTGTATTTTCTATAAGCAATGAAGCATCTTATTAATTTTTATAATGAATCATTGTTTGTTTTTTTTTCTTATCACAGTAATGTCTATTGATTTTACCTTTTTTACTATTTATCTATTAGTTACATTGATTCATTTTCTTGGTTTTTTAATTTTTAAATGCGAGTTAAATAGCATATTAATGCTGATTATTTTATCAAAAGTAATGCAATAGCGATGTAAAACTTAATGAAAAATAAACCATATTATAAGTAAGGGTTTGTATAGAGATCATTTTTAACCTATTTGGCCTAATTCCTTATTAAGTTGGTGGTTATTTTGTAAGGGAAGGATTCATCAGAAAAGTGATTATTTATCATGACCCTGATTGTTTTTATATTTAATTCGTAGTTTAATAAATTTTAATTACGTAAATATCATTAATATTTATAATTGAAAAATATGTAAATTTTATTAATGTTCAAAAGATTTTATTATTCCAGAAAATATATTTGTAAAGCTATGTGATATATATTAATTAATATTAAATTTACTTTTAAATTTTAAATAAATTATTTTCTATAAAAAATGTAAATTGTTTGTAATATCTTAACTATAGGTTAAATATTTTGCCCTATTTTGACTTTTTTAATGTATCCATTTGATTCTAATTGTTTTATTTGATTTTTTTGTATCTTATCATGAAAATAAAAAAACACTTGCGCAACAAAAGTGTTGCGCTATAATGCAATCAATAACATTTAGAAACACTTTTAAATACTTTATTATACTGCGTTATCTATTTTTATAATTTACTTATGCTAGGGAATCAATAAGGCCAATGCTAATTTGGGAATAATATAAAGTTAGTGAACGTTTAGGCCTTTGCATTAAAAATAGATATAATTACTTAACAGGTAGGTCAGCTAAGTGAACGTATTTATACCGTGAGATAAGTGTTATTACTGGAGTCAAATGGGCTGACTACAGACTACGCATAGCAAGCGTCGCCGTAATACGGCAATTTCATATTATACTCTTCTATAGATAAAATAAGACTACACTTCCAGCGTTATCATTAAGATAGCGCTTTTTTTTTATTTCAGTCTATTTCTTCAAATCTGAGTGTGCTCAAGATCAATCTGTCTCTCGTTTTATGATGAAATAACTTCACGAAAAAATTTATCGGAGTATGATGTTGCCACTTCGCTGTGGGGGTCGATATAAATACTTATAACGATAATTATACAACGGCGAATTTCTCTGCCAAGGTCTGGCGTGAATGAATTGGAAGTAACAATGACTTGGTCTGATTTTAAATCTCGCTATCTCATCGGTTTTTGGAAACCATTACCTGCAGTTATTGCAGCAGGTATCTTATCAACCTATTACTTTGGCTTGACGGGCACATTCTGGGCTGTCACGGGTGAGTTTACGCGTTGGGGCGGGCACATCATGCAGTTGTTTGGTGCTGAGCCAGAGACATGGGGCTATTTCAAAGTTATTGGCTTTGAGGGTACACCACTGGATCGCATTGATGGTGTCATGATTATTGGTATGTTTGCCGGGTGTTTTGCCGCTGCATTATGGGCCAATAATATTAAATTACGAATGCCTCAGCATCGGATACGTATTTTTCAAGCTATTTTAGGCGGTATTATCGCTGGATTTGGTGCTCGTTTGGCGATGGGGTGTAATTTAGCTGCATTCTTTACTGGCATCCCTCAATTTTCATTACACGCATGGTATTTTGCTGTTGCTACTGCGGCAGGGTCATACTTTGGTGCGAAATTCACACTAATGCCAATGTTTCGCATTCCTGTGAAACTGAAAAAAGTCAGTACCGCATCGCCGCTAACACAAAATCATAATGTGGCGAAAAGACGCTTTAAACTGGGAATGGTGATTTTCACTTTAGCACTGGCTTGGGGCTTTTATACCTTATTAGACTCCCCAGTAATGGGGTTTGCCATTTTATGTGGTATTGGCTTCGGGTTACTGATAGAAAGAGCACAAATTTGTTTTACCTCTGCATTTCGTGACCTGTGGATCACCGGACGCACCCATATGGCGAAAGCTATCATTATTGGTATGGCGGTCAGTGCGATTGGTATTTTCAGCTATGTGCAGTTAGGTGCAACGCCAAAAATTTTATGGGCTGGGCCGAATGCTGTTATTGGTGGATTGCTGTTTGGCTTCGGTATTGTACTCGCTGGTGGCTGTGAAACGGGCTGGATGTACCGTGCCGTAGAAGGCCAGGTTCATTATTGGTGGGTAGGCTTTGGTAATATTATTGGTGCTACAGTACTGGCTTACTACTGGGATGACTTAGGCCCTTGGCTAGCGACTGATTTTGACAAAGTTAATCTACTCGAAACTTTTGGTCCAGAAGGTGGATTACTAGTCACTTATGGGTTATTAGCGGTCGCATTTGTACTGATGTTGGTCTGGGAAAAACATTTTTTTCGTAAACGTTCTCAAAAAGCATCTAATGTATCCGTGGAGGTAGTATGAGTAAGAAAGACATTATCCCTGATTACCGGTTAGATATGGTCGGGGAACCTTGTCCATACCCAGCGGTGGCAACATTAGAAGCAATGCCATCGCTGAAAAAAGGCGAAATATTAGAGGTAGTCAGTGATTGCCCGCAGTCGATCAATAATATTCCTCTGGATGCGAAAAACTACGGTTATACTGTGTTGGATATTCAGCAAGATGGGCCGACTATTCGTTATCTTATCCAAAAATAACGAATACGCGTCATATTTTGCACTGTCGCGGCGTTGGCTTCATGCGTTAGCCCTAGTCACATACTTGTGTATGCTCCTAGGGTCTAACGCATTTGCCGCCTTGCGACAGCACAAACTATTTAGCGTATTGGTATTGGTCATGCTTCGTGCTGTAGCGTTGTTGACTGCTCTCACAAGCTCTAGTCACACGATACCCAGAGCTTATTCAATTGTCGCCTAGCTACACCCCAAATAATGTAGGGTATCTTGGTGATACCCTACATATATTAAAGCGGTCGGTAAATCGGGAAATTGAACACGGTTAGTATAGGTAGTAGTTCGGTTACTCTTCTTGTTCTTGCCAATTAGTAATATCTAGAACCAACTCACATTCGTCATCCATATAAGCGCCTGTTGGAACAAAACCAAGCTTTTTGTAGAACTCAAATGGGCTTTCTTCCCCTTCACCACAGCTATTATAAAGGCGAGGATAACCTTTTCTCTTTAAATACTGGATGACTTGAACTAAAGCTTCTCGGCCAAACCCCAGTTTTTGGTAGGGTTCTGCAATCATAAAGCGCCAAAGCATAATGCCGTCATATTCTAACTCATCGTCATCTAGCCCTGAATGCAGCATGATAAAACCAACAGGGACATCATCAGCGTATATGCCTCGATACCATGCACAATCAGAAAATTGTGCTTCCACCATGGAATAGGCGTTATCTGCTACCATATTACGCTGTGCCTCACTAAGTGTATGACTTAGTAAGCAAATTTCAGAAAAATTTTCTGCAGTGACTTTTTGTAGGGTAACCAGTGAATTTTCATCTAATTCAGGTTCGATGAGCTCTTTCATAACATTTCCTTCGACAGAATATTGACCATAATCATCAGTGATGGATTATTTTTATTATTGTTGTTGAACATAATTAAATATCAGAAATTTGCGATATGGATATAAATCAATCAACCAGAGATTTCACAACCAGTCAATGACTTAATTGTGGCTATGTAAGCGGGATCTAAAAAGTGATGGCAACTTACTTAAGTGTTAGTTGCCATTGTGAGAGCAATAGAGGATATGGAAACAAATTTAGTGTTCGGCTTCACCACCTAAGACATCAATCAAGCGAGCGATTAATGCACTGAGTTCACCGGTCATTAAGACGTAATCAGCATCAAATTTTTGAGCGTAGTCTTCTTTGGCGATGTCATCATTTTGGTCTTTTAATGTATCGCTAAATTTGAGGCGTTTTAGTGAACCATCGTAAGATAACATGAACTGGATACGCTCTTCCCAATCTAAGGCCAGTTTGGTAACGAGCTTGCCAGCTTCAATGTGGTTTGCGATTTCATCAGAAATTAGGTCTTGCTTCTTACAGCGGATAATACCACCTTCTTCTAAGATAGCTTTTAGCTCTGCTTCATCCATGACAGCAAAGCCTTGTGGTAATGAGCCTGAACGGATCCACTCAGTGAGTGTTAGCTCTATAGGGTCTTTAAAAGTCAGAGGAACGACAGGTAAAGAACCTAGGCTTTTGCGAAGTAAAGCTAAATTATCTTCAGCGCGTTTTGCGCTTGCGGCATCAACAATAATTAATTGATTTACAGTATCAATCCAAATGTAGGTTTTACTAAATTTACTAAATGCGCGAGGGAGTAAAGCATGGACGACTTCATCTTTTAAGGAGTCTTTTTCGGTTTTTTTTAACTTACGCCCTTGTTCAGCTTCTAGTTTTTCAATTTTATCCTGTAGTTCTTGCTTTATTACAGGAGATGGCAGCATTTTTTCTTCTTTTTTAGCACAAATAAGAATTTGATTACCCGCAGCATGCGTCAATGCATCACCACCATTCATAGGGGAAACCCAGCCAGTTTGCATCATGTCTTGGCTACCACAAGGATGATAGGCGAGGGCGGCAAGCTGTTTCTCTAAATCATCTGCGGAGAGTGCCAAATCCCGATTTAGGCGATAGACCAATATATTCTTGAACCACATGAAAAACCTACCTTTGTTGATAAATAGCCAGTTAGAGCAGGGGGCTATGATAGCGAATTGTCTGTTATTAAGCGAAAAAAAATACGTTGACGTTGAGGGCTGCTATCATTTCATTAGCTAACTATTGATAATACTCCTCAAATCAAGCCATGATAACCATAGAACCCTTGAATAGTAGAGAGCATCATAATGAGAATAGGTATTGACCTTGGTGGAACCAAAATTGAAGTTATTGCATTGGATGACAGTGGTAATACTTTGTTTCGTAAACGTATTCTAACACCTCGTGGTGATTATGATGCGACACTTAAAGCGATCGCGAGTTTAGTGGCGGATGCAGAAACGGCGACGGGGTTGTCAGGCAGTGTTGGTGTTGGGATCCCTGGAACCTTGTCTCCAGTGACAGGAAGAGTTAAAAACGCCAATTCCACATGGCTTAATGGCAGACCGTTCGATGCCGATTTAAGTTATTTATTAAACCGTAAAGTAAAAATGGCAAATGACGCTAATTGTCTCGCCGTCTCTGAGGCCGTTGATGGTGCAGGAGCAGGCGAGAAAGTCGTGTTTGCCGTAATTATCGGAACTGGATGTGGTGCAGGAATTGCAATAAATGGGCAAGTGCACTCAGGGGGAAATGGCGTTGCAGGGGAATGGGGTCATAACCCTCTACCATGGCAAGATGAGCAAGATAGGCAATTTCTAGTAACAGAAAACTGCTATTGCGGGCTGACAGGTTGCACGGAATTGTTTGTCTCAGGCACAGGGTTTATGGCGGATTACGCGAAAATGTCAGGAAGCCAAAAAACGGGGATGGAAATTGTCGAATTAGCACAATCAGGTGATAAACATGCCACCATTGCACTGGAAAATTACCTCAATCGCCTCGCAAAAGCCCTCGGACAAGCCATTAATATGTTAGACCCAGACGTGATAGTGCTAGGGGGCGGAATGAGCAATGTAGATTACTTATATGAAGCGTTGCCAGCAAGGATCCGCCAATGGGTATTTGGTAGGGAGTGTGATACGCCAATTCGTAAAGCGGTGCATGGCGATTCGAGTGGGGTTCGCGGAGCCGCTTGGCTATTTTCGTCCTAATTTACGCTGTAGCGTTGTTGGCTGCGCTCGGCTACTCGGGTCACATACTTGTGCATGCTCCTATTTTTTCGTCATACTTCAAGCTGTGGCTGTGTTGGCTTCATTCAGTCACTTTAGTCACATACTTATGTATGCTCCTAGAGATGACCTCATCTTGCCGCCTTGCCACAACTCGAATTATTTAGAAAAAATACTTGATTTCTAATCGAATGAAATCTCTTTAGGAAAAAATAGTTGGTTTCTAATCTAATGAAATCTCTTTAGAAAACTAATGATTAAATAATCATCTTTTAATTCTTAAATTAAATTTAGATTAATTGAAAATAATTTGATGAGTATATTTATAGAATAAAAATGGATAAGAAAAATAGAAGTATTTTATTGGTGAAATAAAGCACAGGGATTTAAGTTAAATAAGATTCTTTAATACTAAGTGACATAAATCACAGTTCTTTTTTTCCTTCGAAAAATATTCACAACTCCTTAATGGAATAACGTAAGTTAATTAAGGTGAATTTGTCATCATTAATTCATTTTTGTGAGCTATATAAAAATCAAGCCCAATAAAAAGATGAAAACCGTGATTTAGTCACAAAAAATGGTTACTGTTTGCAGTGTATTATCATTAAAAATTGACGTCATGCACATAGTGTAAAATTTTAACGCTATTTTTGTTGTTTATTTGTTCAATTTTACAGGGTAGGTACTCAAATTTGAGAGGCAATTTTCTCTCAAAAATGGCAACTAAGGGGATTACATGAATAAAGTATTAAAACTTTCAACACTTGCTATGTTAGTCGCATTTAATGTGAACGCGGCGACGGTTGATTTACGCGTAATGGAAACATCGGATGTTCACAGCAACCTCGTTGACTTTGATTACTATAGAGACAAGCCGACAGAGCAATTTGGTTACGTACGTACCGCGACATTAATTAAAGCCGCTAAACAAGAAGCAACAAACTCAGTATTAGTGGACAACGGAGATTTAATCCAAGGTAGCCCATTAGCAGATTATATAGTAGGTGAAGGTTTAAAAGACGGTGAATCTCACCCAGCACATAAACTTTTAAATACTATGGGTTACACCGTAGGTAACTTCGGTAACCATGAGTTTAACTTTGGATTAGAGTTCTTACACAAAGCGATTGATGGCGCAAAATTCCCATACATTAATGCCAATATTATCGACGCGAAAACAGGTAAAAACTACTTTAACCCATATATTATTGTCGATACACCAGTTAAAGATAGAGACGGCAAAACACACACCATCAAGATTGGTTATATTGGTTTTGTTCCACCGCAAATTCTCATTTGGGATAAACCAAATTTAGAAGGCAAAGTATTAGTTAATGACATTACTGAAACCGCGAAAAAATTTGTACCTCAAATGAAAAAAGAGGGAGCAGATTTAGTTGTTGCGATCCCTCACTCTGGTTTCTCTCAAGAGCCATATAAAGCAATGGCTGAAAACTCAGTTTATTACCTCAGTGAAGTTCCGGGTATTGACGCCATTATGTTTGGCCACTCACACGGTGTGTTCCCAAGCAAAGATTTCAGTGATATCAAAGGCGTTGATGTGGCAAAAGGAACTGTGAATGGCGTACCCGCTGTCATGCCAGGACAGTGGGGTGATCATTTAGGTGTTGTTGATTTAGTGGTCAATAATGATGATGGTGCTTGGAAAGTGGTTGATGCAACCGCTCATGCACGCCCTGTCTATGACAAACCAAATAAGAAAGCTTTGGTTGAGCGCGATGGCGACCTCGCAAAAATTATTGAACAAGAACACCAAGATACTCGTAAATTTGTCGGGAAACATATCGGTAAAGCATCAGAAAACATGTACAGCTACTTAGCATTGGTTCAAAGCGATCCAACTGTACAAATCGTGAATGATGCCCAAATTGATTACACCAAAAACTTTATTCAAGGTGACCCAGATCTGGCTGATTTACCGGTTCTTGCAGCCGCAGCACCATTTAAAGCAGGCGGTCGTAAAAATTCACCGACTGAATTCATTGAAGTCGAAAAAGGTGATTTAACCTTCCGTAATGCTGCTGACCTATATTTATATCCAAATACGTTGGTTGTGGTTAAAGCGACCGGTGCGGATGTCGTCGAATGGTTAGAATGTTCAGCGGGAATGTTCAATCAAATCAATCCACAATCAACAGCACCACAAAGCTTATTGAATTGGAATGGTTTCAGAACTTATAACTTTGATACCATTAGTGGTGTAAATTATCAAATCGACTTGACTCAACCAGCGAAATACGATGTTGATTGCCAAACCGTCAATAAAGATGCTAACCGAATCAAAAATGTCACCTACCAAGGTAAGCCGATTGATCCAAAAGCCACCTTCTTAGTGGCAACGAATAACTACCGTGGCTACGGCGGTAAATTTGCGGGAACAGGTGATAATAATGTTGCATTTGCATCTCCGGATGAAAACCGTTCTATTTTAGCGGCTTATATTGCTAAAGAGTCTAAAGAGAAAGGACAAATTGCGACTAAAGCGGCTAATAATTGGTCATTCACACCAATTAAAACAGACAAAAAACTGGATGTTCGCTTTGAAACAGCACCAAGTGAAAAGGCTGCAAACTTTATCAAAGAAAATGCACAGTATCCGATGAAACAAATCGGTACTGATGATATTGGTTTCGCTATTTATCAAATAGACTTAACTGAGAAGTAATCTTAACGTATTTGTATCGTTCAAGCCTGCCTACGGGTGGGCTTTTTAGTTGCTAACTTATAGGTTTGAGATGCGGTTATTAGTGGGGATGATGCGAATTAAGCAGATGTTAAGGGGAAATAGCGCTCGGAATATTAACACCACTTTTAAAGTTTAATACCCCGAGCGGTTATAATTAATATAGACATCATATTACTATTCATAAAAAACATTCAACATAGGTAATTTAGAGTTTTTGTCATATTCTACTTTTACATATTCAGATTCTATCTTTTGGCCCTCTTTTAAGGAACGGGTTATCGAGATGTCTTTACCTTTCCGGTAACATTTAACATTAACTTGCTCTTTATGTTCAACGTTGACTGAACATTGTGGCTCATAGATATAACCTGTAAATGAAATTGTACCTCCTGATGAATTATTACTTGCATAGGTGAAAGAACAGCTTGAAATGATTATAGCAACAATAGATGTTAGTAAAGATAAACCTTTCATAGTCCACCCCCTTAATAACATGTTACACGATGAAGCGTGTTTTTGTGCTCTCACTTTTAGTGTAGTTCAAATATCCATAATGCAAAACTAAAAATGAAAATATACTTAGAGTTTAGTGGGAGGATTGATTAATTCATTGATAAGTATCAATTTATCTATTTGTTTAATTTCTTCTGATCAATTAATAATCAAGTAGTAATGAAAGTGTAATAATAACAGTGCAATTGTAAATATTTCTATTTATTTTGATACAGTACTTTTAGTAATTATGTTTTATTGATAACACGGATTAATTTGGAATAAGCTATTATTTTAAATGATGAGAATCATAAGTGATGAAATTAAGTGATTCACTTTAATAATATGATATAAATAAAATTCCCCCGTAAGTATATTACGAGAGGATTATTTAAAGTTTTAGTATTATTTCAGCTTATTTGAAAACTTTGAAACGAACATCATCGTCCATAAAGTCTTTATCACCTGCAGGTGAATTAATAGAACCAAATACCATTTGAGCGCGTAATACCCAATTAGCAGGAACTTTCCATGCAGTTTGTACGTCATTATCAATCAGTGGATTGTAGTGCTGTAAAGATGCACCAATATTTTCTTGTGATAATGCAGTCCAAACTGCGAATTGAGCGATACCGCTGGCTTGTTCAGACCAAATTGGGAAATTATCCGCATATAAAGGAAATTGCTCTTGTAAGCCTTTTACGATGTCTTGGTCTTCAAAAAACAGAATAGAACCAGCACCTGCAGCAAAGCTATCAATTTTTTGTTCTGTTGCAGCGAAGGCTTGCTCAGGAACAATTTTACGCAGTGCTTCTTTGGTCATATTCCATAGTTTTTTATGTTCAGCACCAAATAAAATCACCACGCGAGATGTTTGTGAGTTAAATGATGATGGTGAATGTTTAACTGCTTCTTTAACTAATTTCGTGACGTGTTCTTCTGATACAGGTAAAGCATCGCCGAGGTTATAAATGGTACGACGATTTTTAATCATTTCGATAAATGCGTTAGACATTTTAGTCTCCTAGCTTTTCATTAGCGCACGGCATGTTATTGAATAAATCTTAGAAGCCGTAGTGTGTTTCAATGGTTATTACTATAACGTGGGGAATAAAAAATCATAGAAAAAAAATTTAACGATAAGGTTCAAATTTTTGAATCAAGTCAAGATGTGGTTTTAATTTGTTTAAAATCAATGGATTGTTTTTATTTCTGGTGGTGTTTTATGGTGAAAATGAGCATGGATAAGCACGAATGAATAACATGCATAGAAAATAATTGAGTATAAAAAAGGGGGAAAATATGGGAAATGAAAGAGCCTAGCTAGGGGCGTAATCCTGCTAGGCAAGAATGATAACTAGTTTTACTTAATTGAGTTCACTAATATTTTTGGTTATTTCTATTTTAGTTCCGCCAAAATTATCAATGATGTACTTTCTTACCGCTTCAGTGTGGTACAGTTCTGCTAATTTGGCAAATTTGGGGTTATCCTTGTTATCTGTTTTAACGACTAATAAATTGATATTATTAATAATAGTCTCATCATTTTCTTCCCTAAATAGCGAGTCAGTTAAAACGTTTAACCCGCCTTCTTGTGCAGCTGTATTACCGATGACTGCGATATCAACATCCGGTAATGCCCTTGGGCCATGAGCATATTTTATTTGCCTAAAAACTAAGTTCTTAGGGTTCGAGACAATATCATTAGTAGACCCTGTGGCTTGGTTGAAATCAGGTTTTAATGCAATTAACCCTGACTTTTCAAGTAATTTAAGTGCACGTATATGATTGGCTGCATCGTTAGGAATGGCAACGATAGATTGCTGAGGTAAATCAGCCAATTTTTTATGCTTTACCGAATATATACCCATTGGTTCAAAATAGGTGGTTGAAATTGCGGTTAATTGGTTATTATGACTTTTATTAAAATCTTTTAAAAAGCCCCAAGATTGAAATGCATTCACATCAACATCTCCGTCAATAGTGGCGACATTAAGAGTTATTCCATCATCAATAATTTTGACATCAATATCGAGATTGGCTTTTTTAGCTTCCGAAGATTGAGCAATAAATTGCCATATATCCGCATCACTACCGTGGCTGCCAATAATAATTTTTTGTGATGTTGCTTTTTGTGACTCTGTTATTTCGTTAGTGCTTTCTTCTTGGGAACATGCCACTACGGCCGATAACGACAAAGACAATAACACTGCAGGTAGTTTTTTCATTTGATGATCTCTAATTGGTTTTGTTATCAGTATCTAACCAAATAAAAATAACGCTTTATAAATAATATTTTTTCCACATTTTTTCTTTTTAGTTATATAAGGTTAAAATATTCAAAAAGTTATATCGATATAGTTTTAAATTATTTTTAGTAATATCAGATGTGGTATTTAATCGAGTGATAAATATATCGTGAATTTTATTCATCATTTAAAAAAATATTTTAGAAGGTCGATTAATATGTCTATAACACAATTACCTATTATTGATTTACATGAACTTGAAAACCCTGAAACAAGGGAGGATTTCTATAAAAAATTACGGTTTATTGCCAGGGAAATTGGTTTTTTTTATCTCGTTGGGCACAATATTTCTGCTGGTACCCGAGAGCAATTATTAGCTACAACTAAGCAATTTTTTGCCTTACCTCAAAGCGAAAAAGAAAGTATCTCGATGGAATACTCAAAGCATTTTCGAGGGTATACGGCATCCACAGAAGAGAGTACTCGTAGCCAGCCAGATTACCGCGAACAGATTGATATTGGCGAAGAGTTACCGGCATTACAACTTAATCAAGATGACCCTATCTGGTTTAATTTACATGGGCCAAACCAATGGCCACAATCCTTACCTGAACTTAAACCCCAAGCACTTGCGTGGCAACGTGAAATGCGAACCATTGCGGTAAAATTAATTAAAGCATTTTTAGTTGCATTAGAATTGCCTGAAAATAGCTTTGATGAAATTATTGCCGACCCTGCCCAACATTTATTAAAACTTATTCATTATCCGGCAAGGGAAGATAATAATGAAGGGGAGCAAGGGGTTGGAGCGCACAAAGATGCGGGAATTTTAACCTTATTATGGCAGGATAATAGTGGGGGGCTACAAGTTGAAACTGATGCTGGTTGGATAGATGTTGAACCTTTGGAAAATGCATTTGTGGTAAATATTGGAGAAGTATTTGAATTAGCCACTAATGGCTATTTACGTGCGAATGTTCATCAAGTTGTTAGGCGTAAAAATAGTCATTCCCGCTATTCCATTGCTTATTTTATTACACCAAATATTTTTGCGGAAGAAGTCCCATTATTAAATTTACCCCATTATTTAGCACAACAAGCGTTAGGGCCTGATAGCGATCCATTAAACCCATTATTTACTAATCTCGGAAAAAATGTCATTAAAGGGCGTTTGCGTTCCCATTTGACAGTAACTCGTCGCTTTTATCCTAAGGAATATGAGCAAATAATAAGTAATAATAATATTATCTGAGCAATTAAGTCGTTAGAGATATGATGATAAACCGTATTGGAGCTAAAAATGTCAGAACAAAGCTATAAAAAGGACTTACAGGGTAAAGAATTATCCCCAGAAACGTTAATGATGAGTTATGGGTATGACCCTAAGCTTTCAGAAGGATCAATTAAACCGCCTGTTTTTCTGACATCTACATTTGTATTTAAAACCGCTCAGGAAGGGAAAGATTTTTTTAATTTAGTTAGTGGGCGCACACAAACGAGCGAAAACCAGAAACAAGGATTGGTGTATTCACGTTTTAACCATCCAAATAGTGAGATTGTTGAAGACAGATTAGCTCTATATGAAGGTGCACAAAGCGCAGCACTATTTTCTTCCGGTATGTCGGCTATTACGACTTGCTTAATGGCAGTATTGCAACCGGGTGATGTACTACTCCACTCTCAGCCACTCTATGGTGGAACTGAAACCTTATTTTTAAACACCTTGGCTCGTTTTGGAATAACTTCGGTTCCATTTCAAAATGGGTACAAGCAGGAATCCATCTTAGAAGTTGCTAATCGAGTCGAGAAAGAGCAAAAAATTGCGGCTATCTATATTGAAACACCGTCTAACCCATTGAATACACTTGTTGATATTGAATTAATTAGCCAAGTGGCTAAGCAGATAGCTACGAAGCAAAATGGGCAAACTCCGTTAGTCATTTGTGACAATACGTTGCTAGGGCCTGTATTTCAAAAGCCACTCGCTCTCGGTGCAGATTTAAGTGTGTACTCACTAACTAAATATGTGGGAGGACATTCAGACTTAGTCGCAGGTGCGGTGGTTGGAAGTCAGGAGCTAGTCAAGAAAGTAAAAGCCCAACGTAATGCCATCGGTACACAGCTTGACCCGCATTCTAGCTGGATGTTGGGGCGATCGTTAGAAACATTACAATTACGTATGGAAAGGGCAAATGAGAGTGCAAAAATATTAGCGGAGTATCTCCATCAGCACCCTAAAGTCAGTAAAGTGCATTTTCCTGCCTTTTTTCCGAAAGCGAGTGTTGAGCACCAGGTTTATCAAAAACAGTGTACAGGAGCAGGCTCAACTTTCTCTATCAATGTAGGGGATAATGAAGCGGATGCATTTCGTTTTCTAGACAACTTAGCAATCTTTAAATTAGCGGTTAGTTTAGGGGGAACTGAGTCGCTCGCCAGCCATCCTGCATCGACAACCCACTCAGGTGTTGCTCAAAAGGTCAGAGAACAAATCGGTATTAGTGATAATTTAGTTCGCCTATCTATAGGTATTGAAAATGTGAATGACCTTAAATATGCATTGGAATTAGCATTAGAAGCGATTTAATCATCAGGGTGGGGAATTTCCCACCCTGAATAGTCACTAAATTGAGTTAAATGATGCGGTATTGTGCGGGAAGTTCGCTAAAACCAAGCCCATTGCCTTTTTTCACTGCAATTTGGACGGGAATACGTTCTTTCATTGCTTCCACATGGCTAATTACGCCAATAGTTTTGCCAGATGCATTTAAACTTTCTAATGCATCAAGGGCAATATCTAACGTTTCTGCATCTAAAGTACCAAAACCTTCATCTAAAAAGAGCGACTCCAATTGGGTACGGTGGCTCACCATATCAGATAGCGCTAAGGCTAACGCTAAGCTAACTAAAAAACTTTCCCCACCTGAAAGCGTTTTAATATCTCGAATGCTATCCGCTTGCCAGCCATCAATAACTTGTAATTCAAGGTTTGCTTGGTGGCTACGCTGTAATAAATAGCGACCATGGAGTTTTTCAAGCTGTTGATTGGCTAGAGAAACCAAACAATCTAAAGTTAAGCCCTGCGCATAACGTCGGAATTTATCTCCTTCAGCAGAACCAATAAGTAAGCTGAGATAGCTCCAATCATCATAACTTAATTGGCCCTTTTCTATTTCCCGCAGTAAATCTTGTTGTTGATGGCGCAGTTGCTTGTCTGTACTGAGCTGGTTAATTATCTGGCCTTGTTTTTGGTTTATTTGCTTAATTTCTTCATCGAGTTGAGTAACAATTGTTTGTAATTGCGTTTCATTAAGCGCTGAAAAATCAGTGATACGCTGTTGATTCAGTACCTCAATAGCTTGCAACCCTTCTTTATAACGCGTTTCACACTGTATGCGAGCTTGGTTAATGTGTTGTTTGAGCGCTTCTAATTGCTGTTTTTCTTCGTGGCTGATTAGCGCATCAAGGAAAGCTTGTTGATGATGAAATGGACTATCCGTAAGCGCTTGAGTAAACAGGGTATTAGCTTGTGTTTGTGCCAGTTTTGTTTTTTCACAGGCGTCAATCAGCTCTTGATAGCTTCCATTCATTGATGCAATGGCTTTATCAACCTCATTGAGTTGTTTGCTTAATTGTTCCTGAGTTTGGAAAAGTATGGTTTGTTTGTCATTCAACTGCTGAATAAATTGGCTGATGGCTAAGCCAGAAAGCAGTGTTTTTCGTTGTGCTGTTTTTTGCTCTAAACCTAACTCAATTTGTTTAAGGCGATTTCTTTCTTGTTCAATTTGTTGAGTGAGTATATTGAGTTGCTCTGACTCAACTTTTAATGTGGCATTATTGACTTCAATGTGTTGGCTAAGTGTTTGTGCTGCCACTTTTTGGTTATTAAAACGCTCACTTCGCTGAGTAATATCGAGAACCCATTCATCGAACTTATCTTTATCTGGCGCATTTAAGTTAAATGGCGCTAGGGTAGATTGCCACTGCTCTAATTGTCTCTGTTTGCGTTGTTGGAATTGGCTCTGTTCTTTTTGTAGCTCATCATGTTGTTGTGTTTGGTTCTTTAAGCGTTCTTCGACTAATAACAGGTCTGATTGCAACTGGGTAAAGCTTGCTTGTTGCTCGTGTAAATGATGTTTGGTTTGCTGGTATTCACGCTCTAGAACAGCCATATCCACAACTATTTTCTGTTGCGTCGCTAGCTGATCTGTTAATTGATTAATTAAGAACGTAACGGCTTGTTCATTTTGGGTTAACTCTGGTGTGAGTGCTTGCTCACATGTCTTTTGCCACTGTTGGTTAAATGCATCGAATTGTTCATTGATTTGCTGCTGTTGCTGTAAATTTTCGTTTTGACGTTGTTTTTGTGTATGAAGTTGTGATTCTAACTGAGTTTGTTGTTGTTTTAATTGGTCGAGTTTATTTGTTAGCTCAATGAGTTGTTGCTGTGTTTCACTGAGATGGATTGATTGATAATCGTGAACTGCTGGGTGTTCTGTTGAACCGCATAATGGGCAGGGGTTACCTGCTATTAGTTGCTGGCGTTCATGCTCTAGGCTGACAATTTTTTGTTCTAATTGTAATTTGTCATTGGTTAGTTTAATGAGTGGGGTCAATTCATTAATGCGTGTTACGGCCAGGCTCAACGCTTTTTGCGCGGTGGTGATATCTTGTGTTAATTCAATATCTTTTTGAATTTGATTCTGTTTTTGCGTTTGTGCATTAAGGCATTGAGATAATATTAATGGCAATAACTTAGCATGTTGTAAACGTGCTTGTAGCTGTTCAATATGTTGATTGATGGTGTTAATGTCATGTTTTTCTTGGTTTTGTTTGTAGATTTCTTCTTGTTTTTTGAACGCGGCAGTGCTGTGCTCTAATTCGAGGCGTTTTTGGGCTAATTTCTCAGTTTGCTGCAGCTGTTGCCGCTGTAACTGCGCGACTTCATTTGAAAGTATTTGTTGTTTTTTGTGCAAACTTGCCAGTTTGTCAGCTAATTCGAAAATAAAATGGCCTTGTTGTTGCCAGCTGCCTATTTGCGAACTGAGCTCAGCATCTTTTGGGTGTTCTTCTAGAAATATATTGTGTTTTTTTAACTTAAGGTGTGCATTTTGGATCTGACTTTGCGTTTCACTAACTAAGCGTTGCTTTTGCTGAAGAGTGATTTGTTGTTGTTCGATTTGCTGTTTAATTTCAGACTGTTGCTGTTTCAATTGTGCAATTTGGTTATCAAGAGGCCTGACTGTTTCATCAATCAATTGATGTTGTTGTTTAGCAGAATCAAGGTGTTGTTGATACTCGAATTGTGATTTCAATAAATTTTCTTGCAGTGGCGCGCGTGCAGCTTGCTGGGTTTGCAGGCTAAGTTTCAAATGTTGTTGTTTATTCGTGTATTCAGTGAGCTGTAGCTGTTGTCGTTCAACCTCCTGCCATAATGGACGAAGGGATTCCGCAGGAGTGCTGTCAGCTAACCTTTTTAATTGAGGTTGTGCAGCTTGGAACTCAAGTTCGTTTTTTTTGAGTTCTTCGTCAAGTGATTGCATGCGCTGAGTGAGTTGGTGATATTGTTGCCACCAATTAACCCCTTGTTGGTGGCGAGCACGCTGTTGCTTGCTTTGTGTTTCTTGCTCAAATAAATGGTTTTGCTGTACCAATAATTCTTGGTGTTCTGCTTCTGTGAGTAAATTAATGTTTTGTGCTTTTGCTTTTAGCAAATCTAAGTCAATTTTGGCTTGCTTGTGTTGATTAAAAACATAAATTGAAATTTGGCTATAAATTTCGGTACCTGTAATTTCTTCAAGTAAATCAGCGCGTTCTTTCTCAGAGGCATTTAAAAAAGCCGCGAAATCCCCTTGGGAGAGTAAAATAGATTTAGTAAAACGCTCATAATCAAGCCCTGTTATTTGCGCCACTAATTCTTTTATCTCTGTGATTTTTACGGTCAATATTTTACCATCAGCAACCGTTGCAAGCTCCGCTTTAGGCTGTTGTAAATTGCCATCAGGTTTCCCTCCAGCCCGTCGTTGGCTCCAAAATGCGCGATAAGCTTTGCCTTTGACCTCAAACTCTACCTCCGCGAGGCATTCCCCTGTATGGCGAGTCATCAGTTCATTTTGTGCGTTAGAAATGGTTTTTAAACGCGGTGTTCGGTGATAAAGCGCGAGGCAAATCGCATCTAATAAGGTCGTTTTCCCTGCACCAGTGGCGCCCGTAATGGCAAACAGGCCATTGCTAGCAAATGGCTCTTCAGTGAAATCAATTTTCCATTCACCTCTAAGAGAGTTAATATTTTTTAAACGTAAACTTAAAATTTTCATATTAACTTTCCTTGCTCATTTGCAATGCGTCATAAGATTGTTGAAATAGCTGTACTAGACGCTGTTCACGCTCAGGATCATCTAAAGACTCTTGAGCAAGGCGGCGTAAAAAAACGTCTTCTACGGTGAGTTCACTCAATGTTTCATTAGCTAAGGTTTGGCTTTGTCCCTGTATTTGCTTGCGTGCGCGGCGTAGTATTACGACTTCGACTGGGAGCTCTTGTGTCAAAGCTTCAATACGTTGTTGGATATCAGCGAGGTAATCTTGTGAAGCAACTTCAATATCAAGCCAAACGGGTTTATCACCTTGATAATCTTTCCATATCTCTAATTGCTGTTCTATTTGGCTTAAGGAGCCTTTGATGCTTTGTAATGGCTGAATAATAGGGATTTCCAATGGTGTGACTTGAGTCAATTTACTTCCACTGAATTCAACAAGGCAGACGCTTTTTTGTTGTGCCGTTTCGTCAAAGCTCAATGCAATAGGTGAACCACAGTATCGAATACTTTCTTGTCCTCCAATCACTTGGGGACGGTGAATATGGCCAAGGGCAATATAGTCAGCAGGTGGAAAAGCCCCTGAAGGAAACGCATCTAACGTACCAATATAAATATCTCGTACAGAGTCAGTTAAGGCTGCGCCGACAACGGTTAAATGGCCTGTTGCAATAATTGGAATATCCAGCCCCAAAGCGGTTCGCTGTTCTAGCGCGAGTTGGTAGCTGGCTTGGTAATGATCATGAATCGCTGTTTGCAGCGAGCGTTGTTTCTCTTCAATATCTTGCCCTGCAATACTTAGTTGAATATCTCGAGGGCGTAAAAAAGGAATGGCACAGACTAAACCAATAGGGTGAGCCTGTTTATTTACTAAGGTAATAACATGCGGCTCACTTCCCGACGTAATGACTTGTGTATTTAAGTAACGAAGTAGAGCACTTGATTCATTGAGTACAGAAACAGAGTCGTGATTACCGCTTAAAATAACCAGCTGACAACCTGTTTTTTGTAAATCAACAATAAATTTGTTGTACAGTTCACGTGCATAGCTTGGCGGTGAGCCGGTATCGAAGATATCACCTGCAACGATGACAGCATCAACATGATGTAATTCCACTTGTTCAACGAGCCAATTCAAGAAATGTTGGTGCTCAGGCGCACGGCTTTTGGTAAAAAAATACTGACCAAGGTGCCAGTCTGAAGTATGAATAATGCGCATGAGCTATCAATTCCTGTCATCAATAATGTGCACGAACGTTCGATAATTGAGTATACCTGATCCAAATAACTCGTTGAGGGATGTTTGCGACTTTATTACCATGTTGCGGAAATATTTCACTTAAATGACATTTAACCGTTAAAATAAAGATTAATATGAGTTTTACCCATTGATATTCATAATTCTGTCATAAAAGTGACGCATAATGCTTTCACATTTTAAATGTCTTCTTAATTTTACAGGAACAATCATGGCAAGACGCATTCTAGTTGTTGAAGATGAAGCGCCCATCCGAGAAATGGTTTGTTTTGTATTAGAACAGAATGGTTTTCAGCCTATTGAAGCTGATGATTATGACAGTGCGATTGCACAACTTGTTGACCCGTTGCCTGACCTCGTACTCCTAGATTGGATGATCCCAGGGGGATCTGGAATCCAAGTAATTAAGCATATGAAGCGTGATAGCGCAACACGTGACGTTCCTGTCATGATGTTAACCGCACGAGGAGAAGAAGAAGACCGCGTAAAAGGTTTGGAAGTTGGCGCGGATGACTATCTGATTAAGCCGTTTTCACCAAAGGAATTAATCGCTCGGGTAAAGGCAATTTTACGTCGTATTTCACCAATGGCGACGGAAGATATTATTGAAATGAATGGGTTAACGTTAGACCCTACTTCTCATCGTGTGACCAGCAATGAAATCCCTATCGATATGGGGCCAACTGAATATAAATTACTGCATTTCTTCATGACTCACCCTGAACGCGTATATAGTAGAGAACAGCTACTAAATTATGTATGGGGAGCCAATGTGTATGTGGAAGATAGAACCGTTGATGTCCATATTAGGCGGTTAAGAAAGGCACTAGAGACGGAAGGTCATGATAAAATGGTACAAACTGTACGCGGTACAGGTTATCGTTTTTCTATCCGTTACTAAAAACCACAAAGGGAGAAACATGCGTGCTTGAACGTTTATCGATTAAGCAGCTGATTTGGGGGCTGTTTTTATTTATCTTACCTGCCCTTATCTTATCGGTTTTTATTGGCCACCTAGCGTGGCTATTAGTGATATCGCTACTTGCTGCACTGACATGGCATGGGTATAACTTACTTAAACTCTCTTACTGGTTGTGGCTCGATAAAAGCATGTTACCACCCGAGGGTAGAGGGGGGTGGGAACCGATATTTTATGGCATCTACCAGATGCAACAACGTAATCGTAAACGCCGTCGTGAGCTAGGCCAGTTAATTAAACGGTTTCGTAGTGGTGCAGAATCACTACCTGATGCAGTGGTTATGATGACAACAGAAGGGAATATCTTCTGGTGTAATCGTCATGCGCAGGCTTTACTCGGCTTCCGTTGGCCTGAAGATAATGGCCAACATATTTTTAATTTATTACGTTACCCAGATTTTAGCCGCTACTTCACCATTAAGCGTTATGACCAAGCGCTGACTATCGAACTCAATAGTGGTGAAATTGTTGAGTTTCGTATCTTGCCGTATACAGAAGGGCAGTTATTGATGGTGGCTCGAGATGTGACAGAAAAACGTCGTTTGGAAAAGGCGCGTAGGGACTTCTTTGCGAATGTGAGCCATGAATTACGAACTCCCCTTACTGTCATTCAAGGTTACCTTGAGGTCATGGATGACCAAGAAAATGTCACTGCAGTCAATAAAAAAGCTCTGCATGTCATGCAAGAGCAAACTCATCGTATGGATAACTTGGTCAAACAGCTTTTGCAGTTATCACGTATAGAAATTGCTCCTCAAATTAACCTTGATGAGCAAGTGAATATCCCCGTCATTCTCAAAATGATTGAACAAGAAGCACTCAGTTTAAGCCAAGGGCGCCACCAGTTTGAATTTCATATTGATGAAAAATTGCGTGTCTATGGTAATGAAGAACAATTACGAAGTGCAGTGGCAAATTTAGTCTATAACGCAATCAGTCATACGCCAGAAGGCACCAAAATTTGGATTGAATGGCAAAGAAATAGTCAAGGTGCTCGTTTTAGTGTGAGAGATAGCGGGCAAGGGATACCTGCAGAACATATTCCTCGTTTAACAGAACGGTTTTATCGGGTAGATAAAGCACGTTCCCGTCAAGGCGGTGGAGGTACCGGCCTTGGGTTGGCTATTGTTAAACATGCACTACAACACCATAGCAGCCAATTGGTGGTAACAAGCCAATTAGGTAAAGGGAGTGAGTTTTCATTTACTTTACCGCCAGTGTTTATTGTCGATGATAAAAAAGCTTAAAAATAGGCAAATAATCCAACTTTGTTAATATAATCAAAATATTAATAGAGTGGATTATTTCTATTTATCAATCGATACATGTATTCAATTCAAAAAATATATATTTAATGCTGATTATTGTTATCATATTAATTATATATTCTGTTAAATAATCAATTATAATCACCAGAAAAAGACGAGCTGTTCATTTTTCGAGCAAAGCATATAACGAGTATTGTGATTTTACTGAAAGTAATCACTAGTTCTGAAAATTAGTTTAGTTATTTATTCTTGTTTTTCGGTTTGCTATTGCCTTTTTGCCCTATAAAAGTTCTACTTGTTGTCAGTTATTGGCGAATTTTTCTGTTTTTTGACTTTTCATTTCGTATGATACAAACAAACATGCTTTTTTATATTGTTAACAGTATGTTTATCAGAATTCTATCTCGCTATATATATTTCAAAGGGTTGCTAAGTGTAAACCCATAATTTTCTATTTTGTCACTTAAAAATAACATAATATGGCTCATCGTTTATCATCAAGAGATATCATCGCATTAGGCTTTATGACTTTTGCGTTATTCGTCGGGGCAGGAAACATTATCTTTCCCCCTATGGTTGGTTTGCAGGCTGGGGAACAAGTTTGGACGGCGGCACTAGGGTTTTTGGTTACTGGTGTGGGCTTACCTGTTTTAACCGTTATTGCATTAGCTAAAGTAGGTGGGGGTATTGAAGCGCTCAGTACACCCGTTGGCAAAACGGCAGGGTTACTATTGGCGGTTGTTGCTTATTTGTCTGTAGGGCCTCTATTTGCAACGCCAAGAACGGCGACTGTATCCTATAAAGTCGGTATCGCACCTTTATTTGGTGGTGAGTCCGATATGCTGTTACTTATCTACAGCGTAGTTTACTTCGTTCTAGTTATCGGTATTTCACTATATCCCGGAAAACTGCTCGATAGCGTTGGGCACATTTTAGCACCTGTAAAAATGTTAGCCTTGGCTATTTTGGGTATTGCGGCTGTCATGTGGCCTGCGGGGGATCCGATCCCTTCTACAATAGAATACCGTGAGATGGCTTTCTCGAATGGCTTTATCAATGGTTATCTAACTATGGATACCCTTGGTGCTATGGTATTTGGTATCGTTATTGTTAATGCGGCGCGTTCAAGGGGTATCGAAAACTCTTCACTATTAACCCGTTACACTATGTGGGCAGGGTTAATTGCAGGGGTATTATTAACTCTGGTCTATTTGTCCTTGTTTAAGCTTGGTGAGAATAGCGGTTCGTTAATTCCAAACCCTGCTGATGGCGCTGATATTTTACATACCTATGTTCAATATACTTTTGGTAATTACGGTAGCTTCTTCCTTGCGGTATTAATCTTTGTTGCCTGTATGGTAACTGCCGTGGGTTTAACTTGTGCCTGTGCCGAGTTCTTTAGCCGCTATGTACCGATTTCTTACCGTAAACTGGTGTTGATCTTGGGTGTGTTCTCCATGGTGATCTCAAACTTAGGTTTGAGTAAGTTAATCGCCTTCTCATTACCCGTGCTAGTTTCAATTTATCCACCTTGTATTGTCTTAATTTTATTAAGCTTTACTTTGAAGTGGTGGAAAAACCCAACGATAGTGATTGCGCCGACAATGTTAGTTAGCTTTGTCGTCGGTTTAATCGGTGCCGTAAAAGCGTCAGACCATCTTAAAGGTTATATTCCTGAATGGATGACAGCAATGCCACTGTATAAACAAGACTTAGTCTGGGTATTACCAACTGTTGTTGTGATGGTCGTGGCTATTTTATGCGATAAGTTTGTGTCACCTGCTGCACAGCATAAACAAGTGTAATTAATTGAAATTACAAAAAAGGAGCTAAATAGCTCCTTTTTCTATTTTATTGGGCCATTAATCTACGCCAACAGCGCTACCTGCTGGGCGGCGTACATCGTTAGAGCCATAAATGAAGCCTTCACGAACTTTCCCCGAAACAGCGGAATCATTACCCGAAGATTTGGCACTAACACCAGCTCCTTCAGGGATCGCGACCATAATCAGCTCGGCGGCACCCCACGGTGTTTGTTCAACCATCTGGTAACCCATTTTATCGAGTAGTGCTAAGGTGTCTTTAGAAACGCCTCTTTGCTCATAATAGACCTCATCAGGGAGCCATTGGTGGTGAATACGTGGTGCATTAACGGCTTCTTGTGGCGGCATACCATGGTCGATAATATTTAAAGCGGTTTGCAGTGTAATCGAAATAATTCGTGAGCCTCCCGGTGAACCGAGAACTAGAAATACTTTGCCATCTTTCGTCACGATAGTTGGGCTCATGGATGACAGTGGGCGCTTACCTGGTGCAATAGAATTGCGTTCACCTTGTACTAAACCATACAGGTTTTTTTCACCTACTTTGGTGGTGAAGTCATCCATTTCATCGTTCAAGAAAAAGCCAGTTCCGGGCGGGATCACCACAGAGCCAAAGCGACCATTAATCGTGTAAGTGGTTGAAACTGCATTTCCTTTTTCATCAACAACAGAATAATGCGTAGTCTCCGGTTTTTCGTGAGGCCCTATTCCTGGTTGAACCTGAGTTGATGGCGTTGCTTGGTTGGGTTTGATTTCTTTGCGTAGCTCTTCTGCATAGGCTTTGCTGAGTAGCTTTTCCGTTGGATTATCGACAAATTCAGGATCACCGAGGAAAGTATTTCTGTCCATATAGGCATGGCGCATTGCTTCTGTAAGAGTATGAATATAGTCCGCGGAGTTAAAGCCCATTTCTTTGAGGTCATACCCTTCTAAGATATTAAGCGTTTGGCAGATAGTCACTCCACCTGAACTTGGTGGTGGCGCTGAAATAAATTGATATCCTCTATAGGTGCAACTGACAGGTGCTGTATCCGTGATAGTAAAATCAGCAAGATCTTTCGCAGTTAAAATTCCCCCATTTTTCTTGGACGCTTCTTCAACTATTTTGGGAATTTCGCCTTCATAAAAAGCGGATGGGCCATTTTGAGCAATTTTTTCTAAGGTGTTAGCTAAATCGGTCTGAACTAACAAGTCACCGGGTTGGAAAGAACTACCATCCGGTTTTAAGAAGATACGTGCGACTTCTGGGTCTTGTTTAAAACGTTCTGTCGTGGTGTCGAGGACATCAGTATCTGCTCTAGTCAGCACAAAGCCTTCTCTTGCTAATTTAATAGCCGGCGCCATTACTTGCTGGCGGCTCATCGTACCGTATTTTTCTAAGGCATAGTCTAGGCCTTTAACGGTACCTGGTACACCTGACGCGAGGTATCCATATAGGCTCGCATCTTTGATTAACTTACCGTCTTTGTCTAAATACATATCTGCACTAGCGGCACCGGGCGCGGTTTCTCTGAAATTAATAAATAAATCTTTGCCATCGGCTAGATGAATAGTCATAAAGCCACCACCGCCGATATTGCCACAGCAAGGGTTAACTACGGCTTGTGCATATCCTACCGCAACAGCGGCATCAATAGCATTGCCGCCTGATTTTAGAATATCAGCCCCAATTTGTGATGCTAAATGTTGGGAGGAAACAACCATACCTTTTTTTGCTTCAACGGCAGGTTCAGAAGCGGCATACAGCTGATTAGAAACAAGTAAGGAAAGAAATAGAACCGCAGGGCGTAATGATGTTTTTATCATTCGTATCTCCCAGTTAGGGTTAATTGAGTTGTTCTATCGCACAAATATTCAATATGAATAGTTTGTTAATTATTTGTGTTTTTAATGTATAGCACACAATAATACAAAACATTGAGTATTTGAGTTAAGAATTGTTAACTGAGTGGAATAATTGCGAGTAGGAAGAGAAAAGATAGACTTGGTTCACAAAAGTAAAAAGCGGGCTTGATGCCCGCTTTTCTAAAACTCGCGTAACGAATTACAGTTTTGCAGAGTTTTTAGTCAGGTAGTCAGCAACGCCTTTTGGAGATGCATTCATACCTTCTTGGCCTTTTTCCCACTGAGCTGGGCAAACATCACCGTGCTCTTCGTGGAATTGCAGCGCGTCAACCATACGCAGCATTTCGTCGATATTACGGCCTAATGGTAGGTCATTAACCACTTGGTGGCGAACAATACCGTCTTTGTCAACGAGGAAAGAGCCACGCAGGGCAACGCCTGCATCTGGGTGCTCGATACCATAAGCTTTCATGATTTCACGTTTGATATCAGCAACCATTGGGTATTTAACTTCACCAATACCACCGTTATCGACTGGGGTTTTACGCCATGCGTTATGAACAAACTCAGAGTCAAAAGAAACACCAACGATTTCAACACCACGTTTCTGGAATTCTTCAAAGCGGTGGTCAAATGCGATCAATTCTGAAGGGCAAACGAAAGTAAAATCCATTGGCCAGAAGAAGATTACTGCAGGTTTACCTTCAATGTGTGTTTTTAAGTTGAAATTTTCAACAATTTCACCGTTGCCTAAAACAGCAGCAGCAGTAAAGTCAGGGGCTTGACGTGTTACCAGAACCATAATTTACTCCTATGAGTTTGAATTAAAGTTTTTTGTCCTGTCTATTTAATCACTGATAAATAGTGTGGATTTAGACTTCTGAAAGAATAGAAAAAGATCTTTTGACAATAAAGTCATTTAAACCGATTATTGTGATAGGTTTTAACTATCAATAATACTGGTTTATCAAATTAATATCAATAAGATAGTTTTATTCCACTAAAGTGCAAGCTTTAATTTATTCCTTTGTGTTAATTGTGACATTCTGTACAAAAAAATGTTGCAGCGCATTAGCCATCATTTGCGGATAAAATTGAAAGAAAATAGTTTCTAACGCATCATACTGCAATAAAAAATCATCAAATGAACCACTTAGCGCACTGAGCTTGGGGCGTCTTCTTGCCATCCCACTCAGTGATTTTCCAATATAATTTTTATCTGCATAGCGTATTAGCCACTGTTGAGGCCAGAGATATTCATTTAACTCCTGGAATTTTTCAGGGGTATGACAAAGCTGCGGCTCAATTATTTTTCGGCAGTCACGTACAAAGTCTACTAGCGGTATTGATGGCTCAATAGTTGACCAATGCAAAGATAAAAAATGATCCCAAACTAAATCCAATGTTATAGGTGCAACACGGCGATATTCATCACGAAATAACAATTTAGCTTCTTTGACTAAAGGGTGAGTATCTGTAGTGCGGTCGACAGTTCGATGCATAAAGATACCAGAGACAATTTCGGGGGAGTAAAGGCCCACAGGGTTACCGCGGACGTAGTCAGCCATGATGTTGCCGAGTAAGGAGCTGTCAGCGAGATGGGCGAGGTGGAGGTGCGCTAAATAATTCACTTTAAAATGTCCGTCGTCTTTCAAACCACAGGGGTGTTAGCTTCGTAAAGCCACCCGAATCACATACTCATGTATGCTCATCGGGATATCTTTACTTGCTGCCTACCTGTGATTCGAAATCCATAGGACATGCAACGCAGCTTAGCTAACTTTTTGATTGCTCAAACTATAGCAGTAATTATGTTGAATTCGAAACTTACAGGACATTACTTGGTAGAGGAATAATAAAGAATTCCTCTAATTCGAAATTCATGGGGTATGAGCATTGAGAGACAAAAGAAAAAAGATTGAAATAAATTTGTCATGAAATCTTAGTAAAACAGAAATAATTCATTTTTTGAATGGGTAAATAGTATGCAGAATTTTTTGCTAACAAATTATTTGTTAAAAAATGGTGGTTTTTTGTCCGATTTTGCGCTTATTTCTTGCGCCAAAGTCAGTGCGGCACTAGACTAGTCGCCTGTTTTTTTAGATTGATGTCAATACAATGCGTGTTTCCGATTTTACTTTTGAATTACCTGAAGAACTGATTGCCCATTATCCGCAGGCTGAGCGTAGTGCTTGCCGTTTATTAAGCCTAGATGGCGGCTCAGGGCAGCTCACGCATGGTGTTTTTACCGATATTCTAGAAAAATTGGAGCATGGTGACTTGCTGGTGTTCAATAACACTCGCGTGATCCCCGCACGGTTATTTGGGCGCAAAGTTAGCGGTGGTAAAATTGAAGTTCTGATTGAGCGTATGTTGGATGAGCACCGCGTGCTCGCTCATGTTAGGGCATCAAAAGCACCAAAGGAAGGGGCTGAATTACTGCTAGGCGAAGATGAAAGCGTGAAAGCGACGATGGTCGCGCGTCATGGTGCATTGTTTGAGCTGCGTTTTGACGATGAACGTGATGTATTAAGTATTCTAAACCAAATTGGTCATATGCCTCTGCCTCCTTATATTGACCGTCCTGATGAAGAGTCTGATAAAGAACTTTATCAAACCGTGTATAGCGAAAAACCAGGTGCTGTTGCGGCACCAACGGCAGGTTTACACTTTGATGAGCCGTTACTTGAAGCATTGCGCCAAAAAGGCGTAGAGATGGCATTTGTGACATTGCATGTGGGGGCCGGTACCTTTCAACCTGTACGAGTTGATACTATCGAAGATCACATTATGCATTCTGAATATGCAGAAGTGCCACAAGAGGTCGTAGACGCTGTTTTAGCCTGTAAAGCACGAGGCAATCGTGTTATCGCTGTTGGAACGACGTCCGTTCGGTCGCTAGAAAGTGCCGCAAAAGCGAGCGAAGATGCTTTAATTGCTCCATTTTTTGATGATACCCAAATCTTTATTTATCCAGGGTATGAATATCAGGTGATAGATGCACTGATCACCAACTTCCACTTACCAGAATCGACATTAATTATGTTGGTTTCTGCGTTTGCTGGATACAAAAACACCATGAATGCATATAAAGAAGCCGTTGAACAAAAATACCGTTTCTTTAGTTATGGTGATGCTATGTTTATTACCCCCAATACAAAAGCTCGATTTGAGAAAATTGGTGAGTAATCAGTTTGAAGCGGTGGCATCGGCTGCTTGCTTAGCAAATTAATATTATCGATAGCAACAGACTGTTTTTCTGCTGCTAGGAGGCAAACGTGAAATATGAATTACAAACGACCGATGGCAATGCACGCCGTGGTCGCTTAGTCTTTGAGCGTGGTGTGGTGGAAACCCCTGCATTTATGCCAGTAGGAACCTACGGTACAGTTAAGGGCATGACACCGGAAGAAGTCAAAGAAACCGGCGCTCAAATCTTATTAGGGAATACTTTCCACTTGTGGTTGCGCCCTGGGCAAGAAATCATGAAGTTACATGGCGATCTCCATGACTTTATGCAATGGCAAGGCCCAATTTTAACCGATTCAGGTGGTTTTCAGGTCTTTAGTCTTGGTGCGATGCGCAAAATTAAAGAAGAAGGTGTGCATTTTCGCAACCCAATCAACGGTGAAAAAGTTTTCCTAAGTCCTGAAAAGTCGATGGAAATTCAGTATGACCTTGGTTCAGATATTGTCATGATTTTTGACGAGTGTACGCCATATCCAGCAGATTGGGACTATGCAAAGACATCAATGGAAATGTCGCTGCGTTGGGCTGCACGTAGCCGCCAACGTTTTGACGAACTAAACAATAAAAATGCCTTATTCGGTATTATTCAAGGTAGTGTTTACGAAGATTTACGTGATATTTCAGTTAAGGGGCTGGTGGAAATCGGCTTTGATGGGTACGCTGTAGGCGGCTTAGCCGTTGGCGAACCGAAAGAAGATATGCACCGAATCTTAGAACATGTCTGCCCGCAAATTCCAGCGGAAAAACCTCGTTACTTAATGGGGGTTGGTAAGCCTGAAGATTTAGTGGAAGGGGTTCGTCGCGGAATCGATATGTTCGATTGTGTGATGCCAACACGAAATGCGCGAAATGGGCATTTATTTGTGACAAATGGCGTGGTAAAAATTCGTAATGCTAAGTATAAATCAGACACATCAACACTGGATGCTGAGTGTGACTGCTATACTTGTCGTCATTATAGCCGCGCTTATCTGCATCATCTTGATAGGTGTAATGAAATTCTTGGTGCAAGGCTCAATACCATCCATAATTTACGTTATTACCAGCGCTTGATGGCCGGTATTCGCCAAGCCATTGAAAATGGGAATTTTGAAGAGTTTGCTAAAGATTTTTACCAAAAGATTGGTAAACCTGAACCTTCATTAAATATCGAATGAATTTAAGTGCGAAATGCCATTAATCTGTGTAGCATATCAAACTTAGCTTTTTTGTATGTAAAATTGCTTTCAATAAAACAATGAGGAAAGTTGAATGAGTTTTTTTATTTCTGAAGCAGCGGCGTCAGCAGGTGCACCAGCGCAAGGTAGCCCGTACACTATGGTTATCATGCTTGTTGTTTTCGCGCTGATCTTCTATTTCATGATTTTGCGTCCACAGCAAAAACGTGCGAAAGAACACCGTAAATTGATGGAATCTATCACTAAAGGTGATGAAGTTTTAACAACTGGCGGTTTAATCGGACGTGTAACTAAAGTGTCTGAAACCGGTTATGTGGTTCTTGAGCTGAGTGAGAACACAGAAGTAACCATCAAACGTGATTTCGTTGCTGCTGTTTTACCTAAAGGCACAATGAAAGCAATTTAATTCTGATTCTCCCGAAGGGAACTGCCGTGCTAAACCGTTATCCTTTGTGGAAGTATCTGATGTTGATCTTCGCGATCCTCATCGGTTTGCTTTATGCACTTCCAAACCTATATGGTGAGGATCCGGCTGTTCAGATCACTGGCGTGCGGGGAACCGCCGCCAATGAACAAACGCTGATCCAAGTCCAGAAATCGTTAAAAGACGATAAAATTGAGAGTAAATCTATCTCTCTAGAAAATGGGGCCATTTTAGCCCGATTCAACAACTCTGATGTTCAGTTACGTGCGCGTGAAGTGATCATGAATGCACTGGGTGACCAGTATGTTGTTGCATTAAACCTTGCACCTGCAACGCCTAAGTGGCTCGAAGCTATCGGTGGTGAACCGATGAAGCTTGGTCTTGATCTGCGTGGTGGGGTTCACTTCCTGATGGAAGTTGATATGGACACTGCATTAGGTAAATTGCAGGAACAAAACATGGATGGTTTGCGTAATGACCTGCGTCAAGAAGGCATTGCGTACTCTTCTATTCGTAAAGGCAATGATTATAGCGTGGAAGTTCGTTTCCGTAACGCGGATGATCGTAGCCAAGCTGAAAAAGCATTGTCTCGTAAATACCCAGACTTAGTCTTTAGTGATGGCAGCGATAACACCATGATCGCAGTGATGACCGACGAGCGTTTACGTGAAGCACGTAACTACGCGGTTTCTCAGAACATTACTATTATTCGCAACCGTGTAAACCAATTAGGTGTTGCGGAGCCACTGGTTCAACGCCAAGGCGCTGACCGAATTGTGGTTGAATTACCGGGTATTCAAGATACCGCGCGCGCAAAAGAAATTTTAGGTGCGACTGCGACATTAGAATTCCGTCTAGTGAATACCGCCGTGGATTCTTCTGCAGCGGAAAGTGGCCGTGTACCAGGTGATTCAGAAGTTAAATATGACCGTGAAGGCATGCCTTATGTCTTATATAAGCGTGTGATCTTAACGGGTGACCATATTACCGATTCAACATCTGATGCGGATGAAAACGGCCAACCACAAGTGAGTATCAGTCTTGATAGTTCTGGTGGTTCTATCATGTCTGACTTTACACGTGATAACCAAGACAAGCTGATGGCAACGCTGTTTGTTGAATACAAAGACAGTGGCAAGAAAGATGCAACGGGCCGTTCAATTTTGGTGAAAGATGAAAAAGTCATCAATGCGGCACGTATTTCTGCACGTTTTGGTAGCAAATTCCGTATTACTGGTATTACTAACGGCACTGAAGCTCGCCAGCTTTCATTACTGTTACGTGCAGGTGCGTTGATTGCGCCAATCCAAATTGTTGAAGAACGTACCATTGGTCCAACACTAGGTATGCAAAATATCGAGCAAGGGCTGAAAGCCTGTATCGCAGGTCTGTTAGCTTCTATCCTATTTATGATTATTTACTATCGTAAATTTGGTCTGATTGCGAGTAGCGCGCTGTTGGCAAACTTGGTGTTAATTGTTGGGGTGATGTCCTTATTACCGGGCGCAACACTGACTATGCCTGGTATTGCCGGTATCGTATTAACCCTTGCGGTTGCCGTCGATGCGAACGTTCTAATTAACGAACGGATTAAAGAAGAGCTCAAGAACGGTCGATCTGTTCAGCAAGCAATTCATGAAGGGTATAAAGGCGCCTTCTCAAGTATTACAGACGCAAACTTAACGACACTGATCACTGCGATTATTCTCTATGCAGTGGGTACTGGGTCTATTAAAGGCTTTGCGATTACGACAGCGATTGGTGTCGCAACCTCTATGTTTACAGCTATCGTTGGTACACGTGCTATCGTGAACCTGCTTTACGGCGGTAAACGTATTAACAAGCTGTCAATTTAAGGAGCACGTTGTGGCACAGGATTATACTGTTGAACAATTGAACTATGGCCGTAAAGTTTATGACTTTATGCGCTGGGACAACGTTGCCTTTAGCATTTCTATCGTATTACTGATAGCTTCTTTTGTGATTATTGGCGTCAAAGGTTTTAACTGGGGCTTAGATTTCACCGGTGGTACGGTAATTGAAATCAACTTAAGTCAGCCAGCTGATTTGGATAAAATTCGTGATAGCTTGTCTAACTCGAATCATAAAGATCCACTAATCCAAAACTTTGGTAGCAGCCGCGATATCATGATCCGTATTCCGCCAATTGAAGGCACTGCTGGTCAAGAAGTCGGTAAAGAAATTATCACGATTATCAACCAAAATGTGGATGATAAAGCAACCGTAAAACGTATTGAATTCGTGGGGCCTAGTGTTGGGGCTGAATTAGCACAAACAGGGGCTTTGGCTCTGTTAACTGCGTTGATTTGTATCCTTATCTATGTTGGTTTCCGTTTTGAATGGCGTTTGGCTGCGGGTGCCGTGTTATCTCTTGCGCATGACGTGGTGATCACTTTAGGTATTCTGTCTTTGTTCCATATAGAGATAGATATGACTATAGTGGCATCATTGATGTCAGTTATTGGTTACTCACTGAACGACAGTATCGTTGTATCAGACCGTATCCGTGAAAACTTCCGTAAAATACGCCGTGGTACACCGTACGAAATCATGAACGTCTCTTTGACGCAAACATTGAGCCGTACCATCATGACATCAGCCACCACATTGTTAGTGGTTCTGATGCTATACCTGTTCGGTGGCGCAATGTTAGAAGGCTTCTCGTTGGTTATGTTAATCGGTGTAACTATCGGTACTATCTCATCTATTTATGTTGCTTCTGCATTAGCATTGAAGATGGGTATGAAGCGTGAACACTTGATGCAAGCGAAAGTCGAAAAAGAAGGTGCTGACCAAGAGTCATTACTGCCTTAGTTTTAAAAACGATGAATAACTAAGCCAATTAGCACTCAAAATAGTTCGTGTTGTAGGTAGGCGGCAAGTGTAATTAATCCCTAGGAGCATACAAAAGTATGTGACTAGGGTTCATAAGCGATGCCAACACCCCTACAACGGGAATAATAAAGAGTTAAGCCAATTAGTGCTCAAAATAGTTCGTGTTGTAGGTAGGCGGCAAGTGTAATTAATCCCTAGGAGCATACAAAAGTATGTGACTAGGGTTAATAAACGATGCCAACACCCCTACAACGCGAAATATGAAGAGCAACGAGAACACCCTAGGAGGCATCTTCTAGGGTGTTTTTTCTCGCACAGTAGGGTAAACTAGTTCTCCGTAAATAGATTCAGGAAACGCTATGCACTGCCCATTCTGCTCAGCTGTAGATACGAAAGTCATCGACTCGCGTCTGGTTGGTGAAGGCTCTCAAGTACGCAGGCGCCGCCAATGTTTGCTTTGCCATGAACGATTTACCACTTTCGAGGTTGCAGAGCTGGTAATGCCTCGTGTCATTAAGAGTGATGACGTTCGCGAGCCATTTGATGAAGAAAAGCTTAACCGAGGTATGCAAAAAGCATTAGAAAAACGCCCTGTTAGCTCAGATGACATCGAGCAAGCCATTATATCAATCAAATCCCAACTGCGAGCCACGGGGGAGCGTGAAGTTCCATCTAAATTGATTGGCAGTTTGGTTATGGATGAGCTGAAAAAGCTCGATAAAGTTGCCTATATCCGTTTTGCTTCTGTTTACCGCAGCTTTGAAGATGTGCGCGAATTTGGCGAAGAAATCGCTAAATTACAGGATTAACGCTAATGATTGAACAAGACAACATGTATATGGCTCGTGCTTTTGAATTGGCACGAAAAGGGCGTTTTACTACATCACCTAATCCAAATGTCGGGTGTGTGATTGTGCGTGATGGTGCCATTGTCGGTGAGGGGTATCATCAGAAAGCAGGGGAACCCCACGCTGAGGTTCACGCATTGCGTATGGCAGGGGAAAAAGCGCAAGGGGCAACGGCCTATGTCACCCTTGAGCCTTGCAGTCATCACGGCCGCACTCCACCTTGTGCAGAAGCACTGATTACTGCAGGTGTAAGCCGAGTCGTTGCCGCCATGCAAGACCCCAATCCTCAGGTTGCAGGCCGTGGTCTGTATATGTTGTCGCAAGCAGGAATTGAAACACGTAGTAATGTTTTATTAGACGATGCTGAAGCGGCGAACCGTGGCTTTTTAAAACGTATGCGTACCGGGTTTCCCTATATCCAGTTGAAACTTGCTGCTTCGCTTGATGGCAAGACCGCCCTTGAATCAGGGGAAAGCAAATGGATTACCAGCTCCGCAGCTCGCAAAGATGTACAAGCTCTTCGAGCCGAGGCTAGTGCTATTTTAAGTACGAGCAGCACGGTAGTTGCTGATGACCCTTCTTTAACGGTGCGTTGGAACGAGCTCCCATCAGATATCCAACAAGTGTATCCAGAAAGCCAAGTACGCCAACCCATTCGTATTGTGCTAGATAACCACAATCGAGTGACTCCTGACCATAAAGTTACTCAATTAGATGGTGAATGTTGGTTAGTGCGCTCAAACCCAGATGAAAATGCAGTATGGCAAGGAAAAGTTGAGCAAATCGCTATTCTAGCAGATGAAAACGGCACCGATCTGGTTATTTTAATGATGCAACTGGCTAAACGTAATGTGAATAGTATTTGGGTTGAGGCGGGGGCAAAACTCGCAGGCTCATTGCTTAAATTAGGTTTAGTTGACGAACTGATTGTCTATATTGCACCTAAATTACTAGGTGACAGCGCTCGAGGTTTGGTGGACTTTCCGCCGCTTAACGGCCTTGTTGATGCGCCAAAATTTGAATTTACAGAAGTGAAGCAAGTCGGGTCAGACCTACGTGTCAGGCTTCGTCCCGTATGGTAAATGGTTTTTTTGAAAATCATACGTACGATACACGAAAGAATGTGATAAAATCCGCGCCCCGCGGGTTATAATTAATATTAGAGGAAGGCTATGAACGTAATTAAAGGTGTTGTTGCTGCTCCACAAGCGCGTGTTGCTATCGCTATCGCTCGTTTTAACAACTTTATTAATGATAGTCTGCTGGAAGGTGCTGTTGATGCGTTAGAACGCATTGGTCAGGTTTCAAATGACAATATTACAATTGTGTGGGTTCCAGGCGCCTATGAGCTGCCATTGACCACAAAAGCATTGGTTGAAACGAATAAATATGATGCAGTGATTGCATTAGGTACCGTTATTCGTGGTGGTACTGCTCACTTTGAATACGTTGCAGGTGAATGTAGCTCCGGTTTATCTCATGTTGCGATGAACAGTGAAGTACCAGTGACTTTTGGTGTGTTAACCACTGAAAATATTGAACAAGCTATTGAACGTGCGGGTACTAAAGCAGGTAATAAAGGTGCTGAAGCTGCACTGACAGCACTTGAAATGATTAATGTAATTAAAGCCATCAAAGGCAAATAATACACAATTTGCTCTATGTTGCTGTTTTTTCGCCATCACGGTGTAGATTACGCAATGCAACAAGTGTTTATTGTGTACAGTTTTTAAATTTAAGGGGAATCTTGTGAAACCTGCTGCTCGTCGCCGCGCTCGTGAGTGTGCTGTACAAGCCATTTATTCATGGCAATTATCTGGCAATCCAATTGCTGAAGTCGAATATGAGTTTATTGCTGAACAGGACATGTCAGACGTCGACGTAAACTATTTTCGTGAACTGTTATCAGGTGTTGCGACTAACGCAACAAAACTAGATCAACAGATGGCGCCTTATTTATCTCGTCAGCTCGAAGAGTTAGGGCAGGTAGAAAAAGCGATTTTACGCGTCTCCATGTTTGAATTAAGTTTCCGTCAAGATGTACCTTATAAAGTTGCAATCAACGAAGGTATTGAATTAGCGAAAGTGTTTGGCGCAGAAGATAGCCATAAATTCGTTAACGGTGTATTAGACAAAGCTGCACCTGCGGTTCGCCGTAAAAAATAATAATATCAGGGTTCCCTCCTGTAGCACTACGGTAATAAATAGGTAGGCTGGGTTCCAGTCTACCTTTGTGTTTATATGCTCGCGATATTTCAATGGCCGGTGAGCGAAGAATAATTGCAACCAATTAGATAGAATCTTCAGGTTAGCAATTCGGTGCTATTTACCTATTATTGAATTATTAGGGTGTAAATTATTTGCTTCGTCTTAAACGAAAATAGATATAGCGAAAACGGAAAATCTACCATGTCATATGGCGAATTTGACCTCATCGCGCGTTATTTTAACCGTCAAACCACTAACCGACGTGATGTTAATATCGGTATTGGGGATGACTGTGCGTTGATGACCATTCCAGAAAAACAGCAACTTGCTGTAAGCACTGACACTCTTGTTTCTGGTATTCATTTCCTACCAACCATTTCACCAGCTGATCTTGCTTATAAATCATTAGCATCTAATTTAAGTGACCTCGCAGCGATGGGCGCAGACCCAGCATGGGTTTCTTTGGCAATTACATTGCCTTGTGTTGATTGTGATTGGTTACAATCTTTTAGTGATAGTTTGTTTGAACAGCTTAACTATTATGGCATGCAATTAATTGGTGGTGATACAACCCGCGGCCCGATGAGCTTGACCTACACGGTTCATGGCTTAGTGCCAAACGGCAAAGCGATGTCCCGTGCTGGAGCGCGTAATGGCGATTGGATTTATGTCACGGGGACTCTCGGTGATAGCGCTGCTGGCCTTGCTATTTTGCAAGATAAACTGAATGTTAAAAATTTAGAACATCAAGAATGGCTAATTGCGCGCCATTTACGTCCACAGCCACGAATTTTACAAGGCCAAGCGTTGAGAAACCTGGCTTCTTCTGCGATTGATATTTCGGATGGTTTAGTTTCTGATCTCAACCACATCTTGAAAGCGAGTAGTTGTGGTGCGCGCATTAATTTAGATGCATTGCCTCAATCAGAAGCGTTGAAACAAAGTTGTAGTATCGAACAAGGGCGTTTATGGTCTTTGAGTGGTGGTGAAGACTACGAACTTTGCTTTACCGTTCCTGAAATTAACCGCGGGGCGCTAGAGATGGCACTTGCACATACAGGCTCAGGCTTTACGTGTATTGGGCAAATTAAGCCGCAGTCTGAAGGGATTAGCTACTTTTGCAATAACCAAGAAGTTGATGTAAACCTAAAAGGTTTCGATCATTTTGTTTCGGAAGGTGCATAGAATGGCTAGTCGCCAAGAAAAAGCAGAAGCAAAAAAACGGCTGAATATGCGTAATCCTTGGCACTTATTGGCCACAGGATTTGGTAGTGGCCTTTCACCTATTGTACCAGGCACAATGGGCTCTCTTGCTGCGATACCTTTCTGGTTATTAATGGCCAACATGCCAATTTGGAGTGTGTGGGTACTCATTGTCGCAGGCTTTTGGATTGGTTGCCTAATTTGCCAGCGCACTTCCGATGATATGAAAATTCATGACCATGGCAGCATTGTTTGGGATGAATTTATCGGGATGTGGATTACTCTCATGGCGATCCCAGTTGTTGATTATGAATGGGTTATCACTGCCTTCTTTATTTTCCGCATATATGACATGTGGAAGCCATGGCCGATAAGGATTTTTGACCGAAAAGTCAGCGGCGGTTTTGGCATCATGATTGACGATATTATTGCGGCGATTTTTGCTTATGTGACTATTTGGTTGTTGGTTTGGTATGAGGTTATGCCGTTCTCAACCAATTAAATACGCGTCATATTTCAAATTGTAGGGGTGTTGGCTACGCTTATTCGCCCTAGTCACATACTTGTGTATGCTCCTAGGGTCTTATTCGCTTGCCGCCTACCTACAATCTGAACTATTTAGCGTGTAAATACGCGTCATACTTCGCACTGCCACTGCGTTAGCTGCGCTCACTAACCCTAGTCACATACTTTATGTATGCTCCTAGAGATTAGTTTCTCTTGCTGCCTTGGTGCTGCACGAATTATTTAGCGTATTTGATGTGATTGTTTATCGTAGTAACTTCTTTTGTTTCTTTTACTTCTTTCCACGCCGGATACCCATCACTGAGGTTTGTGCTAGGGTTAACCCTTTGGTTTCTGGGGCAAATAAAATCGAGACAATTAATCCTATTAGCGAGACACCAGCCCCCATCAAGACCACCGAACTGACACCGTATTTAGTGATAAATAGCGGTAATGCCCACGTTGAAAAAATGGTTCCAATACGGCTGATGGACATAATGACCCCAACGGCAGAGGCACGAATATCTGTTGGAAACAGCTCATTAGGGTAGAGCCATTGTAAAATGCCAGGTCCGCCTGAAAAGAAAGCGTAAATCCCAAACATGATAATCACAAGGCAAATACCAAGGTTTGAGAATAGCCCGAGTATGGCAAGTGCGAGGGTCATAATGGCAAAGCTACCAATCAATAATGGTCGCCGTCCCATTTTATTCAGCCAATACATTGCAGGTAAGCAGCCTAGCATGAAGAATAAGCTGATAACTACGTTACCGAGCGCAGCATTTTTTCCTTGATCCCACCCCAACTGCCCAACAATTTGTGGTCCAAAGGTGTAAATTGCAAACATCGGGATCACTTGGCAGGTCCAGATAATGGCGGTGAATAGGACGAAAGAAAAATGCCTCTTAGTGAATAATTGAAAAAAGTGTGTTTTTTGTTGTTCTTCAGCTTCGAATACCACGGGTTGACCAAACAACTTTTCCATCATTTTTTCACATTCTTTAACGCGCCCTTTGCGAATAAGCCAAAGAGGTGATTCAGGTAAATCAAAACGACCAATCAAAATAATAATACAAGGGATCACTGAGCTACCAAGCATCCAGCGCCAGCCATCTTCTACATCATATAGCATATAGCCAACGAGATTGGCACAGGTGGCACCGACATACCACATCGCTGCAATAAACCCGACAGCAAATGCGCGTTGTTTGGTATTGGAAAATTCGGTGATCATTGATGTTGCAATTGGGTAATCTGCACCTATTACAATCCCGATTAAGAACCGCATGATAAGCAGCTCCATCGGTGTTGAGACAAACATGGTCGCGACTGAAATGGCACCAATGGCAACAATATCAATTAAAAACATTTTACGACGACCAACTTGGTCGCAAATATAGCCAAATAGAGAAGTACCGATGAACAGGCCCGCCAATGTTGCAGCGCCCAATAAGCCAATCCAGTCACTACTTAAACTTAATACGGGGGTGAGTTGTTCTAAGGCAACGCCGATCAGGACTAATACATAACCATCCAGAAAAGGCCCACCGCTACCCCACAGCATGATCCGTCGGTGAACGGAGGAAAATTGAATATCATCAAAACTTTTTGGTTTCATTATGGATGTATCCCTGATCAGCGCAAATAAACGCTTGAAAACTCTCGAAGTTATTAGCTTCGAGAGATAGGCTAAATAAATCAGCCGTAACGAAATTCAATACCAAAAGTGCCGCGCGGGTATTCCCATTTTTCTAATGCACTATCTAAGCCAAGAATGCGGCAGGTTCCACATTCGAGACAGCCGGCATAATCGAAACGTACTGAGCCATCTTCTTGTTTTTTATATAATCCCGCAGGGCAAGCTTTAGTTAATGTGTCGAGCACATTCATATCTGGATGCTCTTTTATCACAATATGCGGGTTTTCTTCATCGACATTAAATTTATTAATACCGAGTTTGACATCAACGTTGACTGGATTACTCATATTGCTCTGACTCCTTTAATTCCATCCTTGAGCAAGTTCATAAAGCCCACTTTTTTCGCGTGTTGTAACATGGTCTTACGTAAAGGAACAGGTGCTTCATCTGAAATAGTGAAGAGTTTTTTTGCAATACCAACCGCCATTTCTGGATAAGCAGAAAACATCCGCGGGTTATCCAAAAACTCAGGCATTTTTTGGTACATTTTCATGTCCCGTAATGGGCCTTCGTTGAGCAGTGCGAGGTATTGATTTAAATTTTGTTTGCTGAAATCGTCAGTTTTCATTGCGCTAAGTACCGCTTTTGCTGCCGCTTCACCTGAAGCAACGGCTAAGTCCATACCACGAATAGTAAAACCTAAATTCATACACATACCTGCTGCATCACCAGCAATTAATACACCATCACGAACCAATTCGGATTGCATTTTTAAACCCGCTTCAGGGACGACATGCGCGGCATATTCGACCATTTTTCCACCTTCAATCAAAGGTGCAACAGCCGGATGTTGTTTAAAGTCTTCAAGCATTTGCGGAACAGACTTTTTAGCATCTTTAATATGGTGTAGGCCACAAACTAAGCCGAGTGAAACGGTATCTTCATTGGTATAGAGGAATCCACCGCCCATCAAGCCATCGGTTGGTGAACCAGCAAATAGCCAAGCAACACCTTCTTTTTCTTTAAGGTTAAAACGGTTAGCTAGGACATCTTTTGGCAGCTCAATGAGCTCTTTTACACCAACAGCGACATGTTCTGCATTGACGCGTTTAGTCATGCCAAGTTGTTCAGCCAGCAGTGAATTGACGCCATCCGCTAAAATGACCACTTTAGCTTCAAGTACATCACCATCAGCTTCAACACCAACTACCTTGCCATCGCGTTCTACTAACTTATCAACCCGAATACCCGTAATACACTGCGCACCCGCATTTTCGGCTTGTTCAACTAGCCATGGATCCAATTTACCGCGCAGTACAGACCAAGACGTTTCATCTGGGCTTTGTTCTGCGCCATTTTGGAAATCAACCGTAACTGCGCCAGTTTCGGTCATAAATGACAGTTTTTCGCGTGTGATCATGCGCTCAATAGGCGCTTCTTGGGTAAAGCCTGGAATAATGCGTTCTAAGCTATGGGCATACATTCGCCCACCTGTTACGTTTTTGCCGCCCGCGTAGTTTCCTCTTTCGATTAGGAGAACTTGCGCACCTTCACGGGCAAGCACCAATGCAGCTACAGAGCCAGCTAGACCTGCGCCTACAATGATTGCATCAAAAATATCATCGGACATAGTTTCTCCAAGGTCACTAAAACAGTGAGGAAAATGCCTCACTGTTATTAAGTTTATTTCGCCAGTTGTTGCGTTAACGCAGGTAAGATTTTGAACAAATCGCCAACGATCCCGTAGTCTGCAAATTGGAAAATAGGGGCGTTTTTATCTTTATTGATAGCGACGATCGTTTGTGCGCCATTCGCACCGACCATATGTTGAATCTGCCCTGAAATGCCGATGGCAAGATAAAGTTCAGGTTTGAGCATTAAGTTAGAAATACCCACATAGCGCTCATGTTCCATCCATTTTTCATTTTCTGCGACTGGGCGAGAACAAGCGATTTCAGCACCGATGGTATCGGCAAGCGTTTTGGCGATAGCAATGTTTTCTTGGCTACCAATACCTCGCCCGACACTGACAACTAAGCGTGCTTTATCTAATTCAACTGAGCTACCTGCTTTTTTCTGAATCGAGGTACGTACAATAGATTGTTTTGGTTCAACCCATTGTGTAGCTTGGGCTGTGCCGCTACGTGATGCATCACTTGGGGCTGCATCAAATGTACCAGAGGTAAGGGTTGCAATTGAAAATGTGCTATCTAGGGTTTCTTGGCCGAAGGCTAAGCCGCCATAAACCATATGTTTAATCAGTGGTTTTCCAGATTCAATTGTGATTGCAGCAGCATCATTGGAAACAGCAGCTTGCAGTTTGGCACCTAAGCGTGCTGCGAGTAATTTTCCTCTGCGGGTGTTTGGTAATAATAGTAAACCGTTGTCGCCTTGTTGTTTGATGGTGGAAACCATTGTGTCCGCATAGTCTTCAATAATGCGATCATCAGGTTTACCTGTTAATAGAAAAACTTGTGAAGCGCCAAGTTGGAAAGCTTGTAAGCTTTGTGTTTCATCAAGGGCGAAAACATTCACTTGCTCGCCAAGCGAGAGGGCGCCACTGATAAGTTCAGGTAAGCGGGAAGTCATGTCACTAAATACCCAAACGGTTGATAATTTGCTCATAACTCCTCCGATTAAATGATTTTTCTTAAATGTTCAGCAAATTGCGCAATTTGGTCATCGCCGTCACCTTCAATGATGACCCGCTGGCGGACTTTTTGTTTCGGCGCGGCGATAGATTGAGACGATAATGCGGCAACGTTATCTAAGCCAATATCTGCCATCGTCCAAGCTTGAACAGGTTTCTTAGCCGCACCTAAAATGGCTTTCATTGAAGGAATAACAGGAACGTTAATGTCGGAGGTTACAGCGATAATGGCCGGTAATGGCATGGATAGCGTTTCAATTTCATCTTCTAGCTCACGTTCTACAATGACCGTATCAGCTGTGATAGAAACAATTTTTTTCACACCATTAATGGCAGGAATTTGAAGCGTTTCACCTAATAAAATGCTCACTTGTTGTGCATTGAGATCCGCGGAGCCATCACCACAAATAATTAAATCAAAGCCCACTTTCTGTGCCGCTGCACCAAGGGTAATGGCAGTTTGATGGGGAAGTGCATGCTCAAGTTGGTCATCAATCACAACAACGAGCTCATCTGGGCCACGCGATAGCACATCTTTACGTGCTTTCATATTCGTGAGTGCTTTACCACCAATACTTAACGCAATCACTTTGCTGTCAGCTTGCTGTGCTTTTATTTGATTAGCGGTTTCAATTGCATTTAAATCATATTGACTGATTTTGGTATCGGCACGTGAAAAATCTAAAGAACCATCTGCGCTATTTACAATAATATCTTGTTCATCAGGAACAGATTTATAGCATGTAATAATATTCATTACATCTCCTAAAATAATATTAATAAATATGATCCGTTTCGGTTTCGGATTATATAATTATCATGAACTGGATATTTAAAAATAAAACCTAAGTCACCAATATTGAAAACCTTAAATTAAAGTGGGTTTAAATATTCATACTGATACCCTACTCACCAATATTGTAAAAATCATCTAGTTATCAATGAAATGTTCAATATTGCTACTGGAATCACCAATACTGAAGGTATTTAATAACATTAACGTTACACAATATTTTATCTCTATGTATTTATTGGTGTTTTAATTATTAAAGTTAATAACAATTATTTATCACGAATAATATTGTGACCTTTATAACAGAATTGTTTATGGGGACTAGACATGATTTGGATAGAATTTGAATTAATACTTAATTAGGTTTGTTGGGATTTAATAATAAATATAAGTTTTAAATGAATGTAAGTGTTAGGTGTTGAGAATAATATTTATTTTAAAGCTTATATATTAAATAATAAATTGGGATCGAACTATGAGCAAAGAAAATAAAAAAGGTGGAATAGAACCGAAGGTTTTTTTTCCACCGTTGATCATTGTTGGACTACTGTGTTGGTTAACTGTTCGTGATTTAGATGCGTCAAATGAAGTTATCAACCAAGTTTTCAGCTATGTCACCAATGTGTGGGGCTGGGCATTTGAGTGGTATATGGTTGTCATGTTTGGTGGCTGGTTTTGGTTGATTTTAGGGCCTTATGCGAAGAAGCGCTTAGGGGAAGAAAAACCTGAGTTTAGCCGAGCAAGCTGGATTTTCATGATGTTCGCATCTTGTACTTCAGCCGCTGTACTTTTCTGGGGTTCGATTGAAATATTCTACTATGTATCTGCGCCTCCATTTGGTTTTGAGCCTTATTCAAATGAAGCGAAAAATATCGGGTTAGCCTATAGCTTATTCCACTGGGGACCGCTCCCATGGGCGACTTACAGCTTCTTATCTGTCGCATTCGGTTATTTTTTCTTCGTTCGTAAAATGGATGTTATTCGCCCAAGTAGTACGCTGGTTCCATTAGTGGGTGAGAAACACGTAAATGGCTGGTTTGGAACCATTATTGATAACTTCTACTTGGTCGCATTGATTTTAGCAATGGGAACGAGTTTAGGGCTAGCGACACCGCTGGTTACCGAATGTATTCAATACCTGTTTGGAATTCCTCATACCCTTGAGCTCGATGCCATCATTATTTTCTGCTGGATTATCCTGAATGCAATTTGTGTGGCTTTTGGTTTGCAAAAAGGGGTGAAAATCGCCAGTGACGTCCGTAGCTACCTGAGTTTCTTGATGCTGGGATGGGTATTTATTGTTGGCGGAGCTAGCTTCATTGTGAACTATTTTACCGATTCTATCGGGGTTCTAATGATGTATATGCCACGCATGTTGTTCTATACAGATGCAGTCGGCAAAGGCGGTTTCCCACAAGGTTGGACCGTATTCTATTGGGCGTGGTGGGTAATTTATGCCATCCAAATGTGTATTTTCCTCGCACGTATCTCTAAAGGCCGTACCGTCCGTGAGCTGTGTATCGGCATGGTAGCAGGTTTGACGGCAGGAACTACGCTAATTTGGACAATATTAGGCAGTAATACCCTACAACTGGTAGACCAAAACATTATTAATATTCCAAAGCTGATTGAAGAGTTCGGCGTCGCACGCGCCATCATTGAAACATGGGCTGCTTTACCTTTGAGCACTGCAACAATTTGGGGCTTCTTCATCCTCTGCTTTATCGCCACCGTAACACTGATCAACGCGTGTTCTTACACACTCGCGATGTCAACTTGCCGTGCAGTTAAAGATGGCGATGAGCCACCGTTATTAGTGCGTATTGGTTGGTCTGTCTTAGTCGGTGTCATCGGTATTGTCTTGCTGGCTTTAGGCGGATTAAAACCAATTCAAACCGCGATAATTGCCGGAGGATGCCCACTTTTTTTCGTCAACATCATGGTAACGCTCTCCTTTATTAAAGATGCCAAAGTGCATTGGAAAAATGACTAATTTATTCAAAAACAACATTTAAGAGGTTATTGATATGGACTTTAGATTGAATGATGAACAGGAGCTGTTTGTCGCAGGGATCCGTGAACTGATGGCCAGTGAAAACTGGGAAAGCTATTTCGCCGAATGTGACCGCGACAGTAAATATCCTGAACGCTTTGTCAAAGCCTTAGCGGATATGGAAATCGATAACCTGCTGATCCCAGAAGAACATGGCGGCTTAAATGCAGGGTTTATCACCGTTGCTGCGGTATGGATGGAGCTTGGTCGCCTTGGAGCACCAACCTATGTGTTATACCAATTACCGGGCGGTTTTAATACGGTACTTAGAGAAGGGACTCAAGAGCAAATTGACAAAATCATGGCATTCCGTGGTACGGGCAAACAAATGTGGAACTCGGCGATCACTGAACCGGGTGCGGGCTCTGACGTGGGGAGCTTACAAACGACTTACCAACGCCGTAATGGCAAAGTGTATTTGAACGGTAGCAAATGTTTTATCACCAGTAGTGCTTACACCCCATACATTGTGGTGATGAGTCGCGATGCGGATTCACCAGACAAACCTGTTTTCACCGAATGGTTCTTAGATATGAGCAAACCAGGTATCAAGGTGAACAAACTTGAAAAACTGGGTTTACGCATGGATAGCTGTTGTGAAATTACCTTTGATAATGTCGAGCTGGATGAAAAAGACATGTTTGGCCGCGAAGGTAACGGTTTTAACCGTGTAAAAGAAGAGTTCGACCATGAGCGTTTCTTAGTGGCATTAACTAACTATGGTACAGCGATGTGTGCGTTCGAAGATGCGGCTCGTTACGCTAATCAGCGTGTTCAATTCGGTGAAGCTATTGGTCGTTTTCAGTTAATTCAAGAAAAATTTGCTCATATGGCGATCAAGCTCAATTCAATGCGCAACATGTTATATGAAACTGCATGGAAGAGTGACAACGGATTGATCACCTCTGGCGATGCAGCAATGTGTAAATACTTCTGTGCAAATGCGGCATTTGAAGTCGTGGACTCTGCGATGCAAGTACTCGGTGGTGTAGGAATTGCAGGTGAGCACCGGATTGCCCGTTTCTGGCGTGACCTTCGTGTGGATCGTGTATCAGGTGGTTCAGATGAAATGCAAATACTGACATTAGGCCGTAGCGTACTGAAACAATACCGCTAATAACTGAACGTAATGGGATGGCTTTCAAGAGAAGGCCAACCCTGTTTCACAGGAGATAAGAACATGGCAGAGCATCTACCTATGCCAGAATTTGGCCCTCTAGCTGGGGTTAGAGTGGTATTTTCAGGAATTGAAATTGCTGGCCCATTTGCAGGGCAAATGTTTGCAGAATGGGGCGCTGAAGTGATCTGGATAGAAAATGTCGCTTGGGCAGACACTATTCGCGTTCAACCCAACTACCCACAGCTGTCACGGCGTAACTTACGTGCGTTATCATTGAATATTTTCAAAGATGAAGGACGTGACGCGTTTCTAAAACTGATGGAAACAACCGATATCTTTATTGAAGCGAGTAAAGGCCCTGCATTTGCTCGTCGTGGTATCACGGACGAAGTACTTTGGGAACATAACCCTAAACTGGTCATTGCACACTTATCTGGTTTTGGGCAGTACGGTGACCCGCAATATACCAACCTCGCAGCGTATAACACTATTGCTCAAGCCTTCAGCGGCTATCTGATTCAAAACGGTGATAAAGACCAGCCAATGCCAGCTTTTCCTTATACCGCAGACTATTTTTCTGGCATGACGGCGACAACTGCCGCACTGGCTGCATTGTATAAAGCACGTGAGACTGGAAAAGGTGAAAGCATTGACGTTGCTATGTATGAAGTGATGTTGCGTATGGGGCAATACTTCATGATGGACTACTTCAATGGTGGAGAGATCTGCCCACGTATGACAAAAGGGAAAGACCCCTATTACGCAGGTTGTGGCCTATATAGTTGTAATGATGGCTATATCGTGATGGAAATTGTTGGTATCACGCAAATTCAGGAAATTTTTAAAGATATTGGGTTGGCGCATCTGTTAGGTACACCAGAAATACCGGAAGGCACACAGCTAATTCACCGTGTGGAATGCCCTTATGGGCCTTTAGTTGAAGAAAAACTCGATGAATGGCTAGGTTCACGTTCGATTGATGAAGTGTTAGCAAGACTCGCGGAATTGAATATTGCTAGCGCCAAAGTCCTTACTATTCCTGAGTTAGAAACCAATCCTCAATACATTGCACGCGAATCTATTACCAGTTGGCAAACAATGGAAGGAAAAACCTGCCGTGGTCCTAACGTCATGCCTAAATTCAAAAATAACCCCGGACAAATTTGGCGAGGCATGCCATCACACGGTATGGACACGACAGATATCTTAAAAAATATTGGATACAGCGAAACTGATATTCGGGGGTTAGTCGATAAAGGGCTAGCCAAAATAGTTGATTAATTGAATGGGTACTCAGGTCAATGATGACTATTGAGCTGAGTATTCATCAGGGAAATGATGGGTAACAATTAATGGATGTAATCGGTAAACAAAATTTGCGTCAAATGTGGGATGATTTAGCGTTAACCCATGGAAACAGCCAGGCGCTTATCTTTGAATCCTGCGATGGAAAGACTAGCAAGTTCAGCTATTTAGAAATGAATCAGCACATTAATCGCACCGCCAATCTCTTTTTAGCCTATGGCATTCAAAAAGGCGATAAAGTGGCCTTACATTTAGATAATTGCCCGGAATTTTTCTTTTGCTGGTTTGGCTTGGCTAAAATTGGGGCGATTATGGTCCCGATTAATGCGCGTTATAAATACAATGAAAGTGCTTGGATCATGCAGAACTGCCAACCCAAAATGGTAGTCACTCATTCCTCTTTCTTAGATATTTATCAACAAGTATTCGCTGATGAAGCGACAAGCTTAGAACATATTTTTTTGATTGCAGATACGCAAATTGAACCCGTAGAGCATATTTCTGACTTTTGGTTTGAACAGTCACAACAACATACGCAATTGACTCAATTTGTTGAATTGAGTGTCGATGATACGGCCGAGATTTTATTTACCTCTGGAACCACCTCGAAGCCTAAAGGGGTAATTATTACCCACTATAACCTCCGCTTTGCCGGTTATTACTCTTCTTGGCAAAACAGCTTACGTTCTGATGATATTTATTTAACGGTCATGCCTGCTTTTCATATTGACTGCCAATGTACAGCTTCTATGGCTGCATTCTCTGTCGGTGCGACGTTTGTGTTATTAGAGAAATACAGCGCACGCCGTTTTTGGCAACAAGTGGTGAAATACAAAGCGACTGTCATCGAACTTATCCCCATGATGATCCGCACATTGTTAAGCCAGCCGCTGGCGGATAACGAAAAAGATCATTGTTTACGAGAAGCGATGTTTTACCTCAATTTAAGTGAAGAGGAACGCGACCAGTTTATGGCCCGGTTTGGGGTGAAGCGGTTTTTAACTTCGTATGGGATGACGGAGACTATTGTTGGTTTGATTGGTGACCGGCCTGGTGATATGCGTCGCTGGCCGTCCATTGGTCGCCCGGGTTTTTGTTATCAGGCACAAATTCGGGACAGAAATAACCAACGTGTTGCTACGGGGGTTATTGGTGAGCTCTGTGTGAAAGGTGAGCGTGGTAAAACCCTTTTTAAAGAGTATTACAACAACCCTGAGGCGACAGCAAAAACCTTTGATGAAGCGGGATGGATGCACACGGGGGACTTTGCCTACCAAGACGAAGACGGCTTTTTCTATTTTGTCGATAGAAGCAGCAATATGATCAAACGCGGTGGGGAAAATGTTTCTTGCAGTGAAATCGAAAATATTATCGCCTCACACCCTGCCATTGTGGATGTAGCAGTGATCGGCGTTGCGGATGATATCCGAGATGAAGCGATTAAAGCCTTTATTGTGCTTGAAGAAGGGGAGACCTTAACTCAGGAAGAGTTCTTTGCTTTTTGTGAAAAACAAATGGCGAAATTTAAGGTGCCAACATGTGTTGAGGTACGTAAAGATTTACCGCGTAACTGCTCTGGAAAAGTATTGAAAAAACATCTGCAATAATCGACAAACTTGATTAATTTTGCATACATTTTCGGGTTGCATACCTGCAACCTGAAGCATCACTGCACGACGAAGAAAGGATTATATTATGAGCGAATCATTAAAAATTACCCGAAATGGCGCTATTTTAGAAATCATACTCGATAGACCTAAAGCCAATGCAATAGATGCAAAAACCAGTTTCAAAATGGGGGAAGTTTTCCTTAACTTTCGCGATGACCCTTCGTTGCGTGTTGCAATTATTACAGGGGCAGGAGAGCGATTTTTCTCTGCCGGCTGGGACTTAAAATCGGCGGCAGAAGGTGAAGCCCCTGATGCTGACTTTGGTCCAGGTGGTTTTGCCGGTTTGACTGAAATTTTTAATCTAAACAAACCTGTTATTGCGGCGGTGAATGGATATGCATTTGGTGGCGGTTTTGAACTGGCTTTAGCGGCAGATATGATAATTTGTTCTGAAAATGCCAGTTTTGCATTACCTGAGGCTCAGCTCGGTATTGTTCCAGATAGCGGGGGGGTTTTACGTTTACCTAAAATTTTACCTGCACCAATCGTGAATGAAATGGTGATGACTGGCAGAAGAATGGATGCACAAGAAGCTTTACGTTGGGGAATTGCTAACGATGTGGTGCCTATTGAGAGTCTGATGGATAAAGCTCGTGAACTTGCAGAACAAATTACGCAAAGTGCGCCATTAGCAGTCGCTGCCCTAAAAGAAATTTTCCGCGCGACAGGGGAGCTCACTGTCGAAGAGGGCTATAAATTAATGCGCAGTGGAGTACTGACAAACTACCCTGCAGTTTTACATTCCGAAGATGCAACAGAAGGCCCACTGGCATTCTCCGAAAAACGTTCACCAAGTTGGAAAGGGCGCTAGTTAAGCTAGCAGCGAGGTGAATTTTGAGTTTTTACGCTTTTGAAGGGGTTATCCCAGTTGTTCATCCTACCGCATATGTACACCCATCAGCGGTAGTGATTGGTGATGTGATTATTGGTGAAGGGGTTTTCGTTGGGCCGAATGCCTCTTTACGTGGGGATTATGGCCGCTTGATCATAGAAAAAGGGGCGAATATTCAGGACTGCTGCATTATGCATGGCTATAGTGATGTCGAGACCATTGTCCATGAATGTGGGCATATAGGCCACGGAGCTATTTTACATGGATGCATTATTGGCCGTGATGCTTTGGTTGGAATGAACAGTGTCGTTATGGATGGCGCTGTGATTGGTGAGGAAAGTATTGTTGCTGCGATGAGTTTTGTTAAGGCCGGTTTTCAAGGTGAAAATCGTCAAATGTTGGTCGGAAGTCCTGCTCGTTTTTTACGCTCAGTGACTGATGAAGAACTGCATTGGAAACGGTTAAATACGAAAGAATATCAAGATTTAGCAGGCCGATATCAGCAACAATTACAGGAAACCCAACCGCTGACAGAGCTTGAAGTTAATCGCCCCAAATTATTTGGTACAACGGATGTAAAACCTAAGGGGCAGTAATTCACTAAAAGGCCGTAAAATAAAAAACGCAGATGGTGAAGTCTGCGTTTTTTATTGGTATAAAACTGAAAAATAAGTTTAACGACGCTGTGCTTTTGATAGCATCCATTGCCATTTTTGTTCTCGATTTAATTCACTTGGTGGCATAGACGCCGCTTTCATTGGGGAATCGATAGTGACTTTTTCAGTTTGATGGCTTCTTAAACGAGCATAAAGCTGGTTATCAATTTTCTTAACTTTAATAAGCCGCTGACATTGACAGCCTCGTCCCGATAATTTATTGGGGATCATTTTTACTTCACACTGAATTTCAGCAACATCAGATAAAATATAAGAAACAATATTGACAGCATTAGGATGCGGAATATCAAAGTGATTAGATATTTCTCTAGCCGTAGTCCAATGGCCTTGTTTCATTACCCAGTTTGCGATAGATAAATACAAGGGTTCATTAATATATTGTCCACACATAAGCGCTCCCAAATCTATTTATTAAAATTGGCTAAATAAAAAGAAATTATATGTAAATTGTAGTTGGAATAGCGTTTATTTGTTTCCTGGTTTGTTAATTAAGAAAACAAAATAATTAATTATTAACTTCTGGTTAAAATTGTTAAAATAATATATTCGTTTTTAATGTTAATTATCATTATTTTAATATAAAAACTTATATTTCATAATGATAGGTGTCGAATATAATTCACAGCCTAAATTACGCCGTCATACAGTGACAAGCTTCATATTAATGGATTTCAAAATGATTTGCATGCCTTTATTGTGAAAATTTACATTCAAGACAAAAGTTTTGTTTATATTCTGATTTTAGGTAAATAACTGAATATCGTTGTAGATAAACTGATTATATTTGGTTTTATATTTGATTGTAATGATCTTGAAATATAATAAAAATGTGACATGGGTGATTTTTTTAATTGAACATTAGCGAGTAAGCAATAACAAAGAGTTAAATAATTTTCTAATATATTAAGAAAGAGAATAAGAGTGATTGGCTTTGCAATTGAATAGAGCATTGCATGTTGATGCAATGCCCTCCTAGAGATAAAAATTATTTGGCTAAGTAGTTATTAATAGAATTAACAATACCTGTGGAATCTAAGCCCAGTTCAGCAATAAGTTCTTCTTGGGTACCTTGAGAAATAAAATAGTCAGGCAAACCAAGGTTTAAGGTTGGAATGATTTTTTTCTCATGCATTAAGAATTCATTCACTCCGCTACCAGCCCCACCCATGATGGCATTCTCTTCGAGAGTGACAAGTACATCATGAGTATTGGCCATTTCAAGGATAAGCGCTTCGTCTAAAGGCTTCACAAAACGCATATCAACAACAGTTGCATTAAGTTGCTCGGCGGCGACCAATGCGTGGCTTAATAAGGTACCAAAGCATAAGATAGCGACTTTTTCACCTTGACGACGAACAATCCCCTTACCAATAGGCAGCAATGATAACGGCTGTAACTCAGCGCCTGTTCCTGTGCCTCGAGGGTAACGTACAGCACATGGACCATCTTGGTAATGATAGCCAGTATGTAGCATTTGGCGGCACTCATTTTCATCACTTGGAGCCATAATAACCATGGTTGGTATACAGCGCAGGAATGAAATATCAAAAGAACCTTGGTGAGTTTGCCCATCAGCCCCCACAATACCGGCTCGGTCGATCGCAAACATAACAGGCACCTTTTGGATAGCCACATCATGAATGACTTGGTCGTAACCGCGTTGTAAGAAAGTCGAATAGATAGCAACGATAGGCTTATAGCCACCAATAGCAAGGCCAGCGGCAAAGGTGACAGCATGTTGCTCGGCAATTGCGACATCGAAGTATTGATCAGGGAATTCTTTAGAAAACCGAACCATACCAGAGCCTTCTCGCATCGCAGGGGTGATAGCCATCAACTTGCTATCATCTTTAGCCTCTTCACACAGCCAATCACCAAAAATTTTAGAGAATGTCGGCCCCGTCTCTTTGCTTTTGGGCAAAGTGAATGTACTTGGGTCAAATTTAGGGACTGCATGCCAGCTAATTGGGTCTTTTTCTGCCGGCTCATAGCCGCGACCTTTCTTGGTCATGATATGTAAAAATTGCGGTCCTTTTAAGTCACGCATATTTTTTAACGTTTGAACTAAGGCAACAACATCATGGCCGTCAACAGGGCCAATATAGTTAAAACCTAATTCTTCAAACATGGTCCCCGGTACGACCATGCCTTTAATGTGTTCTTCAGTCTTTTTCAGTAATTCTTTGATAGGTGGCATGTTAGAAAAAACTTTTTTCCCACCTTCACGTAATGTTGTATAGAGCTTTCCAGAAAGTAAGTGAGCTAAGTGATTGTTTAGTGCGCCAACATTTTCTGAAATAGACATTTCGTTATCGTTTAAGATAACCAACATGTCAGGTGCGGCATCTCCTGCATGGTTCATTGCTTCAAATGCCATTCCAGCGGTGATGGCGCCATCACCAATCACACAAACTGTTTTACGGCTTTGTTGCTCTTTTTCTGCAGCAATGGCCATACCTAAACCGGCACTAATGGATGTTGAGGAATGGCCAACACTTAAAATGTCATATTCACTTTCTTCGCGCCATGGAAAGGGATGTAGGCCATCTTTTTGACGGATGGTATCAATACGGTCACGGCGACCCGTTAATATCTTATGTGGGTAGGCTTGGTGGCCGACATCCCAAACAAGATTATCAAATGGGGTTTTATAGACATAATGTAATGCAACGGTGAGTTCAACAGCACCGAGGCCAGAAGCAAAGTGACCGCTAGAGCGACCCACGCTACTCAGTAAGAATTGTCTGAGTTCATCACAAAGCTTAGGCAAACTTTCTTTAGGCAACAGACGAAGCTCATCTGGTGTCTCTGCCAAGGCTAGCGTGGGATATTTAGCGATATCAATACTCATTAGTTGCTCACTTATAATTAATAAAAAACCCAACTTACCTAGCCACAGTAAAATGACTATTCTCAGTATTTAGCAGCATAAAGCTTCTATCTGCTGTTGGGTTGCCTTCGTTTATCGTCTGCCTATAACTCGAGTGATTAAGAAGTAATCCATCTATTTTTTTGGTTATAGGAATGATTCGAAGATGCATTAGGGTAATAAATTGCCGTAATTATCGATCTTCTTGTAGCCAAAAGGCAAAGCATATTGTCAGCTTTTACGTTCAATAATGAAATTAGCTAAAGCGCTTAGCATTTCTATATTATATCCATGGGACTGGAGAGTCTCTAAAGCGTCTATCGCATCATGATATAGCTCACGTGCTTTTTTCTGAGCAACTTCAAGCCCTAATAGCGATGGATAGGTACTTTTTTCATGTTCGGCATCCGTTCCTTGGCGTTTACCTGTGACTTCGCTATCACCGATAACATCTAGGATATCGTCCTGTACTTGAAAGGCAAGACCGATGGATTGTGCATATTTGTCTAAAACAGGCAGTAATTTTTGACCTTTTTCACCAGCAGCAAAAGCACCAAGACGGATTGCTGCACGAATTAATGCCCCTGTTTTATGTTGATGAATGCGCTCAAGAGATTCAAGGTCAACTTGCTTTCCTTCTGCATCTAAATCAAGAGCTTGCCCGCCGCACATTCCCGCTAAACCACTTGCGTATGATAACTCTGCAATCATCGCTATGCGGTCTTTGTCTGTCACATCCGGCATTGGTGCAGATGACAGTAATTGGAATGCCAATGTTTGTAATGCATCTCCAGCAAGCACTGCATTGCCTTCACCATACTTAATGTGGCAAGTCGGTTGGCCACGGCGCAAATCATCATCATCCATTGCAGGTAAATCATCATGGATTAATGAATAAGCATGAATACATTCGACTGCAGCAGCTGGAGCGTCAAGGTTTTCTTGGCTAACACCAAACATAGAACCGACGGCATAAGTTAAAAATGGACGTAAGCGTTTTCCACCCAATAATGTGCCATAGCGCATCGCTTGAGCAAGTGGGAGGTCTGCAAACGGCAGCGCATTTAAGGCATCTAATAGGTATTGATTGACTCTGTCGTAGGCTTGCTTTTGTTGCTGCGTAAAGCTATCTAAATGTTGTTCAGACATAATTTATTCTGTATCAGGTGAAAAATCGGCTAGAGGTTTATTTTCGTCATCGCTTAGCAAAATTTGTACACGTTGCTCTGCTTGCTGTAATACTTTTTGACCTTGTTTAGCAATTTGAACACCACGTTCAAACTCATTAAGGGCATCTTCTAAGGGAAGTTCACCAGATTCTAGGCGAGCGACGATCTGCTCTAGCTCTTGAAGCGAGTTTTCAAAACTAACAGTCGGAACTTGCTGAGTTTTTTCTTTAGCCATAGTCTTTAGCCACTAATGTGAAATCAGTTAATTCGAGGGATTTTAAATATTCAGCAGACTAACGCAGTCTTGCTACGGTTACAATTTATTATTGGGGTTTTTAGATTCAACCCGCAAGATAGTGTTATAATACGCCTCTTTATTGACAATTGGTAACGTGTCATGTGTCTCTGTTAAGGCACATTCATTTGCCCTCAACCACCATGAACATGCAGCTATTATGAAGTTTATCATTAAGTTATTCCCAGAAATTACCATTAAAAGCCAAACTGTTAGGCTACGTTTTATTAAAATTTTGACCAGTAATATCCGTAACGTGCTTAAACCACTTGGCGAAGAGATTTCGGTTGTCCGTAATTGGGATAACATTGAAGTGCGTGTGAAGGGAGAAACAAAACACGACGAAATTTGTGACATGCTAGGGCGCATTCCAGGTATTCACCATATTCTTGAAGTGGAAGAAAAACCGTTTACCAGTCTACATCATATTTACGAAATGACACACGAAGCCTATGGTGAATCATTAGAAAATAAAACATTCTGTGTGCGGGTAAAACGTCGTGGTAAACATGAATTTTCATCTATCGACGCTGAACGGTATATCGGTGGTGGGTTAAATCAACACATTGCCTCTGCAAAAGTTAAGCTTAAAGACCCTGATACCACGATTCACTTAGAAATCGAAGATGATAAACTTATTTTAGTTAAAGCACGTATTGAAGGTATCGGTGGTTTCCCTATTGGGACTCAAGAAGATGTGTTATCACTCATTTCGGGTGGTTTTGATTCAGGTGTGTCTAGCTATATGTTGATGCGCCGTGGTTGTCGTGTTCACTACTGTTTCTTTAATTTAGGCGGTGCAGCTCATGAAATTGGTGTGAAGCAAATCGCACATTATCTGTGGAATCGTTTTGGTAGCTCCCATAAAGTCCGTTTTATTGCTGTAAATTTTGAGCCTGTTGTCGCTGAAATTTTAGAAAAAGTTGATGATGGCCAAATGGGGGTTGTGCTCAAACGTATGATGGTAAGAGCTGCATCTAAAGTTGCAGAGCGTTATGGCGTGCAGGCGATTGTCACGGGTGAAGCACTTGGGCAAGTTTCCAGTCAAACCCTAACAAACTTACGTTTGATTGATAATGCGTCTGATACCTTAGTATTAAGGCCATTAATTTCCCATGATAAAGAACACATTATCAAACTAGCTCGCCAAATTGGCACTGAAGATTTCGCAAAAACCATGCCCGAATATTGCGGTGTGATTTCAAAAAGCCCAACCGTTAAAGCGGTGAAAGCGCGTATTGAAGCAGAAGAAGCCAATTTTGATTTTTGTATTTTAGAGTCTGTTGTTGAGCAAGCGCAAAATATTGATATTCGACAAATTGCACAAGAAAGCCTTGAAAAAGTTCCTGAAATTGAAATGGTGAGTGAGCTTTCAATTGAAAATGAAGTGATTTTAGATATTCGTTCAATTGATGAATTTGAAGACAAGCCACTGAATGTCGATGGAATGGAAGTTAAGCATATTCCATTCTATAAGTTGAGCACGCAATTTGGTGACTTACCAAAAGATAAAACCTATTTATTATATTGTGACCGTGGGGTAATGAGCCGCTTGCAAGCGCTATACTTAAAAGAGCAAGGTTATGAAAATATAAAGGTTTATCGCCCATAGCTTAAAACAGGGTGCTTGTATCACCAATTCACAATCAGAGAGAAATGTGGGGGAAAGTTTCCCCCACAAGACTAGTTATCGCAAGATAACGTAGCTTGAACCAGCGTGCTTCCGCTACTGATACTGAAAGAGCACAGTCTTTCTTGCATCAATAACGAAAAACACAACACCGTAAGACACACGGTAACTAGCCCCAGAAGGGCAATTTTGGCCATTCCTCTTGACTCCTTTTCTAAAAGGAGACAGAATCAAATTGTGAGGGTTTGAGACTGCCTCGGATTAAGATTAACATCTAAATTCGGGGCTTTCGTCTTTTTGGCTCTGGCAAATGCTTGAACCAAACTGATCCAAGCACCCGCGACAATCATAGCAAAAAATGGCGATAAACAAATCTAATTACAGCTAAATCTCGATAATAAACTGTTTAAATTCATGTAATTAAGATAGTTTGATAATCATTGGTATTAATATGATTGTTGATTTAGCTGAGATAGCAATGAAAAAGCGTGTAGAAGAATAACAGGGTGCTTGTACCACCAAATCATCACTAAAGAGAAATGTGGGGGAAAGTTTCCCCCACAAGACTAGTTATCGCAAGATAACGTAGCTTGAACCAGTGTGTTTCCGCTACTGATACTGAAAGAGCACAGCCTTTCTTGCATCAATAACGAAAAACACAACACCGTAAGGCACACGGTAACTAGCCCCAGAAGGGCAATTTTGGCCATTCCTCTTGACTCCTTTTCTAAAAGGAGACAGAATCAAATTGTTGAGATTTGGAAACTGCCTCGGATTAAGATTAACATCTAAATTCGGGGCTTTCGTCTTTTTGGCTCTCACAAATGCTTGAACTAAAATGATCCAAGCACCCGCGACAATCATAGCAAAAAATGGTGATAAACAAAGGTTTTTTGTTGAGGGTTTTTATTTTAATTCTTTATTATTCAAACGATTAAATGATTTTAATCATTCGTTGTTAATAGCGGATTTTTCCGTTAATCCTCTAAATAATCATTAATACCATTCGGTAAAACTAATTGGGCTGCAACTTGGCCTGCAATTTCGCGCCCGACCAATAACTCAATCAATTTTAAGGCAAAATCAAAGGATGTTGCGGGCCCTTGGCTGGTTAATAAGTTAACTCGCTCATCAAAGTAGACTCGGCGATCGACCCATTTATGAGCTGGAATTTTATCTTTCATTGATGGAAAACCAGTCATATTACCTAGCGGAAACAATTGGTGATATTCAAGTACAAGCGCTGGCGCCGCACAAATAGCCGCCACAATTTTACCATCAAGATGCATTCGGCGAACTTTTTCCACAACCAGTGGGCTATCACGAAATGTTTCCGCTCCAGTCATACCACCAGGCAGTACAATGGCATCAAAAGGTTCATCTGCAACTTTAATCAATGGGGTATCGGCACTAATTTTTAGCCCTCGTGAAGCGGTAATGGTTAAAGAACCATCTTCCGTCACGCTCGCTAAAGTCACATCAATGCCTGCTCTAACTAATAAATCAGCAGTAATGGTAAATTCAATTTCTTCACTACCATGAGCGATGCAGATTAGAACGGAAGTCGTCATATTGTTGTTCTCTATTTTTGACTAAATGGTAAAGGCGATCGTTTTCAGGTGTACTGATCCCATGAGCTCGTGCTTGTTTGATTAAAAAGCCAGTGATGTAATCAATCTCTGTACGGCGATTGTTTCGTATATCTTGTAACATAGAAGAATAGTTATCAGCGGTATTATTAATAATGCCGTAAATATACTCTGTTAGCTCTGCTTTATCCGTATGCAGCCCTTCTGCCGCCATAACATGACATATCTCATCAATGATCCGAGATATTTGCGTGGAATGCTGGATTAATTCACCATTCTTACAGTTATGTTCGACAGTTAGGGGGTTAATGACACAGTTTACAATCAATTTACGCCAGCAAGTGGTTAAAATATTATTATGCCAAGCTACATCAGGTAAGGCTTCATGCAAGATATCCGCTATTGGGTAGTATGCTTGTGCTTGGGAATTGATAGCACCGATATGCGTGATCCCATTTGCGACATGAAATACTTGGTTATTTTCTTGCCAAGCCGCATGGGTTGTGACGCCCGCTAAGATAGGATGGCGTAAAGGCGTCAGCTCTTCAACCGTTCCCATGCCATTATGCAGTAATAAAATAGGCGTATTTTCTGGGATAGTATTAATCAAAGGTAATAAAGCATCAGAAACTTGCCATGCTTTTAAACAGACAATGATTAATTCACTGGTTTGTAAGTGGTTAATATTATTAGAAGGAATCAGTTCTCGGAAAGTACGTCCATCAGGTTCATTAACATCGACGAATAAATCAGACTGTGCAACACGTAGCCAACCTTGTATGTCATGCCCTTGTATTGCAAGTGAAGCAAGCCACAGTTTACCTATCGCACCACAACCAATTAGAGTTATTTTCATTGTTTCCCCTTTGAATATGGGACTTTAACGTCTTATAAGGTAAGGCGGAAGTGATTTATCACCAGTATAACCTTTTACCATACGAAGTTGTAGTTAACGAAATATCATAGGCTCCGATAACTTGAAGTAATGTGAGTAAAAACGTTATCATGCGCACAATCTAAAAATTATCAGTGAGGTTCTAGCTATGCCATCATTTGACATTGTATCTGAAGTGGAAATGAATGAAGTACGTAATGCGGTGGAGAATGCGCAGCGTGAGTTAACCAGCCGTTGGGATTTTAAAAATGTTGAAGCCAGTTTTGAGCTCAATGACAAAAATGAATCAGTTAAAATCACTAGTGAATCGGATTTCCAGGTACTTCAGTTAGTTGATATTTTAAGAGAAAAAATGGCAAAACGTGGTATTGATGGTGCGGTATTGAATGTGCCTGAAGATATCGTTCACAGTGGAAAAACTTACAGTGTTGAAGTAACTTTCAAACAAGGTATTGATAGCGCCATTGCTAAGAAAATTGTGAAACTAATTAAAGACAGCAAATTGAAAGTTCAAGCTCAGGTGCAAGGCGACCAAGTACGTGTAACGGGAAAAGCGCGTGATGACTTACAATCGGTTATGGCATTAGTGCGCGGCGGGAACTTAGGCCAACCTTTCCAGTTTAATAACTTCCGCGACTAGTTATTTTTCAAGTATTCGTTTAAAGCCCGCGCTAGCGGGCTAATTTTTACTGATTTATTAATGCTTCAAGTTGTTCTCGATTGATGATTTTTCTATCAACTTTAACATAAGCACTATATTCTTCGTCAACGACGAGTGCTTCCATCACCCCTTTCTGGGCTTGTAATTTCTTCTCAAGAGCCCTTGTATCTCCAATATGATTGGGTAATTCAATACGAATACTGCTGACATACGGAGGTTGCTGCATAGTTAAGCTAATGATAAACCAGATAATGGTTAATATTAGTCCGCCAATAAAAACCGTATTAGCACCTTCAAAGCTGTACAACCACCCACCGACAATACCGCCAATGGCAACACCTAAAAACTGGCTGGTGGAGTATACGCCCATGGCAGTTCCTTTATAGCCAGCAGGTGCCTCTTTGCTTATGAGTGACGGTAAAATGGCTTCCATAATATTGAAAGCAATAAAAAATAGTTGAATACCTAAGAAAATCACCCATAAGTGATTATCAGAAAGCCATAAGGTAATTTCAGCCAATGCTAAAACGACAATACAAAATAAGAAGACCTGCTTCATTTTGCGGTATTTTTCCGCATAAATTATGAAAGGAAGTACAGTGACAAAGGCGATTAACATCGTGATTAAATAGGCTTTCCAATGGTCTTTCGCTAAAAAACCAGAATCAGTCATAATAAGAGGTAAAGCAACAAAACTAGACATCAGTAGGGTATGTAAACTAAGGATACCTATATTTAACTTGAGTAGTTGAGGGTGCATTAAAACTGTTTTTAAATTACCTTGTACAAATGCCGACTCACGGTTTAAAACATGAGTATTGGTATTAGGAACAATAAAAACAGTCACTGCAATAGCACCAACTGCAAGTAGTGCAATTCCCCAAAATAAACCACTTAGACCAACCACGTTAGTGAGAATGGGACCAAGCACTAGGGCAATGGCAAAAGTTAAACCGAAACTAATACCCAAAAATGCCATGGCTTTAGTCCGATTTTGCTCTCGAGTTAAGTCAGAGAGTAGCGCCATAACGGCAGCAGAAATGGCACCGGCGCCTTGTAAAGCACGCCCAATAATAATTCCCCAAATTGAATCACTTAATGCCGCAACGATACTTCCGATAATAAAAATGGCTAAACCAATAATAATTAAAGGTTTCCTTCCTATTTTATCTGACATCAAACCAAAAGGGATTTGGAAAATGGCTTGGCTAAGACCATAGATACCAATAGCGACACCCACTAAGAACTCGTTAGCTCCCTGTAAATGCATCCCATAGCTGGTCAAAATAGGTAATACCATAAACATTCCAAGCATTCGCAAGGAGAAAACAGAGCCTAATCCCCAAGTGGATCTAAGCTCTGCGGATGTCATTTTGTTATCATTCATTTTTATTCTTCATATTTCGTGCTGTAGCGGTGTTGGCTTCTCTCAGCTACCTAGGTCACATATTAGTAAATACAACAAGTTGAACAAATATGCAGTACGTTGTGGTGTTATATTTTTAGTATCAATCTATTAGAATTTTAATAGTGCATTTAATATCTAGCTTATCAATGGCAAGCGGCTATTTAACCATAAAATAGATTCATAAGGATAGGCAGAATAAGTAAAAGTGAGTTGTAAAAGCAGTTAGAGACAAATAAAAACGGCGGGGAAGGCCCGCCGTTTAGACATTGTTATCATCAGTAAACAGATAAGTTATCTGACGAGAGCTATAACAGTATCGCTTGAAACTATAGGGTCAACTGACATCATTACGCTCAATGAAGTAATTGCTACGATTGAGAAGATAAACAGTTTTCTTGCCCAGACTCGGTCGTCATTTTCGGTTTTGAAACCCGAAATTGCCATACCTAGCCACCATAAGCTGACTGCTGCACCTACAATGAGGTACTTATAGCCCGCGTATCCACTGATAGCTAACATTAATGTTGCGACCATAAACGCTAGGATATACAGGAAGATGTGCGTTTTCGCGACGGAAATTCCTTTAATAACCGGTAACACAGGAATGTTTGCGGCTTTGTAATCCTTAAAACGGAAGATAGCAATGGCATAAGAATGAGGCATTTGCCACAAACTGAATATCAACAATAGGATAAGTGCACCCATATCGAATTCATTTGTAACAGCGCAGTAACCGATAACCGGTGGTGCTGCGCCTGAAAGGCTGCCAATCAGCGTGCCATAAACGGATTTACGTTTCATATATAGGCTATAAACACCTACATAAACAATGAAACCGATAACTGCAAGCAGCATTGCCAGCGCATTGGCTGCTACAAGTAGCAGCACCATACCAGCAATACCCAATGCAGCAGCGTAAATCAGGCTAACTTTCGGATCAATCAACCCTTTAACTAAAGGGCGATTCTTCGTTCTTTCCATGATACGGTCGATATCACGGTCGATGTAGTTGTTAAAAACACAACCAGAAGCCACGACCAGTGATACACCCAGCAAAGTCGCAACGAACAGTGGGTAATCAATTGACCCTTTTGAAGCCAATAAAAAACCACCGATCACAGATATCAAGTTTCCGAATATAATTCCTGGTTTGGTCACTTGCAGGTATTGCTTAAACATATCGGCAACTCTTTAGTCGAGCATCATATTGATGTTCAGGTTGTACATAATCCACAGCGAGCCGACAACAACAATGCCGACAATTAGCATGGTGAACAGAAATGCAACCAAGTTCCAACGCTCATCAGATGAGGTATTCATATGTAAGAAACATACTAAGTGAACCAGGATTTGCACGACTGCCATGCCAACAACAGTCCAAAGAATGGTTGAGGTTGACGCTGTGCCTTCCATCACCATCCAGAACGGAATGACCGTTAGGATGACTGACAGAATAAAGCCAATCAGGTATGTCTTAACGCTACCGTGGCTTGCTCCAGTGTGAGCATCTTTTGCATGACTCATTTAAATAGCCCCCAGAAGATAAACAACGGTAAATACACAAATCCAAACCACATCTAAGAAGTGCCAGAACAGGCTTAGGCAGTTCAAACGTGTTTTGTTGACATCAGTCAGACCACGACGAGTCACTTGAATCATCATGATAACAATCCAAATCAGACCCGCAGATACGTGTAGACCGTGGGTTGCAACTAGTGCAAAGAAGCCAGATAAGAAACCACTACGGTCAGGGCCAAAGCCTTCAGCAATCAGTTCATGGAACTCATAGACTTCCATGATAACGAAGCCAAGACCTAGCAGGAATGTCGCGAACAGCCATAAGTTAACTGCACCGATTTTTCCTTTGTGCATCGCAATCATTGCGAAGCCGTAGGTGATACTACTCACTAACAGTAAGAAAGTTTCGCCTAATACGAACTTCAGACTGAAGATATCTTTACCAGCAGGACCGCCAGCAGTTCCATCGGCCAAAACAACATAGGTTGCAAACAAACAAGCAAACAGGATCAAGTCGCTCATGATATAGAGCCAGAAACCGAATACTTTAGTGCCACCTGCATCGTGGTGCCCATGCTCTGCATGGGCGATATTTTGGTTAGTCATTGTATTAGTTGACATCGTTCACACCTGCCTTACGTAATTCTTCAAAGTGCTTATTCTCGATTTCTTCGATTTCAGCCACAGGTACGTAGTAATCAACATCTTCGTCGAAGCTTTTTGCAATCCAAGTGACGATCATTCCACCGAAACCAACGATTGCGAGCCACCAGATGTGCCAGATCATTGCGAAACCTAAAACCAAGCTAAATGCAGCGATGATAACGCCAGCGCCGGTATTTTTCGGCATATGAATTTCTTCATATGAAGCTGGTTTCTTATGAGCAAGCCCTTTTTCTTTCAGATCCCACCAAGCATCACGAGTTTGAACGTGTGGTTCAATCGCAAAGTTATAGAATGGTGGTGGTGAAGAAGTTGCCCACTCAAGAGTACGTCCACCCCATGGGTCACCCGTTAAATCACGGTTTTCATGACGGTCACGGATACTCACAATGATTTGGATAACTTGGCATGCAATACCGATTGCGATTAACGCAGCACCGAATGCAGCCGCAACTAACATTGAGTGATAAGCAGGGTCAATATTCTGGCTTAAACGACGGGTCATACCCATAAAGCCCAGAATATATAACGGCATGAATGCTAAGAAGAAACCGATGATCCAGAACCAGAATGCACGGACACCCCATTTCTCATTCAGCGTAAAGCCGTAAGCTTTCGGGAACCAGTAAGTCATACCAGCGAAACATCCGAATACTACACCACCAATGATAACGTTATGGAAGTGAGCAATCAGGAATAAGCTGTTGTGCAGAACGAAGTTCGCACCTGGTACGGCTAACAGAACACCCGTCATACCACCTACAGAGAAGGTGATGATGAAACCGATAGTCCATAGCATCGGTGATTTAAACTCGATGCGGCCTTGGTACATGGTAAATAGCCAGTTGAAGATCTTAACCCCTGTTGGGATTGCGATAATCATAGTGGCGATACCGAAGAAGGCGTTCACGTTCGCGCCAGAACCCATCGTAAAGAAGTGGTGCAGCCATACGATGAAGGACATAACGGTGATAACGATTGTCGCCCAAACTAATGAGGTATAACCGAATAAACGTTTTTTCGAGAAGGTTGCTGCGACTTCAGAGAACACACCGAACACTGGCAGAACAAGGATATACACCTCAGGGTGACCCCATGCCCAAATCAGGTTGATGTACATCATCATGTTGCCGCCCATATCGTTAGTGAAGAAATGGGTACCTAAATAACGGTCTAACGTCAGAAGCGTCAGAGTAACAGTTAAAATAGGGAAAGCAGCAACAATCAATACGTTAGTACATAACGCAGCCCAGCTGAATACAGGCATTTTCATCATCGACATACCCGGAGTACGCATACGGATAATAGTGGCGATGAAGTTAACCCCTGTTAATAGTGTACCAATACCGGATATCTGGAGACTCCAGAGCCAGTAATCGACCCCGACCCCAGGGTTGTACTCCAAGCCTGATAACGGCGGATAAGCCAACCAACCAGTCTGTGCGAATTCACCTACCCCTAAAGAGATGTTGATTAAGACAACACCGACTACAAAGAACCAGAAGCTCAATGAGTTAAGGAATGGGAAGGCAACGTCACGTGCACCAATTTGCAGAGGTACAACTAAGTTCATCAGACCAACAACGAATGGAGTTGCCATGAAGAAAATCATGATAACGCCGTGCGCGGTAAAAATTTGGTCATAGTGATGAGGATTTAAGAAACCCTCTTGGCCAGCAGAAGCGAGAACTTGCTGCCCACGCATCATGATAGCATCCGCGAAGCCACGGAATAACATGACCATCGCCACAATGATGTACATGACACCAATTTTCTTATGGTCAACAGAGGTTAACCATTCTTTCCACAGCCATTTCCACTTACCGAAGTAGGAGATCACACCGACTAAGCCAAGCCCACCAAGGACAATAGCAATCAGTGTGACAACGATGATCGGCTCATGGAGCGGAACTGCATCTAGTGTTAATTTTCCGAACATGCCCTTATTCCTCAGCGCCTGCTGCATGAGCGTTATGGCTCATATGCATAGAATGACCTGTAGATTCTTCTTTGGTTTCTACAGGAGCGTGACCTTTATGGTGCTCATGACCAAACTTCAGAACGATGTCGTTATAAAGATTAGGTTTCACGCTAGAGAAGTAGGTAACAGGAACATTTGTGCTTGGCTTAGCGACTTCGTCGAATGCCTGCATGGTATCCATTGTTTTAGGAGAAGCTTTTACCTTTTGTACCCACTCATCAAAACCTTGGCGGTCAGGTGTTGCAATCGCATTAAACTTCATATCAGAGAAACCGTGGCCACTGTAGCTTGCAGAGAAGCCCTTATAAGTACCTGGTTCGTTAGCGATTAAATGAAGCTTTGTTTGCATACCTGCCATCGCGTAGATTTGGCCACCTAAAGATGGAATGAAGAAGGAGTTCATCACCGAATCTGACGTAATTTTGAAGTTAACTGGCACACCTGTAGGGAATGCGATTTCATTAACTGTTGCAATTCCTTGCTCCGGATAAATGAATATCCATTTCCAGTCAGCAGAAATAACTTCAATCGTGACAGGTTCCTGATCACTCACTAATGGCTGATACGGGTCCAGCTCATGTGTCGTCTTCCAAGTGATAGCACCCAGAATAATGATAATGATGATAGGAACAGTCCAGCAGACTAACTCAATTTTATTTGAGTGAGCCCAGTTAGGACGGTAGGTTGCTGACGTGTTGGATTCACGGTATTTTCTTGCGAAGATAATCGTCATGAAAATAACAGGAATAACAACAAGTAGCATTAAGCCAATTGCAATAAGAATTAGCTCTTTTTGTTTAACGCCAACGGCGCCTTTTGGATCCATCAACACCATATCGCAACCGCCTAGTAATAAGGCTGCTACAGCTAGTGAGATTGCTCCGATGCTTTTTTTGTAGTTCATAAGTCTCATCCACGACCCCAAATGACAAGAATCTAATTGTCGTTTCATCAGTGCGGGCATTTTACGGTAAGGTTATGCGAGTGTAAATGATTGTAAGGCAAAGAAACGGAATTGTTAGCTCTTTATGTTAATATGATCACATGTAAAGAACTTATAAAGAAAACGTTAAAATTAATGCGATTTATAAGTATGCATTGATAAAACTCAATTAATAGTAAATTATCTTAGTAATTTTTCAAAGAAAAATATATACAAAAGAAATGAAAAAATAGTGAAACTGATATAAATGGTTAGCAATATGCTAAGGGAAGTTACAGTTTTTATTGCCGATAAAGCTATTTTGGTTGCTTTATCGGCCAAATCATAAAGAAAATTTCTTATTTTACTGATAAAAAAAAGAAAACTATTAACTCTGATACAATTTTCTAGCGCATGCTAAAAGGTATACTTTAATGTATAAATGATTGCATCTTGGTAGAAAGTATCGCCTAATTTATTATCAGCATAGCGGTATTGTACCCCTGCAGAAACATGGTTTGTGGCATTCCACCAAAAAGCAAGAGCGCCATTTATGCCATTACTCTTGCCACCGTTATAGCGTTTATTCCTTGCAAACTCCATTTCATGCCAGTTCGTTATCATGAAATTTTCGTCAAATACGTTGAAATTATAACCGGCTACCCAACCTGCGACATATCCATTATTACCTGAATAGAATGTTTGGTCGGTGTAATTAAGAGCAATAAAAGGTTTAAACCATAAGTCACCGAATGTCGTGTTATAGCCAATACCATATAAAGTGTTCACATCGTGGAAATTACCACCATATTTGGCACCAGGTAATGACCAAGTGCCATAAACGTGGCCATATAGGTTGAAACCAGTATCACCTAAATAAAAACGGCCTGTCGTTTTAATGGTATAACGTTTATTTCGTCCTGAATCGGTGTGTTGGCTGTGGAATGGGTTTTCGAGATCAAAAAAGCCATATAGCTCCCCCCAATTAAAATTGGCACCTCCTTCAAGTTCAATATAGGCAAAGTCTTTTTTACGTGTCGTATTTTCTGTTTTATTTTCAGTATGATGTGACCAATCTAAATAGTTTACATTGACATCAGCAAAGCCATTTTTATAGCCAACAATATCGTCAGAATATGCCGTACCTGCGAGAGAAATTAAGGTGGCAATGTAAATAATTTTTTTCATATATAGATTATTTTCACTTATTGATTAATGAAGTTTAGTAAAGCGTTAGTTATTAACATTTTAGCTAACCAATTTGTAACTTGTGATATATTAGACTTGAAAGTTGTAATTAAGAAATATTTTACACGCATGAAGTGATCTAAATCACGATATTTAGATGTTATCGCTTTGTTTTGTTATTTGGATCTAATTTATAAAAAAAGATCAAATTACCTAAATAAATAAACTTTATTTAGGTAATTGTGAGGTAAATGAGAAAAGTATAGAAAGGGTTATTGTTGTACTGTCTTGCGAACGGCGAGGAAGTCTAAACTACCACCAATAACTAGGCTGATAGCTCCAATACTAATGCCAGTATTAAAAATAAGATTTTGGTAGTGAGGTAAGCTCAGCCAAAATTCAATTTGTGTCGTAAATAGATAAACTTTCATACCACTAAATGAAAATACAAGTAATGAAAGTAACCAAATAGCAAGGAAGCTAACGGCAGTAATAAGTGCATATACGGCAATGCGATAGCCTTTTGCAAACAGCTGGCGCCGTTGAAATAACCCTGTTGATTGTGTGTATATTAGGGATGTCCGGCAAGCTAATAAAAGCAAAACACCCGGAACCGCAACTGCGATTGAAATAAGGTAGAATAGTGGCCAGCCATAATTACTGACGAAAATACTCGCAATTGGGCCAATGTAAACACGGCCAACAGCCGAAAGAGCGGAAAGAAGTGCAAATTGCGTTGCGGATAACGATTTATTACATAGTGTCATTAATAGGGCGACAAAAGCAGCGGTTCCCATACCAGAGAAGATATTTTCTAGAAATATAATCGACCCCATGGTTAAGATATGAGGTGGTGTTATTGCTAAGAACCAATAGCCTATATTAGAGCCACCTTGTAGAAGCCCAAAAATAAACAGAGCTTTAAATAAGCTCATGTTTTTCATTAAGTAACCACCAAGTAACGCCCCAATAATGGTTGCGGCCATACCGACAGTTTTATTGACAGTACCGACTTCACTTAAACTAAAACCAAGGGCATTTAATAGAAAATTGGTGTTGAGCGCCATAACAAAGGCGTCACCAAGTTTGTAAAAAACTAACAGTAGTAAGATTAGCCAAGCATTGTTCCGGCTAAAGAATTCAGCGAGTGGTTCGTAAATCGCTTTTTTTAGTGACGTTGGCGCGGCACAACTCTCTTCGGGTTCTTTCGCAAGTAATGTAGCGATAACACCGATAATCATTAGCCCTGCCATGACTAAATAAAGTTGTTTCCACGTTAAAAACTTATCCGCTAACCAAAGTGCAAGCCCGCCGGAGACTAACATACTGATCCGGTAACCCATAACTGAGGTTGCAGCACCAATTCCACGTTCTTCTGCACTCAGCAAGTCGGTTTTATAAGCATCAAAAACAATGTCTTGCGAGGCTGAACAAAATGCAACAGTGACCGCCAGCGCAGCTAGATACCACAAATGTTCTGACGGATTCATAAAGCCCATAGCGGCAATACTGATAATCAACAGAATTTGAGTGGTTAATAGCCATCCTCTTCGGCGACCAAGAAAGGGTGGGGTATAGCGGTCCATCATTGGAGACCAAAGAAATTTCAACACATAAGCCTGTCCGACTAATGAAAAGAAACCAATGGTTTTAATATCGACATTTTCAACTGTTAGCCAAGCTTGTAATGTACCCGCAGTTAAAGCTAAAGGTAGACCAGAAACAAAGCCTAAAAGGATTAAAGTGATGTTATTCGGTAGAGTAAAACGAGGCATTATTCCCTCTAAGCCAGTGTGATATTGCTGCAATACATTGCGCTGCAGAGGTATTGGCTGCGCTATGCTACCCAAGCTCAATCAATGAGAGCTTAGGTAGCTTAATACTTAATGATAATGATTGCTCAATTAATAGCGTGAATTTTGTCTGATAAAATCGGTGATTTCTTGGTCTGTTGCCATATCTGCAATTAAATCAGTTAATGCGCTATTGATAGCCGTTTCTATCTTGGCATTATTGGCAGCCAATAATTCTTGTGTATTAAAATTACGGGTAAATGAGCGCGTTTTTGTCGAGCCATTTGGAGCCGTTGCAATAATACTGACACTGGAGTTTACGGTAATATTATGGCGCAGGCTGCCTTCACTTACTTTGGTATCCAGTTTATTCAATTGAACGACTAAATTCACATTGGCCGGTGATGTCACCATAAACCCACGTGCAGCCATTTGCTTTTCGACGGCTTCTTGCATCAGATAACGAGGATCGCGTGAAGGGTTCAGTACAACTAAACTACCATTACGATTCACTTCTGCTAAGGATTTATTCGTACGGTTATCGACACTGCTGACACTAATTGAAGTTGCATTCAATGTGGGATTTTTTGCAGGTAAAGCTATCTTAGGCTCAAGTGATAATGTATTGCTGCTGGTTGCACAGCCCGCAAGAAGAAATAACCCTAAAAGTGGAAAACACAGTTTTCTTAACATAATTTTTTCCAGTTCATCTTTCCTAATTGACAATGTTTCGTTATGGTGCGGGTAGCCGTCGTACAATATAAAGCTTAGCGGCTTATTTATCCTGAACTATTAGACAACAATTTTTGAAAAAATTCGCATCAATGTGCCGCTATCATACCATTGGTAAGTTATTATCGGATATTTCTATAATAAGAAGGTAGCAATAATCAATGCGTACAATAAAAATAATTGCCTCTGAGCATAATTTTTAATTAAGGAGCATTTTATGGTCGCTAATGCAGCTCAAAGTATGCAATCTCTCGTGAACCAAAAGTTACACGCTGCTTTTGAACCTACACATTTGGAGGTCATTAATGAAAGCCACCAACACAATGTGTTACCGGGGTCTGAAAGCCATTTCAAAGTTATTTTAGTGAGTGATAAATTTGAAAATAAACGAATGCTTGCCCGTCACCGCGAAATTTATGCTATTTTAGCGGACGAATTATCGGGAGGGATCCATGCCCTTGCTTTGCATACATATACACAACAAGAGTGGAATGAGCTTGCTGACACCGCGTTAAAATCACCAGCTTGTCGTGGTGTTGGCGGTGTTAATCGGTAATTTTTTGTTTCAGTTAATACACTGAGACTATGCTTTACATAATCAGCCATGCTCGATGATGAGCTTGGTGAATGTTTTTTCTTCATTTTGGGTGAAAAAACAAAAAATTTAGTCAGAAAAGTCACAAATAATGAGGAAAAAACGCTTCTTTTCTCAGCTTTTCTCGACTCAGGGCGCATGCATCGGTATAATGCTGCGTCTAATTTTCAGTAAGGTTTCGGGACGCTTCTGATATCAGGGATTGACCGTTACGAAAGTAACGCCCCCGGTTCTGGAAGGGAGACAGCCATTATGATTTAATGGCATAACTCTGGAGTAGACCGATCACTAAGATTTATTTTGAGGTAAGAAGATGCAAGTTTCTGTTGAAACGACTCAAGGCCTTGGGCGTCGTGTAACAATCACCGTTCCTGCCACTGATATTGAAAAAGCAGTTAATAGCGAATTAGTTAGTGTTGCTAAAAAAGTACGTGTTGATGGTTTCCGTAAAGGAAAAGTACCAATGAACATCGTTAAACAGCGTTATGGCGCGTCTGTTATGCAAGACGTTCTGGGCGATGTAATGCAACGTAACTTCATCAATGCAATTATTGAACAAAAAATCAATCCAGCGGGTGCGCCTAGCTACAAGCCTGAGCAACTCGAAGATGGTAAAGATTTTGTTTATTCAGTTGAATTCGAAGTTTACCCAGAAATCGAATTAGCAGGTTTAGAAACTATTGAAGTTGAAAAACCAGCCGTTTCTGTAAAAGACGAAGATCTGGAAAACATGTTAGAAACTCTGCGTAAGCAACAAGCGCAGTGGAAAGAAGTTGAAGCGGCAGCAGAAGCTGACTCTCGCATCACTATCAACTTTACCGGTTCTATCGATGGTGAAGAATTCGAAGGCGGCAAAGCAGAAGATTTCGCTCTCGTTATGGGCGAAGGTCGTATGATCCCAGGTTTCGAAGAAGGTGTTGTTGGTCATAAAGCGGGCGAAGAATTCGATATCGAAGTTAACTTCCCAGAAGACTACCATGCTGAAAACCTGAAAGGTAAAGCTGCGAAATTTGCTATCGTTCTGAAGAAAGTAGAACAACGTGAACTGCCTGAATTCACTGAAGAATTCATCAAGCGTTTTGGTATCGCTGATGGTTCTTTAGATGGCCTGCGTGCAGAAGTACGTAAAAACATGGAACGTGAGCTGAAAAATGCCGTGCGTAACCGTGTTAAAGCACAAGTTCTTGATGGCTTAATCAAAGCGAATGACATCGAAGTTCCAGCTGCAGTTGTTGATGGTGAAATTGATGTTCTGCGTCGTCAAGCGGCACAACGCTTTGGTGGCGACGAAAAACAAGCGATGGAATTACCTCGTGAACTGTTTGAAGAACAAGCAAAACGTCGCGTAGTGATTGGTCTGCTGTTAGGCGAAGTGATCAACAAAAACGAACTGAAAGCTGACGAAGATCGTGTTAAAGCGCTGATCGAAGAAATGGCTTCTGCGTATGAAGATCCAGCTGAAGTTATCGAATACTACAGCAAAAACGAAGAGCTGATGAACAGCGTTCGTAATTTAGCTTTAGAAGAACAAGCTGTTGAAACTGTATTGGCAGTTGCTAAAGTGACAGAAAAAGAAACTAACTTCACTGAACTGATGAACCAAGTTCAAGCAGGTTAATTTTTTCTTGCTGTATAAAATAATGAAACCCGTGGTGTACTGCTACGGGTTTTTTGTCAATTAAAGCCTTTAAATTATCACTTTAGCGAATTTAATTAGGATACCCTTGAAAAACACATTTAAACCCTAATTATATTATCTATACTTCAAGTAGTCTAAATGGGGCTTTAATTGCAATTTGAACTATTTTGAATAGCTTAACATTGTCGAAAACGGTGATATTAACCAACTGAGTTATTTTGTTTCCCTTGGAAATCAAGTATGGTTTTCTAATGGTATAATTCCATGTAACCCAATAGACTTGTGTTAAACTCTTTTAAAGAGCGTCTTATTTACTGCAGCATACTTAGCTGCATTTTCTTCTTATTTCTGCAGTTATTTGGTTAAATATTAGCTAAACTAGAAAAATAAGAGAATTGAAAGAGCCTGCAGACACAGGAATTTTTTAAAACCGTTGTTTGTGGCATGATCTCTGCTCAAAATAGCAGGCAGACAGCAAATTAGGCGCAAGCACCAGAACGTTTTTAATAGGAGATTTCGATGTCACATTTTGGCAGTCAGGAACAATTAGCATCTCAAATGGCCCTTGTGCCTATGGTCATAGAGCAAACTTCTCGTGGTGAGCGCTCGTATGATATTTACTCACGTCTATTAAAAGAACGTATTATCTTCCTGACCGGTCAAGTGGAAGACCATATGGCGAATTTAATCGTCGCTCAGATGTTATTTCTTGAAGCAGAAAACCCTGAAAAAGACATTCATTTGTATATTAATTCACCAGGTGGTGTTATTACCGCAGGAATGTCAATTTACGATACGATGCAGTTTATCAAGCCTGATGTAAGCACTATCTGTATGGGGCAAGCTTGTTCCATGGGGGCTTTTTTATTGACGGCGGGTACCAAAGGTAAACGTTTCTGCTTACCAAATTCACGCGTGATGATCCACCAACCGTTAGGGGGTTATCAAGGCCAAGCGTCAGATATCGAAATCCATGCCCAAGAGATTCTTAAAGTGAAATCTCGAATGAACGAGTTAATGGCTCTGCATACGGGAAAATCCATTGAAGAAATTACTCGAGACACAGAGCGTGACCGTTTCTTATCTGCAAATGAAGCAAAAGAGTATGGTTTAGTCGACCAAATTTATAGTAGCCGTTAATGGGTTAACTTTTGGTATAATTAGTTCATACCATAAACTATTTTAAAGAAAATTGTTGTTTTGTTTTTTAATCAACGAAAACAAAACAATATGGATAAAAGTGAGGTCAACTGATGACAGATAAACGCAAAGAGGGGACAGGAAAACTGCTTTACTGCTCTTTCTGCGGAAAAAGTCAGCATGAAGTACGTAAGCTGATTGCCGGTCCGTCAGTCTATATTTGTGATGAATGCGTAGATTTATGTCTCGATATCATCCGTGAAGAAATCAAAGAACTTACGCCGCATCGTGAGCGTAGTGAACTGCCTACACCACATGAAATTCGGCAGCATCTTGACGACTATGTGATCGGTCAAGAAAAAGCGAAAAAAGTTTTAGCTGTTGCGGTATATAACCATTACAAGCGCTTACGTAATGGTGATAAAACCAGTGATGGTGTTGAATTAGGTAAAAGTAATATTTTGCTAATTGGCCCAACAGGTAGTGGTAAAACACTTTTAGCTGAAACTTTAGCGCGTTATTTGGATGTACCATTTACAATGGCTGATGCAACGACATTAACTGAAGCTGGTTATGTTGGCGAAGACGTTGAAAATATTATTCAAAAATTACTGCAAAAATGCGATTACGATGTTGAAAAAGCGCAACGTGGTATCGTATACATTGATGAAATTGATAAAATTTCACGTAAATCAGATAACCCATCAATTACCCGTGACGTTTCCGGTGAGGGAGTGCAACAAGCGCTTCTAAAACTAATTGAAGGAACTGTTGCGGCAGTACCACCACAAGGGGGACGTAAACACCCTCAGCAAGAATTTTTGCAGGTTGATACCTCAAAGATCCTCTTCATTTGTGGCGGGGCATTTGCAGGACTCGATAAAGTGATCGGTCAGCGTTTAAATACCCGTTCAGGTATCGGTTTTGCTGCAGAAGTGAAAGGTGAATCAGATAAAGCAACGGAAGGCGAACTATTAACGCAGGCAGAACCAGAAGATTTAATTAAATTTGGTTTAATCCCTGAGTTTATTGGCCGTTTGCCTGTTGTTGCAACATTAACTGAATTAAGTGAAGAAGCATTAATTCAGATTCTGAAAGAGCCTAAAAATGCATTAACTAAGCAATACCAAGCTTTATTTAGTCTTGAAAATACAGAACTTGAGTTCCGTGAGGAAGCATTAAAAGCCATCGCTAAGAAAGCCATGGCACGTAAAACCGGAGCTCGTGGTTTACGTTCTATTGTTGAAGCTGCATTGTTAAATACGATGTATGACCTTCCTTCAATGAGTAATGTTGAAAAAGTTGTCGTTGATGAAAACGTCATTAATGAGCAATCAGAGCCGCTATTGATATATAGCAAACCTGATGCTCAAGCTTCCGGCGATAACTAATCCCATATAAAACGTTCAATAGTTAATCAAACGAAATGAGGGGTTTCCCTCATTTTGTTTTTTATGTTCAACTAGCCATTGAATGCTAAAATCTTGTCCCCATATAGTTTATATTCTGAGGTGTGGTTTCCTTGTTTTAGAAAGCAATTTTAAAGCAAGAGACAGAAACCCTTAAACTAGCGTGAGCTAAACGAAGAGAGAGCTTTATGAATCCTGAGCGTTCCGAACGCATTGAAATACCAGTATTGCCTCTGCGTGATGTAGTGGTATACCCACATATGGTGATCCCACTGTTTGTTGGACGTGAAAAATCCATTCACAGTCTGGAAGCAGCGATGGATCATGACAAGCAGGTAATGCTGGTTGCGCAAAAAGAAGCCTCGACTGATGAGCCAGGGGTGAATGATTTATTTGCTGTCGGTACAGTCGCATCCGTTATTCAGATGTTAAAACTGCCTGATGGTACCGTTAAAGTCCTTGTTGAAGGCCTACGACGCGCACGTATTACCAGTTTGACAGATAATGGCGAATATTTCTTAGCGCAAGCAGAGTATTTGGCAACAGAGCAAAATAATGAATCTGAACACGCAGCGTATGATGAAACGTTAGCGGGTTCTCAATCATCAGATGTCCTTGATGAAAAAGAAAACGAAGTATTGTATCGCACTATTGTTAGTCAGTTTGAAAGCTATATAAAACTGAATAAAAAGATTCCACCTGAAGTACTAACTGCGTTACATGCAATTGAACAAGATCAGCTAGATAAACTGGCAGATACCATTGCCTCTCATATGCCATTAAAATTAGCAGATAAACAACGCGTTTTAGAAATGGCAAATATTGCTGAACGCGTAGAGTTTTTGATGGCCATGATGGAGTCAGAAACTGAGTTGCTGCAAGTGGAAAAACGCATCCGCAACCGTGTTAAAAAACAGATGGAAAAAAGCCAGCGCGAGTATTATCTGAATGAGCAAATGAAAGCTATTCAGAAAGAGCTGGGTGAAATGGATGATGCGCCAGACGAATATGAATCGCTAAAACGTAAAATCGAAGAAGCGAAAATGCCAAAAGAGGCACAAGAAAAAGCCGAAGCAGAATTGCAGAAGCTGAAAATGATGTCTCCGATGTCAGCAGAAGCTACTGTTGTCCGTAGTTATATTGATTGGATGGTGCAGGTTCCATGGCATAAACGTAGCAAAGTCAAAAAAGACTTAGTTAAAGCACAAGAAGTGTTAGATACCGATCACTACGGTTTAGAGCGTGTGAAAGACCGTATTTTAGAGTATCTGGCAGTGCAAAGCCGCGTCAGTAAAATTAAAGGGCCAATCCTTTGTTTGGTTGGACCTCCGGGTGTAGGTAAAACCTCTTTGGGGCAATCTATTGCTAAGGCTACGGGTCGCCAATATACACGTATGGCATTAGGTGGGGTGCGCGATGAAGCTGAAATCCGTGGTCACCGTCGTACTTATATTGGTTCAATGCCAGGTAAGCTGATCCAAAAGATGGCAAAAGTAGGCGTCAAAAACCCACTATTTTTACTGGATGAAATTGACAAAATGTCATCTGATATGCGTGGTGACCCAGCCTCTGCGTTGCTAGAGGTGCTTGATCCAGAGCAAAATATTGCCTTTAACGACCACTACTTAGAAGTGGATTACGATTTATCTGATGTGATGTTCGTTGCAACATCGAACTCAATGAACATCCCTGCGCCATTGCTAGATCGTATGGAAGTGATTCGTCTTTCTGGTTATACAGAAGATGAAAAACTGAATATTGCGAAAAAACATTTGCTGTCTAAGCAGATTGAACGTAATGCGTTGAAAAAGAATGAGTTAACTATCGATGATAGTGCTTTAATGAGCATCATTCGTTATTACACTCGTGAAGCTGGAGTTCGTGGTTTAGAGCGTGAAATCTCTAAATTGTGCCGTAAAGCGGTTAAAGCGCTACTTATGGACAAAAAGCTCAAGCACATTGAAATCAATGCGGACAACCTGAAAGATTACCTGGGCGTTCGTCGTTTTGATTACGGCCAAGCAGACACAGAAAACCGTGTTGGGCAAGTTACAGGCCTTGCTTGGACTGAAGTTGGTGGTGACTTACTCACTATTGAAACTGCTTGTGTGCCCGGTAAAGGTAAACTAACTTATACTGGTTCTTTAGGTGAAGTGATGCAAGAGTCTATTCAAACTGCATTAACGGTTGTTAGGGCTCGAGCGGAAAAACTGGGTATTAATGGTGATTTTTATGAAAAACGCGATATCCATGTGCACGTACCTGAAGGGGCAACGCCAAAAGATGGTCCAAGTGCAGGTATTGCGATGTCTACAGCATTAGTTTCTTGCCTAACGGGTAATCCAGTGAGAGCAGATGTTGCTATGACGGGTGAAATTACATTAAGAGGGTTAGTTTTCCCAATTGGTGGCTTAAAAGAGAAATTATTGGCGGCACACCGTGGAGGGATTAAAACAGTATTAATTCCTAAAGAAAACGAACGTGATTTAGAAGAAATTCCTCAAAATGTGATCGCAGATCTTGAAATTCACCCTGTGAAAACGATTGAAGAAGTCTTATCTTTGGCTTTAGTTAATCCTCCTTTTGGCGCTGAAGTAGTTAAAAAGAAAGCTAAAAGAGTGAGCTGAATCAAGAAGTTTGTATAAAATTAAGGCTGACAGCTAATTTAGGGCTTGTCAGCCTTTTTTTTCATCGCTAATTTAACGATGATTCTGATAATTGTTTGTATGCAATCTGTTCTCTTGCCATTGGTAATCAGGATTGATATAACGGCTGCATCATTAATTAACTATACTAATAACTGCTATAGTTAATTAAGAGATTTATAGTCCAACTAATATGGGGATGATAAGAGTGAATAAAGCTCAACTGATTGATCAAATCGCTTCTGATGCGAATATTTCTAAAGCTGCAGCAGGTCGTGTTGTTGACGCGTTCGTTGCTACTGTAACGGGTTCTTTGAGTAAAGGGGACGATGTTGCTCTAGTTGGCTTTGGGACTTTCTCTGTTCGTGAGCGTGCAGCACGTACAGGCCGTAACCCTCAAACGGGTAAAGAAATTAAAATAGCTGCGGCAAAAGTTCCTGCTTTCCGTCCAGGCAAGGGTCTTAAAGACGCTGTAAATAGCTAATTAGGTATTTAAGTTTGTCTTTCTCGTATTTTTGCGAAAACTCAAACTGACGGAATGTCTTTAATCAGCTAATATATAAGCGCACCATTGAAATGGTGCGCTTTTTTTTCTTTCTGAGTTAAGATTAGCGTATTATCAGGAAATTGAATTCAACAAAGCGGAGTTAAGCCTTTTTATGATGGAAAATTTACGCACAAAGGCGAATAGTCCTTTGCTCAAAATAATACTGGCGCTGATTATCCTTTCATTCGTGTTGGGTGGCGTTATGATGGGTGGCCTTGGTGGCAACAGTGCAAATAATGCCGCTGAAGTTAACGGGCAGTCAATAAGCCGAGAGCAGCTACAGCAAGCTTTTCAACAAGAGCGCCAATCATTACAAGAGTATCTGGGGGATAAATTTTCAGAAGTCGCTAGTAATGAAGAAAGCATGAATTTACTGCGCCGCCAAGCTCTTGATAACTTGATTAACAATGAATTGATTAATCAGTATGCTAATGAACTACAACTCTCAGCAAGCGATCAGCAAATTGAGCAATATATTTTCTCAATGCCTGTTTTTCAAACAGATGGCCGGTTTGATAGCGAAAAATATCGTGAGATCTTAAGTCGTAACAACATTAATGCAGATAGCCTTGCGGCTCAAATTCGCCAAGATCTTACACGTGCTCAGCTAGCCAAAACCTTTACTGGAACCGATTTCGCTTTACCATCTGAAGTCAAAGCGTATGCTGAATTATTTATGCAAGAGCGTGAAATTCGCACTGCAACTTTAGATTTAACAGAGGTTCAAGCAAAACAAACAGCCTCTGAAGAAGAATTAAAAGCTTATTATGATGCTAACCAAAATAGCTTTATCTCACCTGAGAAAGTGCAAGTAAGCTATGTTGAAATGGATGCAGCGTCGATGGCACCAGCGACAGTGTCTGATGAAGAAGTAAAAACCTATTATGAGCAAAACCTGAAAAATTATACTCAGGCAGAGCAAAAGCAGTACAGTATGATTCAGGTGGCTTCTGAAAAAGAAGCGAATGATATTCTGAGTGAATTAAAACAAGGTGCAGATTTTGCAACGTTAGCCGCTGAAAAATCAACGGATAAATTCAGTGCAGGGCAAAAAGGCTTGATTGGCTGGATGGAAGCTGCATCAACGCCAAGCGAGATTGTGGATGCTAAATTAACAGAAAAAGGGCAACTTTCGGCACCTGTTAAATCACAAAATAGCTATGTTATTTTTCGTTTAGATGATATTAAGCCAGAATCGATTAAACCGTTTGAGCAAGTTGAAGAAAGTATTAAAACTAGCTTACTTCAAGATAAAAACATTAAGCAATTCTATGATTTACAGCAAAAAGTCAGTGAAGCGGCTACTAGTGATATGGAATCATTAGTCTCAGTTGAATCTGTATCTGGTTTGAAAGCTGTGACAACGGATTGGTTTGATAGAACAAACCCACCTGCTGCACTTAATTTCCCTAAAGTGGTCAGTGAAGTATTTAGCGACCGTTTAGTGGATAAAAATGGTTCTAAAGGAATCAACTCAGACGTTATTAACGTGGAAGGTGACCGTGCATTTGTTGTGCGTGTTACAGAGTACAAACCTGAAAGTGTTGAACCTTTTGAACAGGTTAAGTCAGAAATTGAAACACTGGTTAAACGCCAAAAAGCCGAAGCAGAGTTGAAAGCTACGGGCGATAAATTACTTACTGAGTTAAAAGCGGGTAAAGGGGCTGAAGCTCTGAATGCTACGGGTGTTAAATTCTCTGATACTCAAACCGTTTCTCGTTTAATGCCACAAACAGCGGTTATCAATGCGACAATGGAAATGCCACAACCTGTTGATGGTAAACCAAGCTACGCACTTGCGCGTGACGAGTCTGATAACTATGTGGTTATTCAGCTAGATAAAGTCACATTAGGCCAACCAACAGATGACGAGTTAAAACAACTAACTCGTGAATACCAAGGTGCTATGAGTTCTGCGGTTAACGAAGCTTTGATGCTTAACTTGCGTGAAAATGCAAAAATTGAAGTGCTGAATATTGAATAATTGCGAGCAGCTTCGCAAGTAAAATTGCAACGTTATGAACAGAAGGCCACCTTTGGGTGGCCTTTCGTATTTTTAATTTTATTGAAAAGAGTTCCATATTTTTCTATGGCATCCTTGTGTCTCAACATACACAGGAGAACAAATATGTTATGGAATTCAGTCAATAAATGCAGATTAGGTATTGTTCTGCTCCTTTCTTTATTATGCTCATTTTCTTCTTTTTCTTTGGCTAAGAAAATTGAGCCAGAAAAAACCACTGCGGCTGTCATTCAAGAAAAACAAGTAAGTAATAACTCACCATCAACTAATCATGATCAGTCTGATAAAGTAAATATTAACTTAGCGGGTGAAGAGGAACTTGCCGAAAAACTTACAGGTATAGGTCGGCAGAAAGCTAAAGCCATCGTTGAATATAGGCAAAAGTATGGTGCTTTTAATTCCATTGAAAATATTTTAGAAGTTCAGGGGATAGGTCCTGCATTTTTAGAAAAGAATAAAAATAAGTTAACTTTGTAACTAAATCCCCCCGTACAGAGTATGGGGGAATATATTGAAAGGTTGATAATTAATCAGAAAACTAAGCCTTTTGTAAATAATTTGCGAGCTAAGTCTTATTATTGATAATCATTCAGCACATTTTCCGTACATTTGTTATTTTTATGTTATTAAAAAATAAACTGGTCGGAGTAGTTATGACAACACACATTAAAGTTCATGGTTATCATATAGATGTTTTTCAGCATGTTAATAATGCACGCTATTTAGAATTCTATGAAGCAGACCGTTGGGAGTGGATGAACAAACGCAATTTTATTAGTTGGGCCATAAAAAACAATTTAACAATGGCTGCAGTGAATATTAATGTAAATTATATCCAAGGCGTTTTACTCGGTGATGAGCTGACTGTGGTGACCCGTATGGACAAAATAGGCAGTAAAAGCGCAGTATGTTACCAACAAATAATTCGCACTAAAGCAGGAATCCAAGAGGTTGTTTCAGATGCATATGTGACATTTGTTTTTATTGATAATATAGAAAATAAAGCGATTGTCATCGATGAACAGCTGCGTGAGAAGTTAGAGTCATTCAAGGTGAGCTCTGAAGATTTTATTCAAAACTAGCCTACTTAGCTTGAATATTACGAATAAGCTAATGGTAGGCTGTGTGTTTGACTAATTCATTATGGTTTTTGTTTTAATGAGAGCATGATGGCTTCTTTATCATTTAAATATTCATTTAAGCCCTTGCTCCTTAAATGGCAGGCAGCACATTCACCGCAGCCATCACCTTGAATACCATTATAACAAGTCAGTGTTTGTTGTCTGATGGTTTCAAGGTGGCCATAACTGTCGGCAAGAGCCCATGTTTGGGCTTTATTCAACCACATTAACGGGGTTTCAAAGCGAATATTTTTGGCAAGACCGAGGTCTACAGCATGATTAAGGGCTTTGACAAATTCATCTCGGCAATCTGGGTAACCTGAAAAATCAGTTTCACAAACACCGGTTATCACTGCTTCTGCCTGTACTTGGTAGGCATAAATTGCGGCTAATGTGAGGAATAAAATGTTGCGTCCAGGAACAAAAGTGCTGGGTAAAGTACTGGACTCGCTTTCTGCAAAATCAGGAACTGGGATGTTATCTCGAGTTAAGCTGCTGATTGCTAATTCATTGAGTAATGTGACATCTAACACTTTATGTGCTGTAGCACCTAAAGACACGCTCAATTTCTGTGCGACTTCGATTTCAAAACGGTGGCGCTGGCCGTAATCGAAAGTAACACAATGAACTTCATCATAGTTTTGCAAAGCTTGAATAAGACAGGTTGTTGAGTCTTGGCCTCCGCTAAAAACCACAACTGCGCGTTTCATAGGTACTCCTTGGTGATATATCATTGTTAAAATGTGATGGGAAGAGAGTAAAGCATGTTAGCGATACTGGGATGTAATTCATAGTTCTATTTTTATCAAATTAGTTTGATTGAAGTACTATTTATATGTCGATTTGGTCATTTGTATAAAAATATTCTATAATCATGGCATTTGGTGACATTTTTATTGTTTTTTAATTGTTCAATTATTGCATAATATAGTTATACGGCTAATAAAATAATGATAAAAGCACTTACACCCAAGTCAAGAGAGCAACCATGTTAGATAAAATAGACAAAAAACTGCTTTGTTTATTGCAAAATGACAGCAGCCTATCCTTAAATACCCTTGCTGAAGCTGTTAATTTAACATCTACTCCGTGCTGGAAAAGGTTAAAAAGGCTTGAAGATGAAGGTTATATTCGAGGGCGAGTCACTTTACTCGACGGTGAGAAGTTAGGTTTAGGTTTAACGGTGATTGTGACAATTAAAACACAGCATCATAATAGTGAGTGGTATGAGCAATTTGTTTCTTTTGTTAGTCAACTTCCTGAAGTTCTGATGTTTTATCGTATGGCTGGGGAGTATGATTATCTTATGCAAGTAGAAGTACATGATATGAAATCATATGACTTATTTTATAAAAAGTTAGTTAATGGTGTTCATGGTTTAATCGATGTAACTTCAAGCTTTGCAATGGAAAAAATCAAGTATACGACAGTATTGCCTATTCCTGATTAACCCTGTAATAACTTAGATAATTACGGGCTCTCATTCTTAGGCACCAATAAATCAATATATTCAAGGCAGTATTACGTGCGATTATTTTCACAACTAAGTTGGTATTTTTTGAGTGAATGGCGGCGCTATCTCGGCGCTGTTTGCTTTTTAATTATCATTGCTATCTTACAATTAGTTCCCCCACGCATTGTTGGTGTTGTTGTTGATGGAATTAGTAAAGGGGCAATGTCGACAAAGCAATTGATCACTTATGTTTTAGTCATGCTGTTGATTGCATTGGTTGTGTATGGTTTGCGCTATGTCTGGCGTTTATGGTTATTTGGTGCTTCTTATAAGTTAGCCGTACAACTACGACAAAAATTTTATCAGCAACTAAGTCTGCAAAACCAAGCATTTTACCTTAGGTACCGAACGGGCGATTTAATTGCACGTACAACGAATGATGTTGACCGAGTTGTGTTTGCTGCAGGTGAAGGGGTTTTAACATTAGTTGACTCATTAGTGATGGGGTGTGCGGTGCTCATCATGATGAGCGTTGAAATTAGTTGGCAGCTTACTTTACTTGCACTTATTCCAATGCCAATTATGGCATTAATCATTAAACGTTATGGGGATCAGCTTCATCAGCGTTTCAAGCATGCCCAAGGGGCATTTTCGTCTTTAAATAATCATGCACAAGAAAGCTTAACAAGTATTCGTATGATTAAAGCTTTTGGCCTCGAAGATCATCAATCAAATCAATTTGAACAGGTAGCTACTGAGGCAGGGCGTCGCAATATGCACGTTGCTAAAGTTGATGCGCGTTTTGACCCCACTATTTTTATGGCGATTGGTATGGCCAATTTACTCGCTATTGCAGGGGGAAGCTGGATGGTATTAAACGACACATTGACGCTAGGCGAATTAACGAGTTTTGTGATGTATCTAGGGTTAATGATTTGGCCGATGTTAGCTCTCGCATGGATGTTTAATATCGTTGAACGAGGTAGTGCGGCTTATAGCCGTATTCTAAGTTTGCTCAATGAACCGTTAGTTATTCAGGATGGTTCGCATTCATTACAGCCTGAAAAGGGAAATTTGAATGTGAATATCATCAACTTTTGTTATCCAGAAACCACGAGAACAGCATTGCATGATATTAAGTTTGACCTAAAACCTGGGCAATTTTTAGGGATATGTGGGCCAACAGGATCTGGAAAATCAACATTGTTGACGTTATTACAACGTCAGTTTGATATTACGGAGGGGGTTATTTGCTATCAAGGTTTGCCGCTACCCGAAATTCGTTTAGATGAATGGCGTACTCGGTTATCTATCGTAAATCAGTCTCCATTTCTGTTTTCAGATACAGTCGCAGGGAATATCGCGCTTGGGCGGCCTGACGCCACTCAAGAAGAAATTGAACAGGCTGCGTCTATCGCTTGTGTACATGATGATATTTTACGTTTACCTGAAGGCTATTCTACTCAGGTTGGTGAGCGTGGCGTCATGTTATCAGGCGGACAGAAACAACGAATTTCTATCGCAAGGGCTATCTTGCAGAATGCGGAAATTTTGGTGTTGGATGACGCACTTTCTGCCGTTGATGGGCAGACTGAGTTTACAATTTTACAAAATTTAAGTCATTGGCGGCAAGGTAAAACCATGATCATCAGTGCCCATCGTCTATCTGCATTGGTAGAGGCGGACAACATTCTTGTGCTATCTCAAGGTGCTATTGTTAGTCGAGGTAGACATGATGTGCTTATTGAGCAATCGGGTTGGTATAAAGATATGTATCAGTATCAACAGATTGAGGCAGCTTTGGATGGTGATCTATGAGCCAAAAGAAACCACTATGGCCAGCACTTAAGCGTTTACTTGCTTACGGAAAAGCGTACCAAGGAACCATGGGCATTGCCATTGCAATGCTATGGTTAGCTGCTATTGCAGAAGTTAGTGGGCCTCTGCTAATCAGTTATTTTATTGATAACATGATAGCGAAAAAACAAATTATCATGCCACTGGCTTTATATATGGCTGTTGGGTTTATATTGCTCCAAGTTATTGCTGCACTATTACATTACTATCAAATTATTTTATTTAATAAAGCTTCTGTGGGGGTAGTGCAAACATTGCGAACAGATGTGATGAATGCCGCTCTTAGGCAGCCTCTAAGTGCATTTGATAAACAGCCAGTTGGTCAGTTAATTTCACGAGTTACAAATGATACTGAAGTTATTAAAGATCTATTTGTAATGGTTGTACCAACCGTTTTTCGTAGCTTAGCGCTGATCTGTGCCATGCTGGTTGCCATGTTTTCATTGGAATGGCGTATGGCATCAATTGCAGTGATGATTTTTCCTGCCGTATTTGTGGTAATGCTTGTTTATCAGCGCTTAAGCACACCGATTGTACGTCGTGTAAGATCTTATCTTGCTGATATTAATAACGGTTTTAATGAAGTTATTAATGGCATGACGGTTATTCAGCAATTTATCCAGCAAGCTAGGTTTGGCGAAAAAATGCAAAGTATTAGCCAAGACCATTATTTTGCAAGAATGAAAGCATTAAAACTTGATGGCTTATTGTTAAGGCCATTGCTGAGCTTACTTTCTGCTTCAGTATTATGTGGCTTACTATTGCTATTTGGATTCGAAGGAACGACCACTATTGGTGTTGGTGTTTTATATGCTTTTATTAATTATTTAGGCCGCTTGAATGAACCGCTCATTGAATTAACTTCTCAGCAGTCAATGTTGCAGCAAGCCGTTGTTTCTGGTGAGCGTGTTTTTGAATTAATGGATAGCCCGCAACAAGGCTATGGCGAAAGTATGGAGCCGTTACAAGGTGGTTCAATCTCAATTAACCATTTATCCTTTGCCTATCGTGATAACAACATTGTGCTTAAAGATATTAATTTACAAGTGCCTGATAATAATTTTATTGCATTGGTCGGCCATACAGGAAGTGGTAAAAGTACCATTGCAAATTTAATTATGGGATATTACCCATGGCAAGAAGGGGATATTTTACTTGATGGACGTCATTTAAGTTCACTATCTCATCAAGTATTACGTAATGGTATTGCAATGGTGCAACAAGACCCTGTTGTTCTCGCTGCTTCTTTTTTTGATAACGTCGCATTAGGACGTGAAATTAGCCAAGATAAAGTCTGGGAAGTTCTTGAAACTGTTCAGCTTGCGGAATTGGTTCGTGGGTTACCTGATGGGTTAGATACCGTGCTCGGTGAACAAGGAAATACGTTATCTGTTGGGCAAAGGCAATTACTAGCGATGGCCCGAGTACTTGTGGTGACACCTAAAATTTTAATTTTGGATGAAGCAACCGCGAATATTGACTCAGGAACAGAGCAAGCGATACAAAAAGCATTACGTGTGATCCGCCAACATACTACGTTAGTGGTGATAGCTCACCGTTTATCGACGATCGTCGATGCTGATCAGGTCGTTGTGTTACATCGTGGTGCAATTGTTGAGCAAGGCAAACATTCACAGCTTTTGCAACAAAAAGGACGCTATTATCAAATGTACCAGTTGCAACAAGTTGGGGAATCATTGAATGCCCATAGTGATGCTAAAGTTGAGGCTATACCTAGTTAATTATTCTGCACTCTTATAATGCACCCCCTAAAGCCACTCATCCGAGTGGTTTTTTATTTTGTCCTTTCATATTGAATTATATGAATAAATATATTTTGGCACACGGTTTGCTATAACGTCAGTGCTGTTCAAAGTATTGAGCAGTTTATTCACCTGACTTATAGGAGTGAACATGAAATATATCATCGCGATCATTAAGCCATTCAAATTAGATGAAGTCCGAGAAGCGTTATCAGATATTGGAGTTCAAGGGCTTACCATTACTGAAGTTCGAGGCTTTGGGAGGCAAAAAGGACATGCCGAATTGTACAGAGGTGCTGAATATACTGTCGATTTTTTACCTAAAGTACGTATGGAAATAGCTGTTTCTGATGAGTTGGTGGAGCAGGTAATTGAAACAATTGAAAAAAAAGCTTATACGGGCCAAGTTGGGGATGGAAAAATATTTATTTTGTCATTAGAGCAAGCGGTACGTATTCGTACAGGTGAAAAACAAGACGAAGCACTGTAGGAGAACAACTATGCGCAAAGGGTTCCAATACTTATTCTTATTGTTATTAATGGGTGGTTTTCCAATAACTGTGTTTGCTGCAGAGGAAACTCTGGATAAAGCGGATAACGCATTCATGATGATAGCGACTGCTTTAGTTATTTTTATGATACTACCAGGTATCGCATTATTTTATGGCGGGTTACTAAGAAGTAAAAATGTTCTTTCTTTGATGGCTCAAACTACCGTTATTTTTGCTTTGGTGTCTGTTATTTGGATTGTTTATGGATACAGTTTAGCTTTTAGTGAGGGAAATGATTTTATCGGTGGTTTTAGCCAGATTATGTTGAAAGATATTACTGTGGAAAGCTTATCTGGGCCGATCCCTCAATTTATTCACGTCGTGTTTCAAGGTGCATTTGCATGCTTAACGGTTGCATTAGTGATTGGTGCATTAGGGGAGCGAATTAAATTTTCTGCAATTTTAATTTTTACCCTTATTTGGACTACATTTGCTTATTTGCCAATGGCACATATGGTGTGGGGAGGCGGTATTTTATCGCAAGATGGCGCATTAGATTTTGCTGGAGGTACGGTTGTTCATATTAATGCGGCTGTTGCAGGCTTAGTTGGTGCTTACTTACTGGGGCATCGTACCGGCTTAGGGAAAGAAGCCATTAAACCTCATAACCTACCTATGGTATTTATGGGAACGTCTATATTATTCATTGGCTGGTTTGGTTTCAATGCAGGTTCGGCCGGAAGTGCAAATAGTATCGCTGCACTGGCGTTTGTGAACACTATCGCAGCTGCAGCTGGTGCTATCTTATCGTGGACTTTAGCGGAATGGCTTTTCAGGGAGAAACCTTCATTATTAGGGGCTTGCTCTGGATGTTTGGCTGGGTTGGTTGGTGTTACACCTGCAGCGGGTACTGTGGGTGTTGGCGGGGCATTAATTATTGGGCTACTTTCTGGGTTGGCGGGTTTATGGGGGGTAGTAATTTTAAAACGTCGGTTAAAAGTTGATGATGTTTGCGATGTTTTTGGCGTTCACGGAGTCTGTGGCATTTTAGGTTGTTTACTCACGGGGGTATTTACCTCAACTGCATTAGGAGGAAGTGGCTATGTGGAAGGTATTACGATGATGAAACAAGTAGGAATTCAAGCCGTTAGCATCCTAGTTTGTGTTGTTTGGACTGCAATTGTTGCTTATATCGCATTTAAAATCGCAGCGAAAACATCAGGCTTACGAATTAATGTTGAAAAAGAAAGGGAAGGCTTAGATATCACTTCTCATGGTGAGAGTGCCTACAATTAACCTTCATGTAAAGATAATTACAGGATAATACTGTGTTTTATGTAAATTGATAATGGCAGCTTATTGCTGGCTGCCATTACCTTTTTAAACTGACTAATTTATTTCTCTAAGTAAGTAATCACTTACTTTAAATGTCGGCTATTTACGGGATTGTCGTTGGCGAATTACGCCTTCTTGAACTGCAGTTGCAACAAGATCACCTTGTAAATTATAGATTTGTCCTTTCACGAAACCCCTCCCTCCTGATGCTGAAGGGCTTTCTACAGCGTACAGTAACCAATCATCAATTTTAAATGGGCGATGGAACCACATTGAATGGTCAATAGTTGCAACCTGTAAGTCGCGTTCCATAAATCCCCTACCATGCGGCTGTAATGCGGCAGGAAGGAAATTGTAATCAGAGGCATAACCTAATAAATAGTGGTGTAGTGAAGGTATATCAGGCAGTTGCCCTTTCGCTTTGAACCAAATATAACGAAATGGTTCTTGAGGTGCGGCATCGAATGGGCTGTAAAATTCAACGGGACGAAATTCAAAAGGGGTTGGCCGAAGAGCATATTTTTTAACTGCTTCCGGTAATTTATCAGCCAAACTTTGAACAATATCATCTTGAGAAATTAATTTTGTAGGTGGTGGTACATCTGGCATTAAGTTTTGATGGCTATAACCTTCTTCTTGCGATTGAAATGATGCAGTCATAAAGAAGATAGGTTTGCCATTTTGAATGGCACTTACTCGGCGTGCGCTAAAGCTTCCGCCATCGCGTAAAATTTCGACGTCATAAATAATAGGGCGTGAGCTATCGCCAGGGCGTAAAAAATAACTATGAAAAGAATTAATTGCTCTTTCTTCAGGTATGGTTTGCTTCGCTGCATACATGGCTTGTCCAACAACTTGTCCACCAAAAACTTGAGGTAAACCAAGGTCTTCACTTTGTCCTCGAAAAATACCTTCTTCAATTTTTTCGAGTTCAATTAGGCTAATTAAATTCTGTAATTCTGGGCTCATAGTCATCTTAGTTCTGTTATACGTAAATGAGATACTGGTATTTTCCCATTATTTACCCTGAATAGGTAGATTAATTACTATCGAATAAATTGGGGTTACGTATTGTTACATTTGGAAATATAAATGTATTATTCTACCAATATTAGTTATACTTTTTATCATTCCCTCGTCAGAAAATGATTTGTCTATTCCGACTATTTAAAAATGTTTTATTAAACATTGTGTTATAGGTAATAACTATGAAGTTTTTTCGCTACATTGTTAGCTTATTAGTGCTTTTAACGTTGGTTAGCTGTGAAGGGAATAGCACCAAGCCCAGCGAAAAAGCACTTAATGCTCAAAATAGTAATAATAACCAGACGGTCGATTCAGGGAAAATCGAGGGGCGTGTGGTGATTTTACAGGATACTGTTTTACCTGAAGACGCGGTTGTTACAATTACTTTGGCGGATACAACGGTTGCGGACTTACCCGCACTAATATTATCTCAAAAATATTACAATTCAGTGAATAATCGCCCAACCATTCCTTTTGAACTAACTTACCAAAAAAATGAAGTTAGGCAGGAAGGCTCGCTAGTTGTTAATGCAACCGTGAACGCGAATGGGAAACTTTTATACATTAGTGATAGCGTTGTAGAGGTTATCAATAATGGTGTCACAAAAAATGTTGAATTGTTGATGGTACCTGCGAATTAGTCAATAAGTGACTTTTTAGTTGAGTCGCTATTCTTATATGTACTTGTGTAATAAATAGTCACTTGGTCAGGGGTTTCTTGCTATTTCAACGACTATCAAGCATAATGCCCCTGCTTTGAAAGAAGCATTCAATGGGGGCTCTGTTGGTTCTCCCGCAACGCTAACTTGTTAACTTGGTCAGGTCCGGAAGGAAGCAGCCATAGCAGGGGTCGTGTGTGCCGGGATGTCGCTGGCAGGGCTCCCACCCAACTCAGCATCTTTTGCCTTTCCTCTCATCTATATATTCTAATTTATTATAAGTATGTTATTTAATTATATTTTATAATTGTTAATTAAATTCTAAATCTCAAATAAATTCTAAAGTTAAAAAAAGAAAGGTTAAGAATACAACATTAATTGTTGACTATTATAATAAGAAAAATTGATATGCTAAAATTAAAAGCAATAAATTTCCATTAGCATAATTATAGTGCCAATAATAAAACGATAATTACATTGCGTCCAGCCGATAAGGGGATTTACCGGCTACAACCATTCACTATCTGTGCGTGTTAATAAGATATTACCTAACAAATTTCCAAACAGAAGCTGGAATTTTATCATAAAGCTTATTCATTGTGAGCTCAGCTAAGCGGTGATCTGCAGCTGAATAGAATAGCTCTAGCTCATCATCAGATAATTCATACTTATTTTTTTCAATGACACGCTCAAGAGTTTCAATTGTTGTGCATTTTCTTAAACGCATCAGATAATCAGATTTGGTCATAATACCCTTTCTTTTGTGCAAAATTACTTATTGATATACGGTTTTGTAGTTGAACTAAAGATAAATAATATCTTTAGGTTTTGCTGGTTAGACATTTTAGGTCATCATCCAACACAGTGACAAGACTCTGATTCATTGCTTCCCAGTCTATAATTTCACTGAGCGTGATGACTGGGCTGCCGAATAAATCATAGGTCTCATCGAGATACTCTTCGATAAGTGATATAACAAGATTTTCTTTTGGATATTTGATCTTAAACCGCCATACAAATGCAGCGATATGTTCAATGAGTTCATTCAAGGCTGCGCTTTGCGGGGAGCTTAAATCATTAATCCAGTGTGTATTTGTTTTTTGTAAGCTTAAAATAGCGTCTCTATTGAGGCTATTACATAAGTATTTTAGTTCTGCTATATCGTGTCTTTTGGGTGAGTATTCATCCATAATCACCTCCGCAGGCGAATCTGACTTTTGCTGTGTGTATTTTTTATCAATAATGTCATGTTAACTAATTAAAGCACCTATGTTCAATATAAAAGGTTGCATGTTAATATATTGAAAAATATAAGATTATTGCTAGTTCGTTAAACTTTCGAAGATTATTAATATAATACATAAGCGATATTCGAATACGGACTGGCAGCTCGGACTAAACTAGCCGCGATATAATAATAGCATTATTATCACATATGTCACCAGCAATAAACTACTTTTTTCTAGTTTATTAGCAAGTTGTTGGGGGCTGAGTCGCGTATGTTCTGCTTAAACTCAATTTTATGAAGTATTTAAATTATAGTTTAACCATCGGTTATTTTAGTACAGTGAATATGAAGTGTTTATACAAAAGATGTTATAAAAATTATTTTCCTATTTAATTCATTCAAATAATTTATTTTTACTAATAAGAGAATTAAAAATAAAAAAGCTTTTGCCTTAAATAGACAAAAGCTTTTTTGATGAGACTAACTTAAAGATAGAGGTTTAAGGTTACCCCTGGTTTCAGGTCGGCCATTTTAACACCTGAATTCCAAGTCATTAAATCATTGAGCTTTATGCCATGACGTTTCGCAATACTATAATAGGAGTCGCCTTTTCTTACTTTATAGGTTTTCACCTTACGGCTACTTGCAGCAGGCACTGAGCTCGTAACTTTTAATACTTGTCCTGGCTTGATAACACTCGCAGTTTTTAACCCATTTAGCTTTTGAATATTCTTGGCGGTAGTATTGAATTTTTTTGCAATACTTGCGACAGATTCGCCTTTGCGTACTTTATATGTAGCTATTTTAGCTCGATTTTGACGCGCGCTAGAAATTGCAGTGGGTTGGGCTGTTTTTATCTGTTGATTTTGTTGTGCGGCTAAACGAATCGTGTTTAAAACATCTTCATCTGAGAGTGATGTTTTGAATTGTTCAGCTTTTGCTGTAGGTAACATAATATAATGAGGGCCACTTGGCGATGTTATGCCGCGTGTATAACCAGAATTATACGTTTTTACCGATTCAACAGTTAACCCTGCCAACTCAGCGGCTTGAGATAACGTGATTTGTTGACCAACATCGATTTGCGTGAGTGCTCGATTTTTATTACTTGTTGGTAAATTAACTTGGTACTTTTCGGGATTTTTCAATACTTGGCTAAGTGCTAAGATTTTTGGTACATATTGTTTGGTTTCTTTCGGTAAAGAGAGTGACCAAAAATCAGTAGGTAGCCCAGCAGCTTCGTTTTTCTTGATAGCATTTTGAACACAGCCTTCCCCACAGTTATAGGCAGCAAGGGTGAGTTCCCAATCGTGGCCAAACATAACATTTAAGTTTTCGAGAAGATCAAAAGCTGCTTTAGTTGAAGAAACCACATCCCTGCGCTCATCAACCCATTGTGTTTGTTTTAGTCCATATGAGCGCGCAGTGATAGGAACGATTTGCCATAGACCTGCAGCTTGTGCTGGAGAAGTTGCTTTAGGATTAAATGAACTTTCAATAATAGGAATTAAAGCTAATTCCATGGGTAAATTGCGCTCATTAATTTCGTCTACGATGAGGTACATGTATGGCTCAGCTCTTAATGCCACATCGTAGACAAAACGTTGTTTATTTAAATAACTATTTGCGAGTTCCCTAATTTGAGGTTTATCAGGGATATCCATTTTTAGTTCATCACTAATATAGCCCCATAGGTCATAGTCGACTTTAGGTAATTGTCGGCTGGCTGCTTGGTTGTGTGATGCAACAGTTTCAATAGTATGATTAGTTGGAGTTTTGTTCTGCTTAATTTTTTTCGGGGCAGTTTGGCATCCGGCCAACAGAACAATGGCGATAAGCGTCGCGATTATCTTCATTCTTTTCTATTGTTCTTCATTTTGATGTTTAAAAGTCGAACAATAATACTTATCCCACCCCGATATGACAATCATTAAACTTTAATATTGGTCTTTTAATTGACGCAACAGGGTAAAAACTGCTCTTAAAGGTGGATTTTGTACATTAATATCGAGTTTTTTCTGTAATTGGTGGTTATCGCATTGCAGAAAAATATTTATTTTTTTCTCTGTTTTCAATGCAGTAGGTACTGTTGGTTGATTTTTGTCACGTATTTGCGTTATTTTTTGTAAATATTGTGTAATCGCTTCATTTTCAGGCCATACATGGTGTGCAAATTTTAGATTAGATAAAGTATATTCATGGGCACAGCAAATTAAGGTTTCATCAGGAAGCTCAGCAATTTTTTGGATAGATTCGAACATTTGTTCCGGTGTTCCTTCAAATATCCGCCCGCAACCGGCAGAGAACAGCGTGTCGCCACAGAATAAATAAGGTGCTTGGTAAAAGCCGATGTGCTCAGAAGTATGGCCTGATAATGCAATAACTTGTAGGTTGAACTCGTTAATTATGACCTTATCACCGTTTTCGACTATTTCTGTCGCCCCTTTAGATTGGGTTTCTTTTGGGCCAAAAACAGGAAGAGTTGTAAATTTGCTTAAAATCCCTTTTACACCACCGGTATGGTCATTATGGTGGTGAGTTAATAGGATGGCGACAGGCGTCAACTGTTTAGCTGTAATTATTTCAAGCACAGGCTCTGCCTCTGCGGGGTCAACGATGATACACTGTTGCTGGCCATCGACTAAAACCCAAATGTAGTTATCGTTTAAAGCTGGTACTCGAATTAACTCCATAATGACCTCGATACTTGTTAATAGTTAATAAGGGAATTTCATGAAGCCTGCGCGTATTGATAAAAAAATTCAAATGCCAGTTAGTTGGTCTGACATTCCTTTTGGAGAACAATATCGTCAAGCCATAGAAAATCAACTTAGCCCTTGGTGGCCGAAGATATTTGGCTTTCATTTGCTTAAGTTAGGCCATTTAAGTACTGAAATCCATACCGAAGGCTGCTTAATCTCCCACCAATTTAATGTTGGTACTGGTGATCCTCGTTTTAATCTTATTGCAAAGCCCGAGGCATTACCATTAACCCAAAAATCGATAGATGCCTGTCTAATGACTCATTGTTTGGCATATAGCCATGATCCTCATTGGCTTTTACGGGAGGTTGACCGGGTGTTAATCGACGATGGCTGGCTAATTATTTCAGGTTTTAACCCTTTCAGTCTTGTCGGAATGGCGAAACTCGTACCTGTTTTACGTAAACGGCAGCCTTATTGTAGCCGTTTTTTCCCCTCTGTTAGGGTATTTGATTGGTTAAGCTTATTAAACTATGAAGTTTTGTATCATCGTAATTGCCAAATATTTCCTTGGTTGAGTGCACAAAGACGAATGAATAAAAACTGTGGGGGAATTGGGGCTTTAAGCGTGATTGTGGCGCGGAAACGGACTTATCCACTGACTCCGACACCACTAAAATTCAAGCAACCGAAGGTTAAGATTGGAACAGCACTCGGTGCGGCGAAGGAGATCAGTAAATCAATGAAGATAGACGACCCTTCTTAGTTTTGTGCAGGCTGGTAACCTGTATCTTCTTTAGTCGGCGCTGACGCGGCAGCTCGAGCCAGTTCATCACATTTCTCATTTTCAGGGTGGCCTGCGTGGCCTTTAACCCAACGCCAATCAATTGTATGTCGTTGGATGGCGTCATCAAGGCGCTTCCATAAATCCACATTAACGACAGGGGATTTATCTGCCTTTCGCCATTGTTTTCGTTTCCAGCCATGGATCCATTGTGTGATTCCTTGTCGTACGTATTGGCTATCAGTGGTTAAAATAATATCACAAGGCCTTGTTAGTGATTCTAATGCAACGATGGCTGCAAGTAGTTCCATGCGGTTATTTGTGGTTAAAAAATATCCATCACTCAATGTTTTTTCATGTTGTTGGTAGCGTAGAACAACGCCATATCCACCCGGGCCAGGATTGCCCAAACAGGAACCATCCGTGAAAATTTCTACCTGCTTTGTCATTTCTGTTACACTCTATATTATTCGTTCCTTTCTAGTTTGACACAAAAAAACATTATGAGCACGGTGATAACCAGACAAATTGTCCTTGATACTGAAACAACCGGTATGAATAAACTCGGTGTTCATTATGAAGGGCACAACATAATTGAGATTGGAGCGGTTGAAGTGATTAACCGCCGACTCACGGGGCGTAATTTTCATGTGTACATTAAACCTGACCGTTTAGTGGATCCTGAGGCATTTGAAGTGCATGGGATAAGTGATGAATTTTTACAAGATAAACCTGTTTTTGCTGAGATTGCGGATGAGTTCCTTGAATTTATTCGTGGTGCAGAACTTGTTATTCATAATGCCCCCTTTGATATCGGTTTTATGGACTATGAATTCCGTAAACTCAATAAAGGTATTCCGCCTACGCAAGAATTTTGTACTATCACTGATAGCTTAGTATTGGCTCGCAAACTTTTTCCTGGTAAACGGAATAACTTGGATGCGTTATGTGACCGTTATTTAATTGATAACTCTAAGCGTACACTGCACGGGGCTTTACTCGATGCTGAGATTCTGTCAGATGTCTATTTGGCAATGACGGGCGGGCAAACTTCATTAGCATTTTCGATGGATTCAGAATCAGCTAATAATGAGCAAGAGTATGAAATTCAAAGGATTGAACGTCCTCAGAGCGGTCTTAGAGTGATTTTTGCTTCTGATGAAGAAATAATTGCTCATGAAGCTCGGTTGGATATTGTTGATAAGAAAGGCGGCAAACCTTGTCTTTGGCGCCAACCTTCTGATGAAGCTGAAAATTTACACTAATAATTGATTTCATTATTTATACTTGCTTAGGAAAATGGATAGAAAAGCCTCTCAAGGCTAAAAACTGTTCAACTGCGCGATTTAACAAGAAAAAGTGTTGACGGGGTCCTCAAGTATTCGTAATATGCATGGCGTTCCCAGCAGGGAACATCAGGAGCGGTAGTTCAGTTGGTTAGAATACCTGCCTGTCACGCAGGGGGTCGCGGGTTCGAGTCCCGTCCGTTCCGCCAAATTATAACGCCACGCTAATTTATTAGCGTGGCGTTTTCTTTTTTGTATGACTGTATTTAACTGCACTAAAAGTTCCTTTCTATAGATATCATTTTTTGCTTCTAATAACTTCTTCGAGTTAAGTTTTGATATAATGAGATTTATAAATAGTAAACTTGCGAGAATAATTCAAATTTCTTTCAATCATATTAACTATTTTAAAATTTTTTCATGTTGTTATTGATATATGATTTTGAGCACTTACCTTAAAATTAATTTCTTATTTAAAATAATTGATTTGAATTTTTTATTACTATATTAATAGTAATTCGCATGAACTCTAACTAAGATAACAGATCTGAAGTAATCTAACCAATCTTTTCCTAATACTTTAAGATATGTATGAAGGCTATCAATAGAAATAGCAGATTGGCCATTCTCATATCTTGATATTTGTTGTTGGCTCAAATTTAATAGTTTTCCTACCTCTGTACCCGTTAATGATCTTTCAATACGTGCAGATTTTAAGTATTTTGCGGTGGCCATAACAATATCTAGGTCGTTATTTATATTCAATTCTTTAGTATTGATATATTTCATTTTATATTCTCTCTATTAGAAACTTATTATCTCAAAGTTAGCTATTAATAATAGCATTACTTTAAATTTTTTTGGCTTTCTCAATGAAGGGTAGATTATATTTTTTAGTTACTAATGTGAAATTGTTTTAATGAATCAAAAATAGTTTATTTAATAGTCCCTGGCTATCAATATAGATATTAATAATGACTATAAGCTATTAAACTAAAATATAGGTTTTTATAGTTAAATAAAAACAATGGATTACGTTAAATTGAAGGGGTGGCTTAAAAGTGGGAATATAATAAATAATAAATGAAAAAAATGTATTTATAGTCATATAAAAGTAATTATTTATATTTTTACATAAAATTACAGAAAGTATTTATAGATTAAGTTGAAATGGTGACTTATTAAGGGTTGAGCTAGTACTTATCGATAGGTAGCATATAAATTTAATTCTAGATAAAAGTATAATCAAACCTAATTAGTTGGAGAGAAATAGAAATGATAATAAGAAGCAAAGATGCAATACTTGCTATTCTCTAAACTTTATAATTGGAACGCTATATATTAAATTGTATTTAATTTGGCTTGTCTGCTACAGACAAAATAAGGGCCAAACGAACTTGAAAAAAGGTACCAATCAGGTGTTATTTCATCAATTTCTACATATGCAATTGAATTTAGGTTGAATGCTTTGAAATATTTTTCGAATATATCATCAGGAACATTATCATTTGTGGATTTTCTGTCATAACTTATGGTTAATTTTAAGTCTTTTATATATTTTCTTGATGATTGATTGAAATGAACAACTCGATTGACAGTATACATCTTATCAGTTGTAATTGTTCCTAATAATTTAATATACCCACTGTTATCATTGTTTTTTACTAATTTCATATCTAGCAAATATGATGATTTATTATTAGCCAATATGAAATTAGAGGAAACAGTTGCTTCGCAATATTGCGCTTGGTTTTTTTCTAAATTCAAATTAAACAACAAGAAAATGATGATTAATGAAAATAATAGTATCAATGAGTATAATGTTTTATTAGTCATTTTTTTCCTGCCAGTTTATTCTTGTTGAAATGCAATCTTTGTTTTTTTTGCATTTTACTAATAAGCTATGTTTGTTTTTTCCTAAGTTTTGTATGTTGTTGTAATAATAAAAGATATCAGAATCTTCACAGGTTAAGTTAAAATCAATTGCTTGTTTGCCTATTGTATCACTTATGTTTTTTTCATAGTTATCTTTGAACCCATAAACGGGACAATCGCCAATTGTGCTAATTTTGTATGATTGTATTGATGTATATGGGTATTTTACTGCATAAATTTGATTTACAAGGTAAATAATCACCAAAAGTAAAAAAACACTAATTATCAATAATGTTTTTTTAATAATATGATTTTTATTACTAAGTACTAGTGATTTGGCAGATTTATTGCTTGAAGTGGGAGGGTTAGCTAGGCTTTTCTCTATTTTGTTATTGAACTTGGCAATCGATTCTTCAATTTGGATTTCAGAAGAGATAACAAGGCCTTTTTTGATATGCTTAGAATCGCATTTTCAACTAAAAGCTGTTGATGTAATACTTTCCTTAATGTACTAATGTATTGGTTAAGCGTGTTTATCGAAACTTTTAAGTCATATTTATTTAGTATTTTTTTTAGTATCTCTTCGCGAGTGATAGTCGTTTTGTTATTTTGAATTAGTATTATAAAGATATAGTTCAATACGGGGGTTAATTTCATTACACTGAGTTCTGTGTCCACCCTAAATATTTCACCTAAGTCAGAATTATATTTTATTATGTTATTCAGTATATATATCATACATGACTCTTATTTAGTTATTAAAATATGTGCTTAATTTGGTCACTTTTAGCTAACATGATAGTCATTGATTTTAAAGTAATTATATCAGTGTAATATACTACTCTTTTTTTGAGAAGAAAATATGAAAATAAATTTTTGTTTATAATTATTGGTTATATATGTAATGGTGAAAAATTTCAGTGTATCGTATTAATGAAACTGACATTTTTTGTTTTGATGTTTTATATGTAGGCAAAAAACAGTATTAATCACTATTTCAAGTCATAGGTATCTAAATTAATTTGCTTTTTTAATAAGCTGAAACAATTTTTCATAACTGAGTTTTATGAATTTTTAATACCTTTAAGTAATTATAGATACAGAGTACCTATCGAATAATGATTAGATAATTCAATTTTTATTTAAACAGTAGCATAGTTAAATTTGATAGTCTTTTTAATTGATTGATATCATTGGTTCTTATGTGCAATTACCAATTGGGTAATATTTATCAAAGATAACAATATATTTACGACTTTTCTTTTTAAGACGCTCATCTTTAGACTCTTGGCCTGGTAATAAGTAAAATACATAAGGTTCGGAATCATCATTAGCATCACAGTTTTCATGTAAGAGCACTCTAAAATAGGTATTCCCCGTATTTTTTAGAATACGAGTACTTGGATTAAGGTCATATTTGAAGTCTGGTTTTTTGGGTCTTACAACGAAATAGGTTTCTAGGCTAACCGTTGGGTAAAATAAAGGTCGCTTTTTTTGTTCATCATCATTACGCATATCAAGAGGCGTTTCGCTAATGATGATTTTATAATAGCGCTCAGTCTCATCGGTTTCTCCTCGATAAAAAATTTTAAAAAACTCTTGTTCTCCAGGTAATAAAATTTTCTTCAATGGAGTAAAAATAATCTCGCCATTATGGAGAGGTGTTCCATGTTCTTGGTTACCTGGTTTATCAATTTTGTAGGCACTAAAATTATATAAATTAGTTTTATCTGTGTCATTGATGTATGGCTTAGAAAAAAACTCTTGTCCTGACTCCATCGAAGAAATATCTGCATTGATATATAAAGCAACAGCGCTATTGCAAAGCATTGATAGCACAATCAAGAATAGGATTTTAAGTAAATAAAATGGTTTCATATTAAAAATTCAAGCCAAAGTTTAAGTGTATATGAGGTTCAATAAAAGGGCCACTTGAGCTTTTACAAGTCGCCCTATAAGTCGTCACTAGATATTATTGAATATCGGGTCCAGTCCAAATTGCTTTGACAGTTATTGTGCCACTTGCAGAAACGGTTCCTAACCAATCAATGCCATCTAATGTAAAAAATGATTCAGAGTCATTCATTGGGAATGATAAATCTAAGTTAGTCCGATAAAAAGATCCTAAATCCTCATTAGGCTTATCCCATGGTGTTTCAGACCATAATGCATTTTTTAATGAAACTTCATTGCTATCACAACTTGCTCGGTGTGATTCTTTAGCGCCATTTTCATTTTTAAATGAAAGATAAGCGGAAAAAGGGACATTAAGTTTATTATCGCTCGAGGTAAATAAACAGTATGATTGTCCTTTTAATGTTGTGTTTGGTCCTTCAACTTTTGCTGTAATAGAATCCGCTTGTCTTGGGCCGCTAGTTGTGACGATATAATTAAATTCTATTGGTGGTTCATCATTGCCGACTTTGCCCGTTTTCGATTGGTTTGGGTTAAAATCTGCAGGAATAATGCTGATTCCATAATCCCTCGGTTTAATTATTAAGAAATTTGAAGGCGTAAATTCATAAAATCCCGATTGAGGAAGTGGCGATTGAAAACCAAAAGTATACACGCTATCAGCGAGTGTGACGGTTGAATTAGGTGAAGCATCAACAATTGACTTTAGATACTCATTTGAGAGAAAAACCTCAATATTTTGCGAACCATTATTAAAGATCTCTGACATATTTGTTGTTGAGGACCAATTCGTCCAGCGTGTGCTGTTACTCCCTTTATATTGAATAAGTGCAGCTCGGGGGTCCCTAGCTAAGCCTAATTTTGCACTATCAATATACATACGAACTGTAAATGTACCGCCGATAGATTGCCCTTGGGTTTCTAATTCAACTAACTTACAAATAATTCCAGATGCATTTCCAACAATTCCTGTCGAGCAAAAGTTAGAACCAAGTCCAATAGTTGGATTGCCATTGCTATCCACAAAGACTTCTTGTAAGGCTCCTGTTCCTTTTAGAATAATATTGCCTTTTTTATTGGTTGGAATGTAATGTTGTTGTGTTGTTGTTCTTCCGCCACTCGTCATACAGGTTGCGTTACTTAAATCATAATCATCGCGGCTTGTACAGGTTCTTAAATCAAAAGTATATTCTGTTCCTGGTGGTATTTCGGCTAACCAGCGATAAAAAGATTCAGAAAATATCGGTCTTGAATATCCAGATTCACCCGGTGTTCCTGTTTGTTGGATTTTATACGCACCATTATCTCGTAACTGCTGAGCTGACCAATAAGAAGTCGCTGGGCAATTTCGGTTATTTGTCATGCAACGATTCCCGATAAAAGGTTGGCTTACGGGAGAATTTTCTAACCAAATATCACCTGTATTATAAGTTGAGCTAAAAGGTGTTCCTGTATATCCCATATAACCTAAGCTGTATTGCCTATTGCGCTGGTATTTTGTGAATACATTTGAGCCCGAGAAGCGCGGGTCAACTCTATTAGCAACAATAAAGAATTCGTTATCAACTTGGTTTTCGACAATGACATACTCTTGTAATGGTGCTGTTGCAGAAAACGAATTCGGTATTAGAGCCGAAAATGAAATAAAAAGTGCTGTTATCGATAATAATCGCATATTAAATTAGCCTTTAAAGTGATAATTAACGTTTAGCAAATGCTTCTTGAGGTTCACATGTCACCTCACCGACCCACAATGCACCACGTGCACCTTGAAGGTTTAAATCTGCTTCACAAATTGTTTGCTGATCATCTTGTAATAACGATATCACTGGATATCGGACGTCAACATCCATGGAAAACTCACCATTTTGATCTGTTTTTGTGCGACCAATATGATTTCGAATTGAGGCATATTTTATATATTCACCATTTGGTGATTTCAGACGGCCAAATACCGTAACTAATTGCCTTACCTCTGGTTGATAAAGAGCAATGTTTCCTGGGTATAATGTGACGGATTTATTTCGCCCTGAGACAATATCAAAGCTGTCTTTTGATTTTCCGTCATTCATTAATTGAATGTCATAATCCGAATAAGGGGATAGTGGAATAAAGGTATTTTTTCCGCTAATTGGGTAATTCTGCCCATTTACTTTTGCGACCATGCTGCCGCTACCTTTTATATCAGAATTAATAATGACACCTGATTTGCCTTGCTGCCCACTTGGCATGATCATGCCGTCGCTATATGCCACTGAGCCACGAGAGGTTAAGTTGCCATTAAGCCTGTTATTATCGGGGCGATTAATCGTCACGGTACCTGAATTATATTTAGTATCATAGGAAGCATAGCCTAATGTTGAAAAATTGGATTCACCATTATCTTTATCTCGGACTAATTTGGAGACAGAAACCCCTGCATTAGTAATCACCGAATCTTCAAAATTTTTATTCGCATAAATATTCGCTTTCACATTACCATTTGTTGAGGAAACACCTGTACTCAACCATGTTGATAAAGGTAAGGAAAAATCGAGGTTAATATATTTTTCGTTGGTACTATTTTGATTATCATAATGATAACGTTGTACACCTGCTCTTAGCCCCACGGTTCCATAACGGCCAGAGAATAATGTATTTGCATATTCATAGTTAATTGAATCACTGCCAATACGACGATCTTTAGTATTACTAATAGTCAGTGACCCAGTTCTATCAATTATTTTGTCAAAATTAATGGTTCCGCCATAAGAATAACTGTCAGCATCATAAAGTGGTAAATCACCGCTCACGACAGTTTTTTCTTTTGATGCCCATAAAGAACCGTAACCTTCTGGTATATTGACAGAAAGAGTCGCAATGTTACGATAACTGCCATGGTTTTCTAGCATGCCTTGCCAGTTAACTGAGATATAGTTATTTAAAGCCGCATTGATACTCGTTTCTTGTACAACAAATTTATCAAACCCATAATTTGACATTTGAAAACGCACGCCAGACAACACTGGGAAGTTATAAGCGAAAGAGGCTCCGATTAAATGGCTTTTACCAGGAGTTTGACTTGTTGAGCCTTCATTTCTTACATAATGACGCTTATCAAAGTCAATATAACCACCATAAATTTCCCAATTGAGTTTATCAAAACCGCCAGTTATCGCGCCGAAGGATTTATTAATTGTTTGGTTTTGTGTTGTGACAATTTTGCCATCGACAACCGTCTCAATAGTGACGTCGTAAATGCCATAGGGCAGTACACTTGTATCAATTTCAAAATTACCCATGGGAAAATTTTGAATATTTAATAACTTACCTTGTCGATAAATACGTACTTCACCTGGGCTATTTAAAAAAGCATAAATCGGTGTGAGTGATTGCTGCTTATTTGTCACCATACTTGAGGAATTATTCCCTATTGATGCCGCATAAATTTTACTGCTGCTAAGGGCAGTTAAGCTGGCAATAGACTGCAAATTCCACGTACTCATTAGCCCAAGCGCAAAACGGAATCCGTTGAAATCACGCTCATACATTGCACGATACAGTTCAACATTAGAATTAGATTTTCCAATGCTATATGCTGATGCATTTACATTAAAGTGATGTTCTGCAGCTGCGAATAATGTATCTAAATTGAAATAACTACTGGATGTATCTTTTGAATCTTTAACACGGCTCTGAAATACCCCTAAATCATAGTTAGCTACTGCTGAAAATGAATTAACTGAAGAATTTCCTAGTACAGATTGCCGCGCATGTTCTTTTGGCGAAAAAGCAGCTTTATCAACATCTAATGATAAATTAAATGAAGAAATGTTTAATTGAAGAGTTGCATTATTATCAATAATAATGCCATTACTTTCATTAAAAATGGCATCCTTTTTTTCTTCAAGTTTATCGACTAGTAAATTATTTAGTTTCGCACCGTGCTCATTTTCAATGAGATGAATACTTGATAATTTAATATTATCATGATCGATTACAATAACTGCATCTGCAATTTTGCTTTCGCTCTGATTGGTTACCGTATCATCATTTAGTCGTAAAAAAACAGGTACAGACATTCCTTCTTCCAATGCACTAACAAATGCAGGAGGAATAATATATCCACCGATCTTAACGCTTTTCATTTCATTGGCATTAATCGTATTCGAAAAAATAATACTTAATATTGATAAAGCAATAGCACTTTTACGCATAATTTAAGTCCATTCTTAATTATTTGACAACAATGAACTCTCCTTTGTGCCAAATACCTACGCTTGATTTTTTATTTGTGACATCGACAAATTGTAATTTGACGGCTAAATTTGGCATGAGGTAATAACGCTCGCGACAAATACCATCCACTCCGTATTTTTGTTTTTCTGCTAAACAAGGGCCTGAAGCCACTACACGGAAGGTGCTGTTTCCAGTATTTGAAACTTGGGAATTAGAATATTTATAATTAAAGTTTTCAATTCTTGGTGCGACAACGAGAATTGTGCTAATTGTTGCCGATGTTGTTGCTGATGCCGATTTCGCACTTTGTGTAACACCACTCTCGCCAATAGGATCATCTTTCCAATTTAATCGATAGTAACGTTCTTTATTATCTTTTGGACCTTGATAAATTATCTTAAATATATCTTTTGCATGCCCAGGAAGAATTAAGTTAGCAGGTGTTGATAATATTTCATTGGGATCAGTAATTGGAATTACTTTTCCAGTATCAAGTGGTGAATCTATTTTTTCTATCGTTAAATTTACCAATCTTGCCGTATCTACTGTATTTTCAATTTCTTTAGATAATGTGTCTTCATCCGATGATATTATTTCAGTGATGTTTCCCACATTGACAGCAAAACTGCTTTTTAATGGTAACCATGATAATAAAATTAATGCTAATGTTATCTTTTTCATAATCATAAATCTCTAAAATGAATGACGATAAAGATATTATTTCCCTATAGTATCTTTATCGTAATATTTAGTTATCTAATAAGGGGATATTGAATTAAGGAGCTGGCGTAAACTCACCGTCCCAAGTTGCAGTAAATTGAACTTTCACATCACCATCCCATGTACCGTCAGTCAGTGCTTTAAAGTCAGTCGCTGCGCCATCAGCTTCAGCGCCAGCAATAACAAAGGTGAATTCACCGCGATCTGCTGCACGCTCAGAGCCATTATAGATACCATCAGCCGCTAAATTATCTAAACCAGAAGTTAAACCAGTTGATGTATCAATTAATACTAAATCATTATTTTTAGTCAGATCTTCACCATTCCATTTAACGCCAACAGTTAATTTAGAATCGTCGGTAGTTCTTGCTAATGTATTAGCAATAATTTTTGATGCTAATTTAAAATCTGTTGCACCAGCTTGGCCTTGAATAGCAATATCAAATGCGCCATTTTGTTGATTAAAGCTTTTTTGGCCTTCGGCATAATTAAAGGTTAAACTTCTTAATGGAGTCACAACTAACATACTTGTCGTGTCTTTAATTGCAGTTGCTTGCCATGTTGCTGTTGCTTGAGCGGTACGTGTATCTGCATTTGCAACGGTAGCAAAAGAAGCTGCAATAATTGTTGATAACAATACAGAAGCCATTTTTTTATTTAACATACTAATCTCTCTTTTTATATTGATAGAAAACAATAGTAAAAATAGTTATTTAATTTTTACATATTGATATGGTTTTATTGAATTTAAAATGAAAGGTTTAAATATCTTTCATGCTATTTAGTAATATTGCGATTGTTTTTTTACTTAAATTTATATTGTTTCTTTTATTTTCTTCAGAGAAACAATCAATATAGTAAATCATTTCAATCCATCTTTTGTCTAAAACAGTTAAGATTTCATTTAATTGATCTAGCGATAATGAACTGGTGCCAGTTTCATAGCGAGATACCTGTTGTTGGCTAATGTTAATTAATTCTGCCAACTGTTTTCCTGTCATGTTTTTTTCTTTGCGTGATTTTCGTAAATAATTTCCTACATGACTACTAATTATATTAGCTTTCATTTTTTCAGCCTCTAATATTAATAGATCTATTTATGTGATATTCGTTAGCTCACTCGCTTGCTTAATTGAGTGTTATAATAAATACATTAAAAAAAGAGTAAATGGCAGGATTTCTATTAAAGATTTACTTTTAATAGGTTTTTTCTATTAACTCTATTTTTTTTAGCATTATTTAATTAAAAAATATCTCTTCACCAGTTTAATTGGTTAAAAATACACTTCATAATGTTGAAAACAGGGTATTAAACAAAAAAATACACCAAATAAGTGTAAAATTATTATAATTGTTAACAAATGTATATTTAATTAAGAAGTATAAAGAATCCACATTGAAAGTTACAATTTATTACAATTAAAGAGAGGAAAGAATTTAGAATAAAGGTAGGAAACCAGTTATATTGGTAAAGCTATAATTTGTAATATGTATTTAATCCTCTTATCTATTAATAACTCAGTTAACTAATTTAATGTGTATGATGTTAAAATCCCACTTTGATAATTAGATATATGATATAACATCAATGTCTATTAAATGGATAAATATAAGATAAAACAAATAGTTGGTTCGCTTTGTCTACTATAGTATCAATTTTCTATATCATGATCCTATTGTGGTACATAGGGGTTAGAGCTAATACTTCGCCCTACAGACCAGCTTATCTTGTATAATTTTATAAGGTACTTGGCCAGTAATTGTTGAATCAGGGATGAAGTATTATATTCTCCAGTGCCTCTCATTTTAATTTTGGTAATATCGAATGTGATGCTTTATGGATGTTTATAGTGAGTTATTGAAATAGTCAGTGCTAAGATTCCCTTCTTGCCAATTAAATGGCTCAATGCATACAGATTCTGAAGTGCCTAATCTATACGGCTTGTTTTAGACCCAATTTATCACTTAAAGCTACGCTACTTATAAATTAGATATAACTATCTACATAACAGCTAGCCTAGATTTTAATCCTTTCTTTTGCACCTAGCTTTCCACTAGAGATTATGCTTTTGGGTATAGTAACAGAGCATAAGAATGTCTGTTAGTAAAAACGTTGGTTGTTAGAAGTGCGTAAGCTATCTATGCATGATGAGTAATATCGATAAACTTTCTGGAATAGCGAGCCAGATTATTTTTTGAACGATTTTCTTTTTCTTCTTGGTAAGTGTGAATTATAATTTATAAACGTTACTATTTTTCTTTGGTATAAATAGAACAAAATAGATGGTTTTTTGTGCTTTATTTGAAGGGTTGAAATGATGTTTTTTTTATATCATTGATGAACTGTTTCAGTAGGGATAGTTATTATACTCATTAATTTTTATTTTTTTAATTCTTTAAAAAAATAAAAATTAATGAGTATGTTTTGATATGAATCAATAAAAATAGCATACTCGATCTTAACGCTAATCAATGAGCATTTTATAGCGAAAAATCCTCAATACTCATATTAAGCGTTATTTTAAATTACAAGTAATACATTGTATTCCAAATTGTAACAAAATGAAACTTGGCATTAATTAGCGTGTCACTGTAATCTATATTGTTTTATAAGTAATAATACTTGCAACATATTATAGTAATAGCAGCAACAATATCATCACATTTAAAATTAATCTATTAATCACATAGTTACTTATCATTTTTCTACTCCAATTGCGTGTTTTATTCGGTTGTATATCTCAAAATATGGGTGCAAAAAAATATTAAAAAGCTCAGGCCTATTGATTTTAATTCTATTGATAGGTTTAAACATTTTTACACGTTTTTTATTCAATTTATATTATTAAGCATAAATTAGTAGTTAATGAATTATCACTAGAATAATTTAACCTATTAAATAAATATATTAATGATTATCATTTAATAAAAATTAAATTTGGTTTTATATATCGGGGAAATTTTGGAAATGCTTATGGAAGTAAATAGGTTGAGTTATTATGCGGGAATATTTTTAAGGAAATCTAGAAAGGAAAAGAATTTGACGGGTAAGCAATTAGCAAAGCTAATGCATGTTAGTCAACAACAAATATCTCGTTATGAAACAGGAAAAACATCATTAACAATAGACCAATTAAGCCATCTTTTAGATCTCTTAGATAAGAATTGGGTTGAGCTTATTTTATTTGTTCAAAGCGAATGTGATATTGATATAAAATTGGAAAAAGAAAAAAGTAAAAGAAATTACTTATTAAGTAATTATTTGATTGATAATTTAGTAAATAAAAAACAGTAATGTTATTTTAATTTTTTTTAGCTCTATTCTATAGTAGTCAAGATTATGTTTTATAAAAAACACAGTTAAAAGTGTTTTTTATACTAAGTAATTTTTCATTTGTTGTATATTGAATTTAAATTAGAGAGAATAAAATGTTTAATAAGAAAATATCATCTGTATTATTATCTGGGGTTATTGCTGCTTCTTTTGCTACCGTTGCAAATGCAGATACACGTACCGCTCAAGCAACAGCAACATGGCAAGCGACTGCAATTAAAGACACGACAAGCATGTTAGTTGTGACTCCACTAAAAAGCTTAACTTTTAATTACGCCGAAGGCCAAAAAAGCTTTAATCAGCAAAATGGTGCATTCGATGTCGCTATTCAAGGACAATCCGGCGCAACTGACTTTAAATTAACATCTAAAATTATTGCTAATACATTAGCAAGAACTACCGACGATTCTACATTAGAAGTTGGCGTTAAATGGAATGGTACTGATTTAAACACCGCTACGGATACTACGTTAATCAGCGTTGCTGACGGTATTACTTCAGGTTTAGATAATTTAGCGGCTGATGGTGTTTATAATAGCTCAGATCGTGCAACAGATCGCGGTGAGTTCACCTTTGTTATTGCTAAAGCTAAAGCAGCAGGCGCAGTCGCTGAGTTTAAAGACTTAGATGATGGTGTTTGGGATGGTGATGTGAAAGTCCAGTTTACTGCAAACTGGGAAGGAACTTTTGTTACTCCATAATTTTTTATTAATTAAATAAAAAATCCTTTGTTACGATAAAGATAATATAAGGATATAGAGTCTTTATCGTTTTTTATTTTGAGTTTTATTATGAAAAAAACAACAATAGCAGTTATTCTATTATCAATTCTCCCACTAAAAAACACCTTGGCTGTTAATGTTGGTAATATCACGGAAATTATTTCATCTGATGAAAATTCACTTTCTAAGGAAATTGAAAATACAGTTGATGCGGCTAGATTAGTAAACTTAACGATAGAAAAAATAGATACGCCATTAGAACATGGAAAGGTAATTTCAACTAACGATCCTAACGAAATATTGTCAACACCAGCGAATATTATTCTTCCGGGGAATGCACGTGATGTATTTAAAGTTATCTACAATGGCCCGAAAGACGATAAGGAACGTTATTATCGGCTAAATTGGAAAGATGACCCAATTAGCGAAAGTGGGATTACGAAAAGTTCAAAATCAGCATCAGCAACAACATCAGCAACGATTAGTACAATACTTGTTGTTGCACCTAGAATAGAAAATTTCCAATACAAATATGAAAATCAAAAAGTTGCTAATTTAGGGAACAGTTCTTTTCGTGTTGTTGCTTCAGGACCCTGTTTACCTGAAAAAATAAATTTTGGTTCCGATGGGATCTGTAAAGAACGTTATTACTTGATGCCAAATTTAGCTGTAAAACTTCAGTTGGTTGATATAAATAATAAAAAAACAAGTGTTGGTATTTGGCACAAAGGTGATTTTATTGTGGTCAAATAGCTAATATTGGGTCTTAATTATGCATAAAAGTATTATTGCATTATCAATAATGAGCTTTATTTTTTCAAATGTTGTTTATGCTAAAGATATCAAGCGTATTAAAATTGGTGGGTATATTATTCCGCCAGCTTTTGTTATGGCACTGGAAGAGGGAATGTCAGTACCTGTTTTTTTACGATTAAATACTTCTAGAGAAAAAAATCAAAGTGAAGATAAAATTGCTGATGCCATCATTATTGTTGAACAAGGAAAAATTAAACTTGCGAATATTAATTTTATTGATAATAGCCAAGGGCCAAAGTTAAGCTCACTATTGATAGATGAATTAGAAAACAGTAAAGATAATTTTTTCAATGAATCAAATAATATTAAGATTGATAAAGATGCATTACTTCAGTTAGATATTTCTTCATTTAATTTGTCACTCAATGTTGACCAAGATGCTTTTGTGCCTAAAGAAAAAGTTAGGCAATTTTCTCTAGGTGACTCATCGGTAAATGATTTTTCTGCAGTAGCTAATTATGATTTAGGTGTTTTTGGAAGCCAGGTAAAAAAAGGGAAAAATTCATCGAGTAGCTATTTTAATTTAGATACTTTGTTGGCTATAGCCGAACACCACATTAACATTAATGCATCAGCCTACAGCATTGGTAAATCAAACTCTGATATTGAATTATATCGTGCTATGTATGAACGTGATTTTAATGGAATACGTTATGCGATTGGATTAATGAGTACGTGGAATTTACAGTCTATTGCGAGCCTAACTACTCTAAATAGCAGTAAAATTTATGCAGTTACACTAGGAAATAATGCATCTAGTGTCGTGGTGAATTCAAAATATTCGTTAACACCAATTTATGTATTTTTAAATAGTCCAGGTGAAGTTCGTATTTACCGTGATGGAAAGTTATTAAATATTCAAAATTTTCCGATGGGTAGCTTTGAAGTCGACACGAGTATTCTTCCATTTGGTATCTATGATGTCACGATTGAGACGGTTGTAGATGGTAAAATTTTGACGACTCAACATCAAACAATTAATAAATCCTTTGGAACTAGCGGCGCTAATTTTGAAAAGTTAAATTGGGAAGTCTATGGGGGATATGTTGATTTCGATAAGAAACGTTATGTAAGAGGAAAATATTCTAAACGTGAGCCACTGAAGCAAAGTTATTTAGTCGGTGCGTCCGTGGCAAAAGGTTTTCCTGTTTTATCTGGATTAAATATTCAGATGTCTAATTATGGCTATGACAATTTTTTAATTAATGAAAGCAGTATTAACTTTTCTTTAAATCAGTATGTCTCACTGTCTTGGCAGGGAATGATTGAAAACCATGGAAGCCATAGAAATATTGCTACGCTATCGACAAGTATACCTGATGGCTATGGATCTGTTTGGGCTTCGAAAGAAAAGGCCGTAGTAAAAGGTGAATTACCGATTTATGACTCTGATAGCTATTCTTATGGCGCAACTTTAAATTTTGACAAGGTATTTGAGCGAGCGGGAACATTCACTATTAGTAGTACAAAAGATAAACGCATTGGTAGTGATTCAATTAACTATGAATATTCAAATACATTATTTTCAGGCCGTTACGGCACTATTGGGTTAAGAACAGGCGTTCAGCGTTATCACTATGATGACCAAAAAAGTATGAATGAAAAATTTATTAGCCTCGATTTTTCATTACCTTTATCAACATGGTTGAGTACAGGTCTTTCATCGAGCAATGGCAATGTGAAAGCCAATATCTATGCGAATAAGAGCTTTGATGATTCGGTTATTACAAGTGTCGGAGGTTCGGTATCAAAGCTAGTTAAAGATAAAAATAACGGTGAGTCTAATATTTCAACAATGGGCTATGCCTCTTACGAGACTAAATATAACTCAGGTATGGTGACACTTAACCGGCCCGATAGTAATAGGCTTAATGGTAATTTGACGTCAAGAGGCTCAGTCGCTTATAGCAATGGAACTATTATGCCAAGTGGGCAGCAAGGGAAATCAGGTGTCATTATTAATTCGGATATTTATGGAGCTGGGAGTATGACTGCGCGTGTTAATGGGCAAAATTACCCTGTTAGTGGAGCAAATACCTTTATTCCATTATCACCTTATTCTGACTATGACATTCAATTAATGAATGATGCGAAATCTAAAGACAGTTTTGACATTGTCTCAGGGCGAAATAAGTCTGTCACATTATACCCTGGGAATATTGCTATTTATAAACCTGAAGTTAGGCAGCTCGTGACGGTATTTGGCCGTTTGAAATCGCCAACTGGCGAATTTATTAAATATGCGTCTATCCGTAACCATATTGGTCGAACAAAAACAGATCACAATGGTGAGTTTTCTATGGATGTCGATGTTCGCTACCCTGTTATTTCACTTCTACAAGAAGATGAGCAAACTATATGCGAAGCTGATTTGAATCTAGAGGGGGCCAGAGGTGCGTTATGGCTAGGGGATGTAACTTGTGACCCGCAAAGAACAGTCGCATTAAGGCAATGAGAGTTTCATGATGAATAAAAAATATTTCTTACTATTTTTGGCGAGTTGTTTGTTGAATGGCGTCTTTAGTTCTTCTGGCTTAGCTGTGGCTCTGAGTAATTCTTATGTGTTTATTGAAAATGGTGTTGATAATGAGTTTTTTGTAACACCAAGGTCTTTAGATCCTCGATTCACTGGCGCAAATAAATTTTCCCGTTATTCAGCAAGAAATCAAGAAAGCTTAGGTTATATGGGCTACACCAATACCTCGATTCGGGCCAACCAGAATGTAGATATTTGGTTTGAAAATTCACCGATTGATAGCCCATTTATTGGTAACCGCTGTATGCGTAATTACTGTAACCGCGATACGGGTTATTGGCCTGCACAATATATTGGTCGAAATGGTGCATATAAAATTGTGCAGGATAATACCTTGGGGGAAGGGGCATACGCGCGAGGTATTTTTAGTGAGTCAACATACCAATATTTTCAAAAACTGCCTATTGGTACCGTGGAAACTTATAGCTATCGTGCATGTATGACTGACTTAGATTATGACCCTGCAAAAGGGGAAAGTTGCCAAAGTGTTGGTGGGCGAATTATCGCATCTCATGAGTTTACAATGACGAAATCAGGGCATATTAAACTGAGTTCAACAGGAGCAATGCAAGAAGTTTATATTGATAGTAATGGTAATCCAAGCCTAGGTCCCGGGGAGCAATTTTGTCGTATTGGTATTGTTGCCAACGTGAACGGTTTAATTTGCCAAGTGGTAAAACATGAAACATCGGGGGATATTTTTGCGAATGTGTTGCTGACATTAAAAGTAAATTCAACATTAATTCCATTTACCCCTGCTGCTGCGTCAATAAAAATAGGCCCTGACGACGGTTCTAATGTTTGGCGAAATTACAACTCGGCTTATGCAGCGAACTCATATTTTAAAAGTTCAAATAACTATGTTTCTATCTTTTTTTCTAATACGTTTTTCAAACAATTAGTGACAAATAATATTGATTTCACCAATAGCCAAGACTTTTTTACGTTTTCGTTTACGAATCCTGCCGCTGCCCCACAGTCAGGCTATTATGAATTCACGCCATCGAACCAGTTAGTGATAAAGCCTAGGGACTACAGCATTAGTATTGTGCCAGCTGATTATATTCCTAACCCGTCAAAAACGGGGAAAATTGGCCCGGCGGAACCACCAATTGAGTTTAATTATATTGTGACGACAAGCGGCCCTCGACAAGCGGACTCGATCACTGCAAGAGTCGAGGGGCCGACAGTGAATGTTAACGGGCAAAATTTTTGTTTGTTCAGCTCCGATGATGACAAATTTCGTGTTCCGTTTTCAGCTTACTTATCATTTAAAAATACTTCAGGTATCGAAGAGTCTTATCGCTCAAATTGTGATGGTACGGAAATATCAATGAATAATGCGTTGTGGGCGGAAACTCCGTGGGATATTCCTAACCAAGATTTAGGGTCATTCTATCGTACTAATTTGGATTTACGTTTCCCAATGAATGATTCAAACTCATTATTTACGTTAGATGGCATCGATTGGTTAGGAACGGTGTCTGCGAGTGGAACGGTTGTCGTGAAAGCGATTTGGACGGGGCCAGATGTCCATTTATAAGGTTGGTGTGATTCGAACTCATAAGATGAAGTGTATAGTACCCCAACTATTGACTAGTGCGTTGTTGTTATTGCTTTTTTCATTTTTTGGTAAAGCCTATGCACTTTATTTGAGCTCAGATATTTCATCTTTAGAACCTAACAAAAGCTTTTTTTCAAAGTCCTATATCAATGACACGAAAAAGGTGAATTTATATACATTTAGCGCATACAAAATAGATAAGCCAGATAATAAAGAGCAAGGGAAGCCAATAGAAGAAGGGGAAATTATTTTTACCCCATTAAAAAAAATCGTATTACCCGGTGAGCAAGAGTATTTTAAGATTTTTTATCGCGGTAAAACGGATGACAAAGAGCGTTATTATAAGATTGTGATCAGCGAAACAGCGCTTGATGTGGAAACAGACTCTTCTCAGAATCAGCAATCTTTATTTTACCCCACAGTTAGTTTAGAAACCTATTTTGTGGTTAGGCCGAAAGATATTGAGTTTAAATATGTGATGGATGCAGATGCGGGCAGATTAAAAAATACGGGCAATACTTATTTTAGGGTGTTAGTTCATGAAAGCTGCGAAGTAAAGGATGATGAGCAGCCCTTAGTTCTTTATCTTTTACCACAACAAGAATTTCGCCATGAAGCTTTAAAGAAAAAAAGCCGTAAATACATTGTTATATTTGATAAATACCATTCTATAGGCAACTGCGATTAGCTGATTTAAAATTTCATATTATATGATTAGCCAGTAATATTTATTGTTACTGGTTTTTTCAATTCATGTTACTTCTATCTATTAATAATCATTAGAAAGGCTAGGTCTTTTACTCAACTCAAACAAAAATATTCGGGCATATTGCGCTTTTTTTTGTCTAAAACTTTGCCAATTATCACTAATGTGGCAGCTAAATGAGCTAGAAGCATAAATCACCTTGATCCCAGACACTGAACTCAGGTTTAATAAGGTTAGTCACTTGCGCAAAAATGTAAGTCTTAAGGGATATTTTGCGCAATGGAATGGATTCAGCTTTGCGGCAGTTCAATTTATTAGCGATCTGCTGCCATGAACATAGCAAATATTGCGGTATGGGTAGAATTGGGTTACTTTCAATCGCTCTATTCGTGAAATGCTCAGTATGTTATCGATGTGTTGTGGTTCCTTAGATAAGGAAACCGATGGCGATACCTCGGTAAATTGATATTTTCATGTTGCAGCGAAATTAAAGTAGCACTATCCGTATTGCGTTGTAAAAATTGGTTTAAGTACGTTTTTATCCTACCTGGAGTATACTGATGACGACTCGTAAAACCCTTGCTAATGCTATCCGCTTTCTAAGTATGGATGCGGTTCAAAAAGCAAAATCAGGGCATCCTGGCGCGCCAATGGGCATGGCTGATATCGCTGAAGTACTGTGGCGTGACCATATGAATCATAACCCAGCAGACCCTCACTGGGCAGATCGCGACCGTTTTGTACTGTCAAACGGCCATGGCTCAATGTTGATTTATAGCTTACTGCACCTCACTGGTTATGACTTACCTATCGAAGAGTTAAAAAACTTCCGCCAATTACACTCTAAAACACCGGGCCACCCAGAATATGGCTATACTCCAGGTGTTGAAACAACAACTGGTCCTTTGGGGCAAGGCATTGCAAACGCAGTGGGTTTTGCGATTGCAGAACGCACATTAGCCGCGCAATTTAACCGCCCTGGCCATGACGTTGTTGACCACCACACTTATGTTTTCATGGGTGATGGCTGTATGATGGAAGGTATCTCGCATGAAGCATGTTCTTTAGCGGGTACACTGAAATTAAATAAACTGATCGCATTCTATGATGACAACGGTATCTCAATTGATGGTGAAGTTGAAGGTTGGTTTACTGACGATACCGCAGCACGTTTCGAATCTTATGGCTGGCATGTTATCCGTGATATCGACGGACATGACGCATCACAGATCAATGCGGCAGTGAATGAAGCGAAGAACCAAGCTGATAAACCAACACTGATTATGTGTAAAACTATCATTGGTTTTGGTTCACCAAACAAAGCGGGTTCTGAGTCTGTCCACGGTGCACCTTTAGGTGATGCTGAAATTGCCGCAACTCGCGAAGCTCTGGGTTGGAGCTACGGTCCATTCGAAATTCCTAAAGATATTTACGAAGCTTGGGATGCTCGCACCGCAGGTAAAGAAAAACAAAGCGCATGGGATAAAAAATTTGCCGCATATGCAGCACAATTCCCTGAGTTAGCTGCGGAATTTACTCGTCGTATGAATGGTGAATTACCAGCTAATTTTGACGCGGATGCAAAACAATTTGTTGAAAATCTGCAACAAAACCCAGCAAATATTGCCAGCCGTAAAGCATCACAAAATGCATTAGAAGCGTTTGGTAAAGTATTACCTGAATTTATGGGCGGTTCTGCTGACTTAGCGCCAAGTAACTTAACCATGTGGTCAGGTTCGAAAGCGCTGAACGTTGACCCAGCGGGCAACTACATTCACTACGGTGTTCGTGAATTTGGTATGTCAGCTATCATGAACGGTATCGCGTTACATGGTGGTTTCATTCCTTACGGCGCGACATTCCTGATGTTCGTTGAATACGCACGTAATGCGGTTCGTATGGCAGCACTGATGAAAGTGCGTAGCATCTTCGTTTATACTCACGATTCTATTGGTCTGGGTGAAGATGGCCCGACTCACCAACCGGTAGAGCAACTGGCAAGCCTGCGTGTGACACCAAATGTCAGCACATGGCGCCCTTGTGACCAAGTTGAATCTGCGGTGGCGTGGAAATATGCTATCGAGCGTAAAGATGGCCCAAGCGCATTAATCTTCTCTCGTCAGAACTTAGAGCAACAACCTCGTACCGCTGAGCAATTAGCCAATATCGAGAAAGGCGCTTACATTCTGAAAGATTGCGCAGGTACACCTGAGCTTATCTTTATTGCAACAGGTTCTGAAGTTGAATTGGCCGTTAAAGCGGCTGACCAATTAACGTCAGAAGGCCGTAAAGTTCGTGTTGTTTCTATGCCATCAACTGATGCATTTGATAAACAAGATGCGGCATACCGTGAAGCAGTATTACCTGCAAATGTTAGCGCACGTGTTGCTATCGAAGCGGGTATTGCAGATTACTGGTTCAAGTACACTGGCTTAAACGGTGCCATCATTGGTATGCATACCTTTGGTGAATCTGCACCAGCGGAAGAACTGTATAAAGAATTCGGTATCACAGTAGAGAAAGCGGTTGAAGCTGCGAAATCTTTACTGAAATAAAATAAGACGGAATGATAACCGAATTTCGGTTCTCATTTCTAATTATCTTGCTGAACAACGCCTAGCGATAAACTAGGCGTTGTTTTTTTGTGCACCAATATAGGATTTTCTATTGCGTTCTATAAATATATCCCTTAATCTAATCCTAGATAAGCTGAACCGTTTCAGTTGTATGTTATAGAATGAAAATATTTTTTAAAAATGTCGGTTGAAGCACACTTTTGATGTTTGACAGCTAAAATGAGCAGTAGAGTTGGTGTGAGTCAGTTATCCTTAGCAACCGTGTGATTTTGCTCAGATACAAGGTGTAGAATGGCAATCAGGGTAGCAATAAATGGCTTTGGCCGCATTGGTCGAAGTGTTCTAAGAGCGTTGTATGAATCAGGCCGTCGGGCAGAAATTGTCGTGGTGGCGGTTAATGAACTAGCTGAACCTGAAGGTATTGCACATTTGCTGAAGTATGATTCCAGCCATGGGCGTTTTGCTTGGGATGTACGACTTAACGGAACACTTTTACAAGTTGGTGATGACAATATTCGCTTATTTCACCAATCTGAGCTGCATGAGTTACCTTGGAAAGAATTGGGAATTGATGTTGTTTTAGATTGTAGTGGGGTTTATGGTTCACGGGATGACGGCTTACTGCATTTAGCGGCAGGAGCGAAAAAAGTGTTATTTTCTCACCCAGGTGCTGATGACCTTGATGCAACTATCGTTTATGGTGTTAACCATGAAAGCTTAACCGCTCAAGATAAGATTGTTTCCAATGCTTCTTGCACCACCAATTGTATTATTCCAATTATTAAATTGCTTGATGAGGCTTTTTCGATTGAATCGGGAACCGTGACGACGATTCATGCGTCAATGAATGACCAGCCTGTTATCGATGCCTATCATAAAGATTTACGCAGAACTCGTGCAGCGAGTCAGTCTATTATTCCTGTTGATACCAAGTTAGCGGCAGGAATTACGCGAATTTTTCCGAAATTTAAAGACCATTTTGAAGCCATTTCTGTCCGTGTACCGACGACGAATGTGACAGCGATTGATTTGAGTGTTACCGTACATAACGATGTTTGTGTTGATAAAGTCAACCAACTACTGCGAAACGCGGCACAAGGCCATTTTCGTGGTATAGTGGATTACACTGAATTACCGCTAGTCTCGATGGATTTCAATCATGATCCACACAGTGCTATTATTGATGGTACACAAACGCGAGTTAGTGGTAAGCATTTAATTAAAACCCTAGTTTGGTGTGATAACGAATGGGGGTTTGCTAACCGGATGCTAGATACAACATTAGCGATGGCAGCGACAGGTTTAAACTAATTGGCGACTGACAGACAGCAGGGCATGATAACTTTATTGCTTTGCACAGTCGCTGATGGAAACTTTATAGAGAATCAACGAGAGGATTCACCATGTCTGTAATTAAGATGACCGATTTAGACTTAGCGGGTAAACGCGTATTCATCCGTTCTGACTTAAACGTTCCTGTAAAAGATGGCAAAGTTACTTCTGATGCACGTATTCGTGCTTCATTACCAACAATTGAAGCTGCTCTGAAACAAGGCGCTAAAGTCATGGTCACTTCTCACCTTGGTCGCCCGACCGAAGGCGAGTACAACGAAGAGTTTTCACTGCAACCTGTTGTTGACTATCTGGCTGACAAAATGGATTACCCAGTCCGCTTAGTTAAAGACTACCTTAACGGTGTTGAAATCGAAGCTGGCGAGTTAGTTGTGCTGGAAAACGTTCGCTTTAATAAAGGCGAGAAAAAAGACGATGAAACACTGTCAAAACAATATGCTGCATTGTGTGATGTTTATGTCATGGACGCATTCGGTACGGCTCATCGTGCACAAGCGTCAACACATGGCGTTGCTAAATTCTCTCCAGTTGCTTGCGCTGGCCCACTACTAAGTGGTGAGTTAGAAGCATTAGGTAAAGCATTAGATAACCCAGCTCGCCCAATGGTTGCGATTGTTGGCGGTTCAAAAGTATCAACGAAACTGACTGTATTAGATTCCCTATCTAAAATTGCAGACCAACTGATTGTTGGTGGCGGTATTGCGAATACCTTTATCGCAGCAGAAGGCAATAATGTTGGTCGCTCATTATATGAAGCAGACTTAATCCCTGAAGCGAAAAAATTACTGGCACATTGCCAAATTCCAGTACCGACTGATGTTCGTGTTGCGACTGAGTTCTCAGAAACCGCAGAAGCGACATTGAAAGCAAGTACTGAGATTAAAGACGACGAACAAATTCTGGATTTAGGTGACGAATCTGCACAGCGCTTGGCTGAGATTCTGAAAAATGCGAAAACCATTTTGTGGAATGGCCCAGTTGGTGTATTTGAGTTCCCTAATTTCCGTAAAGGTACCGAGATCGTTGCAAAAGCGATTGCAGACAGCGATGCATTCTCTATTGCGGGTGGTGGTGATACGTTGGCCGCTATCGATTTATTCAATATCGCTGACAAAATTTCATATATCTCTACTGGTGGCGGTGCTTTCCTTGAGTTCGTTGAAGGTAAAAAGCTCCCTGCTGTTGTGATGCTAGAAGAACGTGCTAAAGCGTAATTAATTGTTCATACACAACAGGCAGCGTAGGCTGCCTGTTTACCACAGGACCTTTTCACATGTCTAAAATTTTTGATTTTGTTAAACCGGGTGTTATCACGGGTGATGATGTACAGAAAGTTTTCGCAGTTGCTAAAGAAAATAACTTTGCATTGCCAGCGGTGAACTGTGTTGGTACGGATTCAATTAACGCCGTACTTGAAGCGGCCGCGAAAGTGCGTGCGCCAGTTATTGTTCAATTTTCAAACGGCGGTGCTGCATTCATCGCAGGTAAAGGTTTGAAAGCAGAAGGGCAACAAGCAGCAATTTTAGGCGCAATTTCAGGCGCTTATCATGTGCATCAAATGGCAGAGCACTATGGTGTGCCTGTTATTCTGCATACCGACCACTGTGCGAAAAAATTACTGCCATGGATCGATGGCCTGTTAGATGCAGGTGAAAAACACTACGCGAAAACGGGTAAACCACTGTTCTCTTCTCACATGATTGACCTGTCAGAAGAAACACTGGAAGAAAATATTGAGATCTGTGCTAAATATTTAGCGCGTATGGCTAAAATCGATATGACATTAGAAATCGAATTAGGCTGTACAGGTGGTGAAGAAGATGGTGTTGATAACACGGGTATGGACAGTTCTGAGCTGTACACTCAGCCAGAAGACGTTGCATACGCTTACGAAAAACTGAGTGCGGTGAGCCCACGTTTCACTATCGCTGCATCTTTCGGTAACGTTCACGGTGTTTATAAGCCAGGTAACGTTCAGTTAACGCCAAAAATTCTGCGTAATTCACAAGATTACGTTTCAGAAAAATATAACCTGCCACACAACAGCTTAGACTTCGTATTCCACGGTGGTTCTGGCTCAAGTGCTGCTGAAATCAAAGAAGCAGTAAGCTACGGTGTTATTAAAATGAACATCGATACTGATACTCAGTGGGCTGCTTGGGATGGTATTTTACAGTACTACAAAAAGAACGAAGGCTATTTACAAGGCCAATTAGGTAACCCAGAAGGTGCGGATAAGCCTAATAAAAAATATTATGACCCACGTGTATGGCTACGTAAATCTGAAGAATCAATGATTGTTCGTTTAGAGCAAGCATTTAAAGAACTGAACTGTGTTGACGTTCTGTAATTAACACGCATTAAGTTTCTTGTGATGAATCCCCCAGTGAGGTGACTTGCTGGGGGATTTTTTAGTCATGTAGATAGCGGAGTTTCACTTAATTGTGAAAGTAGTTTTAAAAATAGCGCTTCACTTTGTGTTAGAGGTTTACTGGCCTCAGTGATCGCACATATGCGGTTATGAAAAACAGGGGAATCGTTCATTTCTATTAGTGAGTGGCGAAAATTAATATGGGAGGCATAGTTCTCGGGCAGAATTCCGACATAGTGACCTGAAGCGATAAAAGTGGCAACGGCCTCAAGGCCAGCGGCCTCAGGACCTCGACTAAATTCACCCGATGCTAAAATACTTTCAGTGAATGGATGTGGCCGATAAACCAATGCTAGATTATGTTTGTTACTGGCGGTATTGGCAGAAACATAAAGCTTATGGTTTTCTATAAATAAGAATTGATAATTATAACGGCTGTTTTCGTGATATTGCCCCCGAATACCGATTTGAATTGTTCTGTCGCTAAGCGCTTTATTTAATTGATTATGGTTGAGTATGCTTAGCTCTAATTTGACATTAGGTGCCTCTTGGGTAAATTGAGTGATAGTGGCTGATAAATGGCAGAGTGGATCCGTTAAAATATGTTCAATAACACCAATAACTAATGTGCCAGATAAAATCCCATGGCGTTCATCAACTTCAGTTTTGATATTATCTAATGCTTTCAAAGCAGTATTGGCTTTTTCTATCACAAATAAACCTGATTCAGTTAGCTTAAAGCCTGAAGGTCCTCTTTCACATAATTGGACACCGAGTTTTTCTTCAATTTCACGAATATGGCGGCTTATCGACGCTTTTGACATATTTAATTTTTTTTCTGCAATGGTAAAGCCACCGACTTCTGCAACGGAAGTAAAAACACGTAATGATTTTAAGTCTTTTTCCGTTAGTTTTTTATTATGCATATTTATACCTATTACGTGAAATGAATCACTAAATGCTAATCTAGCTTAATTTTTGTTGGGATACAAATGACATAAATAATGCTGTTTTATTTTAATTATTAAAATTATTTTTGTTTTCTATAAAAGGTTTCATTTTATGAAACCATAGGATCAAAAATATCACTTTTATTCTTATCAGATACGTATATCTTAAAGTTGTAGTTGTTAATAGATTATTACCAAAGTGGCGCCACAAAATAATAATTAATCCAAATATATATAAATACAAAAGGATTCTAATTTATGGTCACAGATGAATTGTTAACAATAAAATTAGATATGATTACATTTACAGCATTAGGGGCTTTATTATTAATCGCTAGCAATGTAATTATAAAAAAATTCCCATTTTTTATGAAGTATTCAATTCCTAGCCCTGTTATCGGCGGGTTTATGTTTTCTATTGTAATGTGGTTAGCGTATCAATTTAATATTGTAGAACTTAATTTTGATAACACATTATATGACTTATCGATGTATGTATTCTTCGTCACAATTGGTTTAATGACAGGTGTTAAACTATTAGTGAGCGGTGGAAAAATATTACTGATTTATATGGTAATTTGCTGGGGACTGGCATTTATGCAAAATGGCGTCAGCATTGGTTTATCATATATTTTAGATATTGAGCCATTAGTTGCCATGATGGCAGGCCAAGCCTCGATGCAGGGTGGTCATGGTATGGCGGCATCTTTAGCACCACTGATTGAATCCTTTGGTCACGACCAAGCTCTGAATGTTGGGTTAGCGGCTTCAACGTTTGGTTTGATTGCAGGGTCAATTCTAGGAGGGCCAGTTGGGAACTGGTTGATTCAAAAAAATAAATTAAAAATTGAAACTGACCATGTTGATTTAGAAAATTTAGCGGAAAGTAACAGCACAGAAGATAAAATTACAGCCCAACAATGTATTATTACAGGGGCGGTTATTTTAAGCATACTTGCTATCGGAATGCCGACAGCGAAATGGATAAGCACAGCAACGGGCTTTACCATTCCCGGCCATATTTTTAGTTTATTTGTTGGTGTTGTATTTCATTCAATTAATGAAAGAAAGCCGATAATTAAAATATCTCGTAATACAGTAGTGTTAATTTCTACTCTATCACTAGAAATGTTTTTAGTGATGGCAATGATGAAGTTAAAACTTTGGGAATTATATGAGTTAGCCTTACCACTAACGATTATATTAATATCTCAGGTTATTACAACAATATTAGTTGCTATATTCGTTGTTTACCGTGCATTAGGTAAAAACTATGATGCCGCTGTTATGTCCGCTGGTTTTATTGGACATGGTTTAGGTGCAACACCAAATGGCTTAGTGGTTATGGACGCTATTTGTAATAAATATGGGTTATTCTCACGAAAAGCATTCATCATTATTCCAATTGCTGGAACAGTATTAACGGATATTGTTGGCGTCCCTCTATTTGTATTCCTAGCTAACACATTTGGTGGCTAAGAAATAAAAAATAAAAGAAATAAAACTAAATCTAAGAAGGAATAGTTGGTATGAAAAAATTAACGACACCCCCACATGTTGGCCATAAAACATTTTTATATTCAGAATTAGTGACTGAATTGGCCGGCATTGAAGCGGATATTGCCATACTAGGGATGCCATTTAGTTCTGCTTATAGTGCCCATGCATTTACCAATGACCAATCTCGAGCTCCACAATATTTACGTGATATGAGTGACCGAATTGTTAGGCATCCAGATCATTATGATTTTGATATTGATGGGCCACTACTACAAGGTCGAAAAGATATTAAATTTGTTGACTGTGGTGATGTTATTCCTGATTTATCAAAGCCTTTGGGGGAACATCATCAACGCGCGGCTGAGGCGATTCGGCAATTACTAAGAGCTAAGGCACTTCCTATTGTTTTAGGGGGCGATCATGGGATCACAACGCCTATTTTGCAGGGATTTGATGAAATAGGGCCGATTACACTTGTACATATTGATGCACATTTAGATTGGCGTGAAGAGGTTAATGGTGTCGATACTGGCCTTTCAAGCCCGATCCGCCGCGCTTCAGAAATGAAACATATAGGTGAAATTTTCCAAATCGGTTTACGTGCACAAGGTAGTGGGCGCCCAGCGGATTACCAAGCGGCTAAAGACCATGGGGCGCATGTTATTCCAGCCTATGAATTGCATGAGGTTGGAATGCAAGCCATTTTAGACCGGATCCCTGATAATTCGAACTACTATATTAGTATTGATGCGGATGGCATTGACCCAAGTATCATGCCTGGAGTTGATGGCCCGGCTCCAGGTGGGGTGACCTATTTGCAAGCTCGCAGCCTAATTCACGGTTTAGTGAAAAAGGGGCGCGTTGTTGGTATGGATATTGTGGAAATTACCCCAGCCAAGGATATTCCATCTAAGCTAACGGGGGTGACTGCCGGGCGCTTCGTTGTGAACCTTATTGGGGCATCTATCCGAGCGGGTTATTTTGATAAGTAATCGTCAATAAAAAACAGCAGTCTTCAAATGGAGGTTGCTGTTTTTCAGTAGGTTTCAAATTTTTTAGTAGAGAGTTATATCGGGGTTCCTTGATGAAACCGCAACTGCCATTGGTTTTCTGAATTTTTTAGCCAAATAGATGAACGGTGGGTGAGTTTGATTTTTTTACTATGGTGTAATTCAAAGCTGGTATAGGTCATTAACACGGTATTATCGCTCAAGAATGAGCAGTGATAATTTTCTGAATAAATAGATGTTTCCATTTCATTTGCCAATGACAAAAGCGTATCTCGCTTATCACTGGTTCCCCCAGAACGACCAAATTCAAAAAAATCCGCATGTAATATCTCACGAAGAAAATGACTATTCTGTCGGTTAGAACTGTTATGTAATTTTTTTTCTAATTCAATCAGTTTATGCATCACTCGCGCTCTCCCAATTTCTGTGCCAGTTTCTCGGCTAGCTGAGTAACAGTATCCGAAGTATTTGCGTGGAAATGCATGGCAATTTCCATTTCTTGAGCGGCAGGGAAACCGTCTTCTTCTGTTAAAATTCGATGTTGAGGCAGCTTTGCTCGCAAAGGTAATAAGCTGACACCTAACCCGTCGGCGATCGCACTTTGAATGCCCGCGAGGCTAGAACAAGTATAAGTTATGTGCCAAGGGCGTTGTTCATTGTCTAATAACTTAAACATATCATTACGATACAGACCATTTTCAGGAAAAACTACCAAGGGTACGGAATCATTATTGCAGTGTTTATATTGGTTGCTCATTAGCCAACATAATGGTTCAGGCCAATGGTAATCACTTTTAAATTCGCCTTTTTTCTGTTTCACAATAATTAAATCTAACTCACCATGTTGGTAGCGCTGATGAAGCTGACGGCTTAGGCCACTTGTGACTTCTAATCGCACATTGGGATTAGCTTGCATAAATGCAGCAAGTGTTGGGGTAACTTGGCCAGAAGCGAGATCTTCCGGAAAACCGAGCCGAATAGTTTGAATTACTGCATTGCCAGTGATTTTCATAAAGAAGGTATCATTGAGCACTAAGATATTTTTTGCATAACTCAACAAAACTTCACCCGTTTCGGTTAAGGTGAGTATGCGGTGTCCCCGAACGAATAAAGGCTGGCCGACTAAAGTTTCTAGCCGTTGAATCTGCTGGCTCAATGTTGATTGCGTTGAATTTAAATGCTGTGAAGCCACGGTGAAATTCCCTGTTTCAGCAACAGTGACAAAGGTTTTCAACAAAACAAGATTAAGTAATGGATTCATTTTATAAATACCTACCATTTAGTTATTTAATTTTTAAATAGCATACTTTTTCAGTAGATTAAAGAGTCATCGGGGAGATTAATCATGAAAACATTCTTTTTACGTGCGAAATGGTTGGTTCACTTAGTTAGCATTCTTATGATTTCGTTGGCATTTATGGTGAAAGGTATGGCGAATCCACAACTTGATTCTTTGGTGCCATTGGCTGAGCAAGGGAATCTACAAGGCGTTAAATCCTTGGTTGAGCAAGGTGCGAATATTGAACAGCGCGATTTACGCCAACGTACTGCGTTGATGGCGGCAACCCATGAAAACCATATTGAAGTTGCCCGTTTTTTGATAGAGCAAGGCGCAGATGTTAATGCACGCGATAATATGCAAGATTCCCCTTATTTGTACGCAGGAGCGCGTGGTTTACAAGAGATACTCGTATTAACCCTACAACATGGCGCTGACTTGAAAAGCACTAATCGCTACGGGGGAACTGCGTTGATCCCTGCAGCAGAACGCGGACACGTAACGACAGTCAAAACCTTGATTGATGCAGGGGTTGATGTGAATCACGTTAATCGGTTGGGTTGGACTGCACTGATTGAAGCGATTATTTTGGGTGATGGTAGCGATAAGTACGCACAAATTGTCACTGAATTAATTAAGGGCGGCGCAGATGTCAATTTAGCTGATGGCTCGGGGATATCACCGTTGACGTTGGCAAAAAGTAAAGGTTACCGTAATTTGATTGAAATTCTTGAGAATTCAGGAGCGAAATAATGTCGGATACGCAATTTTTGCAACAAGCTATCAACTTAGCAATGGAAAACGTGCAAGCTGGCGGACGACCTTTTGGCGCAATTGTTGTCTGTGATGGGCAAGTCGTTGCAAGTGGCGTCAACCAGATGCTTGAACTCAATGACCCAACTGCCCATGCGGAGCTGATGGCGCTGCGTCAGGCTGGGCAAAAATTAAGCCGTGTGAAATTAGATGACTGTGTGGTTTATGCGAGTGGGCAGCCTTGTCCTATGTGCCTTGCTGCCATGCGAATGGCGGGTATCTCTCGGGTCGTTTACGCCTATTCAAACGATGATGCCGCACCTTTTGGGCTTTCTACGGATGCCATTGCCAAAGCGCTGAGAGTTGCTCCTGAACAACAATCAGGTTTACGGTTTGAACAATTAAAGCCTAATGATGAAACGCGCAGTACCCTGTACCAACAGTGGTGGGAACGGCAATCTAAATGAGTAAAACAGCCTCATCTTCGTTGGCGTTGATACTAACCATTGTCTTAGTCGGGTTGAATTTACGGCCCTTTATGACGGGCCCAGGGCCCGTTATCGACAATATCATTCAAACGACAGGAATGAGTTATCAAAGCATTTCGCTTTTAACGTTGTTACCCATGTTGTTGATGGGGGTTGGGGCATTGGTTGTGCCGATGTTAAACCAACGTATAGGCGAACGTGCCGGGCTCAGTACTGCAATGCTATTACTGCTAGTCGGTTCACTCGCTCGTTACTTTGTTGTTGATGGTGCGGCTTTATTATTAACCGCTTTTTTATGTGGTGTGGGGGCAGCTTATATTCAGTCGGTATTTCCTGGGCTCATTAAAGCGAATTTCCCCCAAAAAATGGCGATGATGACAGGTTTGTATTCAGCCACGTTAATGGCGGGGGGAGCAATTGGTGCACAGCTAACGCCTTTGGTTGAGAAAATAACAGGCCACTGGCAGAGTGCTTTAGCATGGCTTGCCTTCCCAGCTTTGCTCGCGTTGTTGGCTATTTGGGCGAATGTACATACAGAGCGGAGTTCAAAAGTGGAATCGGTCTCAGTATTGACGTTCTTACGAAAGCCGAGAGCATGGTTGTTGATGGCAGGTTTTGGGCTGATTAATGCGGGTTATGGTACCGTAGTGACTTGGTTGGCACCTTTTTTCCAAGAGCAGGGAATGAGTGCTGCACAAAGTGGCACGTTTGTTGCCATATTAACGGTGTTTCAGGCGTTATCTGCGCTAATGATCCCTGTATTTGCTTCGCATAATATTGATCGTCGCTTTTGGCTGATTATTACGCTCAGTTGCCAAGCACTTGGTTTTTCTGGTCTGATGCTGTTTGCCAGCGATGTGCCACTTTTGTGGGTGGCACTATTAGGTATGGGGTTAGGCGGCTGCTTTGCACTTAGTATTATTACCGCTTTAGACCATCTGCCTCATCCCGTCAGCGCAGGCGCATTGACTTCGTTAATGCAGGCTGGTGGCTTTATTATTGCGGCATTTGGGCCATTAGCGGCGGCTTGGTTGCATCAAGTCAGTCAGGGTTTTACATGGGTATGGGCAATGCATGTGGTCTTTGTATTAGTAACATTGATTCTTTATTTGCGTTTGAACCCTAAAAGCTATAGTCAAATCTTCAATTTAAGATAATTAATCTCCTCTTTGTTTATTGCGAATGATAATTATTGTTATCTTTGTGTTTTTTTGCCACTATAACTGTTTATTTATTCGTCTAGGTAAGAGCCCTATGCAGCAGCGTATTGAAGATAAATTCACACAAGCACATTCAGCCCGTGAAGAACAATCTGTTGGTGAATTTATCCGGATCCGCCGCGGTGAGTTTCTGATTAACCGTGATTTAGGTATTGAAGAAGAACAAGCCGCTGGGCTCAAAATTGTGGCTATCCATCAAGGGGCAATGGGTTGCCGTAGTAGTGCGGGACAAAATGTTGAGGTCAATTCACCTTCTTTGATTTTATCGAGCAGTCCGCAAAATTATCTATTGAATAATCAATTTTATGGTCAGCAAACCATGAAATACACCATGATAGATATTTCTCCTGAATGGTTGGAAATGCAACAATTAAGTTTACCAGATACTTGCTATCATCCTCGTTCCCCAAAGCTATTACAGTTGGTTATTCCACCGAGTGTACTGGCGATCACTCATCAGTTATTTGCTTGCCCGACTCATTCGTCATTACGCCAACTCTATTTGAGCGCTAAAGTGTCTGAAATTACGGCACTATGCTTACATCATTCGCTATCTCATACAAATACGCCTGTTATTAGCGTATTGCGCCAGAGAGATATTGATATCTTGCATATGGCAAAAACTATATTGATTCAGGAAATGGAATCTCCACCCAGTTTAGATGAATTAGCTAAACGGTTAGGGGTCAATACCCGTAAACTCACGCAAGGCTTTCGCCAATTATTTGGCAATAGTATTTATGGCTGGTTGCAGGAGACCCGCTTGGAAACAGCTTTCCAACTATTGAGTATGAATGATGCAAATATCTCAACAGTGGCTTACCAAGTCGGCTATACCCCCGCTCATTTCTCCGTTGCATTTCGCAAACGCTTTGGTATTTCACCTAATCAACTCAAAAAATAACAGTGTGTACGCCGGATAACGATAGACAAATTCCGGCGGTCGAAAGTATCCCATCACATTAATTGTTAAATTGATAACAATTATCATTTAACTTTTTTAGGGTGGGAAATGCTGTCCGTTTATAACATTAAGTCACGCGGAAAATTCCGCTTAACACCTTGTGCCCTTTTGTGTGCAACAGTGAGTTGGTCTGCGATGGTGAATGCAGCACCTATGCAACCGAAACAGGATGTTATACAAGTGACCGCATCCTCAGAGACTGATGATGACTATGTTGCACCGGGGGTGACAACACTTGGCAAAATGGCTCTTAAACCACGGGAAGTGGCGCAATCTGTTAGCGTGATTGATAGAGAGCAAATTGAAAAACAAAACCTACAAACGCTTGATGATGTAATGCAACGTGCAACAGGGGTAACCAGTGCGCCCTATGTGAAGTTAACAACGGCTTATTATGTGCGTGGCTTCCAGATTGACTCATTTGAAATTGATGGTGTGCCAGCGCTATTAGGAAACATGGCTAGTTCTCCTCAAGATATGGCGGTATATGAGCGGGTTGAAATTCTTCGTGGGTCGAACGGCCTTTTACATGGTATGGGAAACCCCGCCGCAACTGTCAATATGGTAAGAAAACATGCGCCAAAAGAAAATATGGCCAAGTTCAGTTTAAGTGCGGGAAGTTGGAATCGTTATCGTGGAGAGGTGGATGTTGGGGGATTACTGAATCAATCAGGTTCAGTGCGTGGGCGGTTTGTCATGGCATGGGAAGATAAAGACTATTTTTATGATGTTTCTGACCAACAAACACGGTTGATGTACGGTACTGTTGACATCGATATTACCCCAGATACTTTACTGCGTATGGGGGCACAATTCCAAACGATTGATTCTGTTACCAATATGGCGGGTGTTCCTTTCGGTAAAGATGGCAGTGATTTACATCTACCGCGTAAAACCTATTTAGATGTGGATTGGGACCGCTTCAAGTGGGACACCTCCCGTTCATTTGCGGGTATTGAACATAAAATCAATGATGATTGGCAATATAAGCTTAACGCAGAGTATCAACATGTAAATGCCCGATTATTGTACGCAGGAGCATGGGGAAATATCGACCCTGTAACTGGTGATGGCGCAATGTTAATGGGGGGAGCGTATAAATTCCGTAACGAACAAACCAGCTTAGATACCAGTTTAAACGGTAAAGTAGACGCATGGGGGTTAACCCATGATGTGGTTGTCGGTGCAAGTTATTCTCATGCTAGTGAAAAGCAATATAGCGCAGATTTAGACCCCGCCTTAAATGTGCCAGTGAACGTGTATCGTTGGGACCCTCACAGTGTACCAAAACCTAATGTTGGCGCTTATAGCTCCGCAGGGCCAACCAAAACGACACAAAAGGATCTATACGGGATGGGACGTATCAAAGTGATCGAACCTGTTACTGTTATTGCGGGGGTGCGTGATAGCTGGTGGGATGTGAAAACACCAACAGCAAACTTCACTGAAAATGGCCGCCTTACTCCCTACGGTGGTGTGATTTGGGATTTTACGCCGCAATGGTCATGGTATAGCAGCTATTCAACAGTTTATCAGCCACAAACAGGGAAAACGTGGAGCGGAAAAATGCTCAAACCTGTTGAAGGGCAAACGCTTGAAACGGGTGTCAAAGGCGCACTATTCAATGGCGGATTAAATCTATCAGGTGCTATTTACCAAATTGATATTAAAAATAACCCACAAATTGACCCTGCACACCCGACCGGCGGGTTTAATAATTACTTTATCAGCGGTGGGAAAGTACGTAGTCAAGGATTTGAATTGGAAGGGATTGGCTATCTAACACCATTTTGGGATGTATCAGTGGGTTACACCTATACGGATACCAAATATCGTGATGACAGCCAGAACAAAGGCGATTCCTATAACACATTGACCCCGCGACATATGTTGCGAGTTTGGTCGAACTATGACTTGCCTTGGAATGAGCGCAAATGGAGCTTGGGCGGTGGTATGCAAGCTCAAAGTGCATACAGTACAAGTAACGGTAATGTGACTTTACGCCAAGGCGGTTATGCGATTTTTAACGCGCGTTTAGGCTACCAAATCGATGAAACATGGACGGCTGCGGTTAACATTAATAACCTATTTGACCGCCGTTACTACTCAGGGCTGTTCTCGCCACAGTGGAATAACCGTTATGGTGATCCGCGCAATGTGATGTTTACACTGAAGGCTGATTTCTAATGAAATTAGTGAGTTGCCTAGCAGTTATTGGCACGTTGATCGGTGGGATCGTGCTATCGATGTTGATAGCACGTTTTTATCCATCAGCAGATCCGCTCGAACGCTTATATGGTGCCATATTTCTAAGCGTTATCACCACGATGGGATTATTGGTTTATAACTTCAGTGCACTAAATTGGCGAAAATTATTAGTACGTAGCTATAGCTGGTGGCTATTGCCGCTTTTTTTAATGATGGCGGGGTGGGTATGAAGCATAAACCGCCTCTCACTCGTCGTTTAGACCAATTACATCGCAGTGCGGGGGCGCTATTTGGCGTTTTTCTGTTTGTGATCCTATTCACGGGGTGTTGGAGCTTAGGTAGTGATGCATTGCGGTTATGGTGGAACAATGTGCCACTTTCAGGTGAGTTATTACCACTCGAACAGCTCCTTGCGTTACAACCAAGTGCAACCATGATCCAACTGCCTGAGCCGCATAATCCTGAGATCACTTTTTGCCAAGGCATGGGAAGATGTGAATTAAGCTATAGCGCGATTAACGGTGAATTGGTTGCCTTAAACAGCCCGACAATGTGGCTAGTAACATTACATAAAAACTTATTTATGGATTTTCCTGGGCGAGTTTTTATCAGTTTATTTGGTTTTGCATTCGCCGTTTTGTTAATCACAGGGCTAGTGATACAACGCCGCAGAATATCCACAATGGTGCGCTTGCCGCGCGTTACACACTTGAGAGTGTTTCTCCATGATTTACATAGCTGGCTTGGCCTATGGTGTTATCCGTGGCTGGTTTTATTTGCGTTTACCGGAGCATTATCAGGACTAGGGGCGCTAGGAACGGTTTCTCTTGGTGAAAGGGCTGCATCAGATAATCCACAAATTATCATGAAAACCTTGATGGGCGAGTTTAAGCCACTGAAAACACCAGTTCTCGTGGCTGAAAGCTCGATTACTGCGGCAATCAGTGCATTACAGCAAACAGTCCCTAGCTTTATACCTCAAACCTTGTTCAAGCAAGGTGATACGTGGGTGATTGGCGGTGTGCGTAATGGACAGTTATCTACCTCTAACTTCGAACAATATCAATTTGATAGTAAAAAGCGCCAGTTAGTTGCAGTGCGGGATTCTGCACAGCAAGGTATTTGGACACGTGCTTTTATCGCCATCCAACCTTTGCATTATGGGCAATATCAATGGTTACCTAAAATAAGTAATACATTGAGTTATCTGCATTTTACTGCAGGGGTGAGTGGGCTGATATTGGTTTCTGTTGGCCTAGCTATGTGGTGTTGGAAAAGAAATCATAGCCTAGCGGCAAGGTTCATTGTGGGCAGTTGTGGTGGATTGCTGTTGTCCGCATGTGCACTATTAGCGGCAGTGCCATGGTTCACTGCTTTGCTACCAATACACTTTTTTTTGGGCTGGGGGATAGCATGTATAGCGAGTTTACTCTGCAAAAATGCACAGTTGAGCTTGCAGGTATGCCTTTTATTCTCTGCTGTTTTGTTGCTATCCGTATTTATAGCCTCCTATCTGTTTAGTTCGTTGCCTTTTTCTCGTATCAATCTCGTTTTGTTATGTGGCGGAATAGGGCTTTTATGTATTTTATTCGGTTGTCGAAAATTGTCAGGCACAGCAAAACGTGCGCGGAGTGAGTATGAAAGATCTATTACAAAATAAACAGTTAGTGGTGACGTTGGGGTTACTTTATCTTGCGCAAGGGATACCGATGGGGATAGCAATGGATGCGTTGCCTACTTTTTTACGCCATGACGGAGGCGAACTGAAAGCATTAGCTTTTTTGCCATTAGTTGGTTTGCCATGGGTGGTGAAATTTTTATGGGCTTCGTTTGTTGATAACCACTGGGGGAACCGTTTAGGTCGCCGTAAAAGTTGGATTATTCCAATGCAAATTATTGTCACGATAACGATGTTCGCACTAAGCACCATCGGGTTATCGGTTGAGAATGCTTTACCCTGCATTGCATTGTTGTTTGCCGCTTCCCTTGCCAGTGCTACCCAAGATATTGCAACAGATGGTATGGCTGCGGAGCAGGTCAGTGGCACAATGTTATCAAAGATCAATGCAGTACAGATAGCAGGAGTGATGGCGGGCTTTTTTATTGGTGGCGCAGGGTTGATGATCATGAGTGAAAGTTTAGGCCAACACCTTGCTTTGGGGGTTTTAGCCAGCGTGCCGTTACTCAGTTTATTGTTTATTAGTGTGTGTCCATTAAAAACTCCATCAATAACACAGGAAATAAACGAGAAAGCGAGCCTATTAAAAACCGTAAAACGTCGTGGTGCTCCGCGTTTATTGTTATTAACTTTGCTTTCTGCGGTGACAGCTGTTTCCGGTTTTGGTTTAGCCAAATTATTCCTAAATGATGCGGGTTGGTCATTAGCGCAAATTGGTAAAATGGGCATGGCAGGGGGGATGGTCACATTACTCCTAGGCTGTGGTGGTGGAGCGTGGTTAATCGGTAAAATCGGTGTGTGGCGTGCTTTCTCATTTGGTCTGTTATTTGCTTTGTTATCTTCATTGTTATGGCTGTTGCAATCCACTAATGGTGTTTCTATTTCTTTAGTTGCACTGTGTATTACATTTGGTTCGTTATCTGCGGGGGTCACATCAGTCGCGATAATGACGGCTGGGATGCAATTTGCATCGCGCTATCAGCAAGCAGGAACGGATATGACTGCAGTACAAAGTACCCGTGATATTGGTGAATTAGCCAGTTCGATGATGCTTGTCGGTTTAACCGCAGTGGTAGGCTATTCCGGTGGGTTTATATTAGGGGCATTAATTGCCTTTATTGCGCTGTTAGTGACATTTTCACATTACCGCTATATGCAGCGATTAGAAACAGAGCGAGTTTAAGATAAATAGATCCGGTACTACTTTTTACGTTTCTTATTTTGTTTTTTGACTTCTTTATTCACTTTCTTTGCAATGGAATTGAAGTAGATATCTAAATAGTGTCGGTTGCTTAAAAATGAAATTAAGCAACTGGCAACGATCACCAGCCAAACAAGCTGTAACTTAATTGAGTTCTCGATACTGAAAAGGAGCAACAGTGGGATCATGACCATCATACTAATGAAAACAGAACAAAATAAAGCACCTGCAATATAGAGCGAGTACTTTTTTAAGCCGAATATATTGAGGATGATCAGGACGGCAACAGTTAAAAGTAGTGTACCGAATGTCGCAAACATAATGATAAGCCCTGCCTCTTGTTCAATGAGCCAATCCGTGAAACCAAACCAAGAGAAAGGGATACTTATCATTATAAACGCTCCTGTTTGCTATATACTCGCCATACTTCAAGTTGCAAGGGTGTTGACTACACTCAGCTAGCCGAATCACATACTCGTGTATGCTCATCGGCCTATCTTCCTTTGTCGCCTACCTGCAACTCGAATTATTTAGAGTAGAGTAGGGGGATATCTTTAAAACGAAATAATCGGGCAAAAATCAGATTAGGGAAAACATGAATATCCGTATTGTAGAGTGTGACGGTTTGGTTGAAAAATTCACGTCGGTCTGCAATTTGGTCTTCAATATGTTTTACTTGGGTTTGTAATTCCATTAGGACTGCTTTGCTAATTAGTGCTGGGTAGTTTTCTGCAACCGCAATCAGTGGCTTTATTTTCGCTGGCAGCTGATTTGCGGTATCGACTTTGGTTCCAATGTCAGTACTGGATAAATAACGCTGGCGGCTGGCCACTAATTCACTAAATAGCTGCTTTTCATGTGCCATCGCTTTATCTGCAACGTGAGTTAATACCGGCACTAATTCAACTTGCTTCTTTAGCAATACATCAATATTAGAAAACGCTTTATGACAATTGTTTTTTAAAAATACAATATTATTATAAATATTAATAAGATAGCGTATAAAAATATAGCTAATAACCGCGATGATGATGAAAAAAATAAGCTTTTCCATGTTAGTCATTACCATCAAATAATGCGATTTGGTCGAAATGCATATTCAGCTGGCCATTTTGGTAATCCATTGGGGTCACTAAAATGACACCAATCAGTAGAAGCGCAATCATGGCGGTAATGGCTAAGTTTCGACGTAATGGACCCGTTTTGTTCCAACGAACGACATAGTCCGAGGGGGAGATGCCTAATAGCATATGAGGTGCTTTACGTATAATAATCGATTCGCCTTTTTCGTTAGCGTCTGCTGTACCAATTAATAAATAACTGCGGTTTGCTTCAAGTAAATACTCTGTATAACGGCGATTACCGCTTTCAACATCCATATGCGGCTCTAAGCCCGGGTAAACGAAATAATCAGGGTCACATTCTACTTTAACAGAGCCCGTATCATCCGTTAGGGTAAAGCTGTGCATATTGCACTTACTACTTTGTAAGGTATAGCTTTTTTTACCGTCTTTATCTTTTGATATGGAATATTCAAAATAAAAGGAGCCATAGCAGGTTTTATTACCTAGCTGGCTTTTAATGGACGTGCCCGCCGTGATTTTCCCTTCAACTTCCACAAGCCCCATCGCCATTGAGCGTATTTTAGAGGTGGCGAGGTTTTTCTGGAATTTTAAGAAGCGCTTGGTTGGTGTATTTTCAATTGCTTTAAATACGAAAGCTAAGACAAACGCGATAAAAAATACGCGCATGTCGATAAAGATCCCAGCAAATAGGCAAGTGGCGATCAGCATTCCCACAAGGACTCTAAGAAACGCACTAAATTTTGATGAGCCTTCATTTTGTAAGCGCTGGTAACGTTGATAGGCTACTTTGCTAGAATTGACGGCACTACGAGTAATAAAAAAGGTGATGACCAGTACAACGACATAATAAATGATACTGACATAATCACGGGTAGAAGGTGAGAGTGAGTACCACATACCACAAGCAACACTGATAAAAGGAATGATCCCCCAGTTTACTTTTTTATTTACCGAGAACTTGTTATCGATAAATAAAATGAAAGCACCAATGGCGGCTCCGAGTAAAAAATACATATTCACGCATTAATACCTTTAGGCTGACATTATTTAAACTGGACGCCTTGATATTTTTTTTCATCTTCAGAAATATCAAGTAATGGCAGTGCTGAAAAACGAAAGGCATTAGCAATTAGGCTATCAGGGAACATTTGTATTGCAGTATTATACTCTGTTGTTGCGTCGTTAAAGCCTTCACGTCGTTGGGCTATTTTATTTTCAACGTCACTTAAAGCGATTTGTAATTGGGTAAATTGCTCACCAGAAATGAGGGTAGGGTAATTTTCCGCAATGGCTACAAGGTTACCCAGTACACGGTTCATTTCATTCGATGCTGCGATTTTTTCATTCATATTTTGGGCATTGAAATAGCGTTGGCGTGCATCACTTAATGAGGTAAATAACGCTTTTTCATGTTCCATCGCTTTTTCCGTAATAGTGACTAGCTGCGGAATCTGATCTGCTCTTTGCTTTAAAATAACATCAATATTGGCAAATTGATTGCTGACTTGATTACGGGTATTGATCAGGCGGTTATAGATAGAGATCCCCCAACCTATGGCCAATAAGAGTAAAACAAATACAACGATAAGTGTGATGGTCATATTGGTACCTTTTAACCCATGATCAGTGATTTGGGTTAAAAATATAAGAGCCTTATCGCTTATGCAATCAGAAAAGAATGAAAGTGAGGTTAGAATAAAGAAAATCTGATCTTGCTTTATGACAAAATCAGATTTTACTGCTTAAACAGTGCTTAAAGGTTTATATCGACAAGGGCATGGTTCTCATAGATATTTTGTTCAAGAAAATAATCTAGGTCACACTGCAGTACATTAGCAAATATACATAGTCGATGAATCGTAAAATTCTGCGTACCGCGTTCATAACGGGAAATTTGCTGTTGGCTTAATCCCGACTTTTTCCCTAAAGTGTGTGCTGTCCAGCCCATTTGTAAGCGGCGCTTACGAAGTTGTAGTCCTATATAGGTGTTTGAAATTTCAGTTTGATATATTCTCATAATACTGTCCTGATTAATATAACACTACTTGAGTGAAAATAAGGTTTATTTATGTTTTTTTATACGTTATTTTTTTCTAAGCTAATTGAACTCGATACTCGAATTGCTATGCTTTCGTTATGATAACTACCCTGTGCATAAAAAGATTTTTCTCCATTAAATAGAAATAAACCAATAATAAAAATGCCCAATCCAATAATAAATATAATAAAGCTGAATAAATAAGAGAGTTGCTTGTTAATATAAAATAGGGATTGTTCTTCTAATGCGAAAGCGGCATCTGAGAATGATAGAAATAATATGACGATCCCCCAATGTAATACAGAAAGTAAAAAAGGGTATTCAACATGATTATGTATAATAATAGGGGTTATTGATAGAATGATTGCCAATGGGTAACCATTTCCGTTAATTTTATATTTTATAAAAGATTGAAATACGACATAGATACCTCCGGTTAATAATAAAGATAAAAATATCAAATTAGTGAAACCTCCAGTCATCAGCCAGAGTAATATTTCATTATGTGGATGAGGAACAATATACATTTTAGGGCTGAAAAAAGGAATTGCTGTTCTTTCATAACTATTTTCAAATAAAAAAGACTGCTCCCATGCATCATAAGGTTTCTCTAAGAATAAAGTAATAGAAAAACGCAACATTTGTTTTAAATGGAATTGGTTCATAATGTCAGTTGCAATGTACTGAGGGCATAGCCTTATTAGATAAATTCCAATGAAAATTGCTACAGCAATAATAAAATAGCTAGAGCTAACACGTAGAGGGTTTTTCTTGTAAAAAAGGCAAATAAAAATAAATGCACAAACAGTAAAACTTAGCCAAGCAATAACAGACTGCAGAACAACTAAAGTTAATGTGAAAAATAAAATACAAGTTCCAAGTAATACAACCCTAATTTTTTCATAGCGTTCAGATAATAACGAAAATTGTGATAATATAAGAGTCATTAGAGATAATAAGCATGCAGCCGCCATGTTAACTGATAATATATTGACTTGTTGTGATAATCCATTTGACCTCATACCAGAGGCAAGATAAAAAATATCGGCTTCAAATATATATTGATATGCAGTGATAAAGGCTTGAGCTACACTAATAGTGATATAACAGTAAATACAAAATGATTGTATTAACCATTTTTTTCTCACTTGTAACCCTGCAATATAGAGTAATACGCCAACAGTAATACCAGAACAATACCAAAAATCAATGCTATTATTTTCTCCCTGATAAGATATTAACCCCATCATTAGAATGGCTAAAGAGAAACAGTAGCAAATAGCAGGTAATGTAATGATTATTTTAATTTTTCGATAGAAAACAGTAAATGCAATAATAGATATTGTCAAGGAAATAGATAACCAACTAATAATGTTTTGTGGTAATGATTGTCTTAGGCTTCCTAGGCTATCGATATAAATAAGACTAGCAAGGTGCCAAACAATAAAGATACCAATAAATAGTGCGCGGGATATTATTATCATAGTACAATTACCGCTAAATTAAATAAATGTGGCGATTAACCAAGCATTACCTTTGTAGTCTCCTGGTTCGGCGTCATAACCAGAAACTTTACTTTCAATCATAATATTTTTTACTTTATCAATTGTTGTTTCAAATGTTTTTCCACTTTGATTATTTTGTTCATCATAAATTGTAAGCTCAGAATAAATAGTATTATTTCCTGATTTTAAAGGGAGTCTTTTTTGTGGATCGCTGTCTGTGGCATAGTCTAAAGTTAATTTTACTTTAACTGGCTGCACTCTATCGCATGTATAGGTAACAGTACGAGTTTCTTTACTATTAAATTCATAAGCATCCAATGTTTTGTGATCAATATTTAAATTATCAATACTAGAACGGCAATTTGATGGATAATTGATAACCGATGTTGTGAGGTCTAATTTAACGGTGGCTTTATCAATAGGTACATAAATATCTGGTGTTCCATAGTCTTGGAATAATCGTGTATAACCTGCGATCATTGCATTTGGAATAACAATTTTTCCATCAACAGGAATATCTTTGACATAAACTCTAACGGTAAAAGGAAAATGAACAGTAAAAAATGATGTTGCTAATGGCCCCATTTCTTCATTAGAACATCCTCTCCCTGAAATATTTCGCCAGCCACTGGTTATTCCATTCTCAGAATAAAGAGTAAAAAATGTATTGTTGTTTATTTTATATGCGGTCAGCCCACCAATAGTAAAGCCTGCCTCTGGCATATAAGCAAAGACACGGTGATAGGCGTAGCTCCAATGAAGACCAGCGGAATAATTACCTTGTAAGAAGTTCACAGTACAATATACAGAGCCATAAGGCTGAGATGTGCTTTCATTAATAACAATACCGGAGCTATTTGCTGGAGCGATTAAAAAATATTTATTGTTATCACTTCCAATTGCTGGGGTGTTAGAAACAACGGAGTTGTTAGATACTAAGCTCATTTTATAACCACCACCACTTCCTGAATAGCGGGTCGCACTATAGGAATTTAAGCTAACTAAGAGGAGTAACAAAAGTAATGGTGAATATATTTTTATATTTTTCATAAAGACTTCCCAATATTACAGATAATCAACCATCACTGATAAAGCGGCACTAAACGGCCCTGCAGTGAGATTTTCAATAGCTTGATTAGTGACTAATTGTGATTGGATAACAACTTTCCCTGTATCACCACTTACGGATGGAGCAATCCTTTCCCATTTATTAAGGTTGAGCGCATTACTTTTATTTTCTTCTGAAAAACGAATTCCCAATCCATTAATAGAGGTCGCAAGCACGGTTTCATTGTTTATTATCAGAGTGCTTCCTTCTCTAGGTGATAGGTAAACTTGTAAATTTTTTCGAAGTTCACATTGTTTAATGAGAATACCAAAGGACTGCTTTTCTTCAGTTAGTCTGTCTAGCGCTACCTCTCGAAAATTAATGACTAATTCTTTTTCACCATTTTCTGCAGTAAGTACACATGACGGTCGAACCAATTTAGCAGAAAGAGAAATTAGTACATCCGCTTGAGTACCTAAGGAAACTAATAAGCTAATTAAAGGGAATGAAAAACAAATGAATTTCATTTCAATTCTCCTTATTGATAATCAAGATTAAAAGTAACAGTTGAGGAAAACCCCCCTGTTTTTAAACGAGTACTAAAGGGTTTTTGAGCATAAACACCAAATAAAAGTGTATTAACGGATCCTTTACCTGATTCAGTAACTGTGCTGACATCAATTGTTGTATTAAGCGCCAGTTCTTTACCACGACTATCAGTCAGAGCTAATAAAACATTAGATTCACCTGTGGTTTTTAAATAATTAATACCATTATGTGTTTCAATATTTTGGGTGTTTAACGTTATTTTGATCGTTTTATTCAAAGCCATTGCAGAACAGTCCATGATATCCAATTTAAATGGCTGCATATCTGAACGTTCTAATGTTTCGATTGAAGAAAAACGTAGCCCAGAAAGATATATTTTTTTTTGTGTATCATCATCACTCAGTCGACAGCCAAGCGGCACTAGCACACCCTCAAAGTAAACGGTTAGGCTATTGGCAAAGCTGGTATTCCATGTTAGGAATAAAAAGCTAAATAATAATGTTGAGTATCTAGTCATAATTTATCTCCACACGTTGCATCTTATTACTAGCAGGAATAGAGAATAAAATGGTGTTATTGCGTAGTGGTTGTGTTAGCACATATTGGTTATTGCCTAATTTCAGTGTAAACGGTACCCAAGCTTGCTTTTGTATTGACTTGCTACAATGAGAAAAATGCATTTCCACGCTATAGGTTGCTGCAATTAAAGTACTTTCATTTAATTTTAATGAGATATTAGGTAGACAAGGAGCAGTAACAATACGCGCATTGACATATATTGTGCCTGTTGTCACAGGCACAGCAGATTCAGCAAAAATAGGTATAGCAAAAGCCCATAGTGCTAGGTAATTCAATTTCATTGTTCTGCTCCTATCTATTTTTTACTCATTATTCCGTCACACTGCACTTTGAAGCTTGGCATTTGAAAGCAAGTGAAGGCTTTCCACCATAATCATTGATATATGTAAGATAAGGTGTTGAAAATTTGGAGGATTTAATCGTTTGATTAGATTTTGGCGGTACCATAACCGCGTCAAAATCACTTTCTTCAGATTGTTTTTGGTTGTTCCCTAAACCAATTACAGTTAAATAAAATGGTGTTGGATTATTTAATGTATAGCCCGATGATGTTGTTGTTAATGTTATATGTTTCGTCCAATCTGTTTTGCTTTGTGCAACAATGTTTTCAGGGCGATAAAATAGTTTTACACGGCTCTGTAATGCAATTTGCAACACACCCGCTTCTGATGATTTAGGCGGGATTTCACGCAGGTTGTAATAAAACAGGGATTCCCTGTCTTGCGGTAACTTTGCAATGTCAGGTGCGGTGCTTAGGCGAACTAGGCTAGTTGATTTGGGCTCCATGCGCTGAATCGGCGGAGTGGCAATAATAGGGCCTGTTTCCAATTTTTGTTCTAACGCATTTTCCAGCCACGACTGGGCTAAATAAGGTAGCTCAGGGTTATCATTACGGATCGTAATATTAATAGACGACTGATTTCCATCGAAAATTATACGAGTACGATCAAGTGTAACCGCGGCATTCGTAACAGAAATTACGCTCATAGTCAGCGTGAATACGCTAGTAAGTAATAAAAAAGGGGAATTCAATTTCATCTTAGTTCTCTTATTAACGGCAAATAATAGTTGGGTAAATCTCCTGAGGATTAATCACGTCAGGCACACGGGCACTACACTGGTGTTTATTTCCCCAATAGAGATTGAGTAAGTCTTTAGGTTGGATACCAACAATCCACGTAATACCTTGTTCACCAACAATTCCGAGTTCAATATTGTTGCTATTACGTACACTAGCGCCAAAAGGTGGATAAGTGTCATCAGCCAGCTTTAAGCGAGCAAACGTTTTTTCACCTTGAATAACGTTGAGGCGACGATATCCGATTGCTCCACGAGTCAAAGTCGCATCGGTGACAGTCTCTAATGCTTCAACATCTTTTGGTAATTTACTGGTATTAATAGATGCACTGGTTTTCCGATAACTACTCACATTTGGCAATACAGCGAGTCCAAAGTGATTAGTTTGATAAACGCCACCACTCAGAGGAACGTTAGCTGCTCCAGGTGTTTCTACAACGAGTCGAGTACCGCCATAAGCGGCTTGGTGCATGGCAATACCTTCTTTAATTAAGGTAATCCCACCATTAATTGATCCCCCAACACTGTGATATTCGTTCGGGACATAACTTGCGTTTCCTGAAATGGAGGCATAAGGAAGATTTTGGTTTAAATAACCACTAAAGCTGGTTTGGTCATCCTGATGGCTTCCTGTTTGATAACCGACATTTAAGTTATAATTGCGCTGCTCACTATATCCGCTATAGCCGATATTATGTGTTGAGCTGTGTTGGCCATTTTGGTTGCGGGTATAACCTTCAGAAAAGCTGACGCTACTTCCTTGACTTAAAGGAATAGTGAAATATAAGCTGATCGCATCATCTTGATATCCTGCTCTTTTTGAACGAGTTGCAGACGCTGTCAGGTTAATATTTTTTAGCCCAATAGCCGCCCAATTTAAAAGAGTACTTAGGTATAAGCTGTATTGTTCTTCTGTTTCACTATTCCAATAAGTATTATATTGATAGTTTCCACCCAATGAGAAATCATCAAAATATTTATTAATATTAACTTGATAGCTTTCTTTTTGAGCTTGGCTTTCATTACCAGTACGTCGTTCATCCAACGTTTGTTGTAAAGAGCGATAGGTTTCATCAGAGAAACGATACCCTGCGAATGTAATGTCAGTTCTGGCTTCATCAAATGATTTTGAATAACTAAGTCGATAACTTCGGCCAGTTAATGTTTTATCAAGCAATTGAGCATGTGACTGAGTCGCATCGAACGAAAGGCTACCGAATGAAAACAGGTCACGGCCAAAGCCAGCTGAAAATGCCTGATAATTTTTTGATAAAACGGATCCCCCATAGATAGACCAAAGGTTATTTAACCCGTAAGAGAGTTCTCCCGACGCAGTTAAATCACCTTCGAGCTGGCGGCCATTAAAACGTGGTTTACCCGCTGCAAATTTATAGCGGATTTGCCCTGGTCTCGTTAAATAGGGTAATGCTGCAGTGGTAATGCTAAATTGTTGCTCTTCACCATTTTCTTCTCGCACAGTCACATCTAATGTTCCACGAATGGAGCTATCTAGTGTCTGGATACGAAAAGGGCCAGCAGGTACGGTTGTTTCTAAAACTATACGGTTATGGCTTTTGACAATAACAGTGGCATTAGTTTGAGCAATACCAATAATTTCTGGTGCATAACCCGTTAATTTAGGGGGCATCATATTTTCATCGGTTTCAAGAGATACCCCGGTGTACTGCCAAGAATCAAAAATAGCAGAATAAAAGTAGTTCTCACCTAACGTTAAAATAGATGCAATAGATTTTATTGAGCGATATGCAAATAATCGGCTAAATGTGGCATCACTATATTGGTTTTCGAAACTTCCTGTCGATTTTCGGTAGTTTGCTTGGTAATCACCGCGTAAACGCCATGCACCAAAGTTAAGCCCTGTTGTTCCGTTAGCAGAAAGGTACGATTCTCGTGAACCTGAATTCCGACGCGTTAAAGAACCTGTTAGGTTGTAATCTAATAAAAATCCATTTACACCTTCTTCCCAACGTGAAGGAGGAACCCAACTTGGATCGGTATATTCTAAATAGCTTTGTGGAATTAAAATGGATAGCGTTAATGTCGATAAATCTACATTTAATGAAGCACCTTCAAGCGGAGATAAATCAAGGCATTTACCCTCATCACGATATTTAATTAATTTAATTGCGTCTGGAGTAAGCCCTAAACGATCAAGAATATTAACGGGAACACAAACGGTATCGAATAAATTATTGTTTTGGGATTGTGGCGCTATCACAGTGATATCTTGCGCACTACCCATACTCTCATTATTGACTTTGAGGGTTAAATGATAAATACCAGGCATGATAAATCCAGCCTGAGAAAATTGGCTAAAGTCAATATTTTGAGTGTCTTCCGTATCTAACATATCGGTATTAAATTCGACAGCATAGGCTAACGAAGAGATTGACGATACAAAAGAAGTCACAATGATGTAAGAGTAAATATTAAATTTAACCATGATTTTTTCATCAAATTAATTATGAGTTTATTTACTAATCGTAAGTAACGTTGAATTTAATTGTGGTAAAGTAATCGCCAGGTGTAATTTCGTTATTACTTGCACCCAATTCTGTTTCATATTTTAAAAAGCTCTCTTTACTTTTTTTATCAAAATAAACGTAGTTATTAGAAATAGAATAGAGCTTATTTGGCATTAATAAATTATTGTTAATATCGTATATATATAGAACAACCCCAGGCTTAGGGCCTGATAGTTTTATTGCATTAGAATACGTATCTTGTGGTGCAAAAAAACGAATTTTAATACCTTTATGATTACTGCTGTCATATTCACTAATACAGTTATTTAATTTTATATAGAAAGGTTTTCGCATTAATTTTTCATCTTCTATATTATCTATACTATAGTTAGAAATATAATCATAATTTATATATTGATATTGACTATCAGTTTCAATTGAACAAGGTGCCGCAACGATATAACCTTGCATTACTGTTTCACCTCGAAGACCATCTTGAATATGTCCAAGGTTAGAGCTAGTCGCATTAGAGTTAATCGAGTTAAATAATAAGGCAATCCATAGATAAGTATTTTTTTTCATAATGAGCCTTTTATGGGGAGAGAATTCTCTCCCCTAAAAAAATTACTCGTATGTGATTTTAAAATCAGCAATAGAACTAAATTCACCTTCGGTAACGGGTGTTGCACCATCAACACGTTTAGCTAATGCAGTAAATTCTAAAACGTTTTCACCTTGTTTATTACGAATTTGGTTCATAACAGATTTGGCTTCATCAAATTTGAAATCTTTGATTTGAATACCGATATTTGAAGCTGTACCAGTAGTACCTAAGAATTCTTTATCAGTACCGACATAGTTTTTACCACCAAAGGTAATTTTAATATCTTTAACAGCAACCCACTTACCTTCAGTGTCTTTGCTAAACTCATCAAAATTACATTCTTTTAATTTAATTGCGATATCTTTCTCTGCTGCATTACCTGCTTCTAAAGATGCACGAGAAAGTTGACCGAATGGAACTTCTTGTTTTGTGCTCTCTGATTCAATATTACATGGAGCATTAACAACTTGACCGCTGAAATGTAATTCACCGCTATTACCACTAGCAAAGATAGAAGTTGAAATAGCAGAAGTAGCGAATAAAACAGCAATAGAAAGTTTATTTAATTTCATATCTTACATCCTTAAAAATAAGTAAATATTTGATCCCTAGTAAGCCTTTATATAAGTACTGGCATAGGAATAAAGTTCAGTATCCATCAATGGATTTTCAAATGTCCTAATCACAGAACGCTTAACATAATCGTTTTTAGCGTGGGTCATTTCGACGGGAGAAATCTTATCCTTCTCAGGTGTAAAGTGGAATAAAATTCTTTAATTTTAATTAAATTCAAAGTTATAGTTTGGTATTTAGTTTTTTTTAATGTCTATTAATGTTTTTATGCTAATTTAATTTGCTATGAAATGTTTAATGTTTGTGCTTTTAAGGTGTTTTAAGGTTGAAGATGTTTAGAAATAAAAAAAATGCATCAAAATATCAATATTTGATGCATTTTTTGTGGTTTTTTTTGAATTTACAGAGTGCAAATAAAAAGTGGGGAGAAATTTTCTTCAAAAATATAACTTGTATCGGTTAATTTTTTTATTTTTAAAAAATAAAGTTGATTCATTTCAGGTACTCCTCGAATATTGATTTTTCCTTGAGCCTGATCACCTGGGTCTATAAATATATTGTCAACACGTAAAAAAAAATGGTCGCCTAAGTATTCATGTTTCATCAGAAATTTTCGTGAAATAGTATAGTTTTTACCATTTTCATTAATGCTTCCATTCATGATGAACGTATGTTGGTCAGGTTTGTTTTCATTAGGAATAACACTTAGTAGGTAAAATCCTTTTAAGGTAGAACGATGGTCAGAGATATTTATTTTTAAAGTTGTCTGACAATCGGGAATAACAGGGGTATTAATTATATGATGAACATATAAGCTAATAAAAACCAAAATTATAGAGATAATGGACAAGAAAAGCATTCTTAGTGATAATTTATTTGACATAAAAATTCTCACAGCTCACAGTTGCGCTCTCTTTCGGTACTGTTGGGCAATAGGACAAAAATAGGAAATTGTCATATAAATTTTTATCATTCGCGACGATACCAACATTATAATAAAAAACAGTTGCTGGCTTTTTACAATCAAGGTTTAATTTCGTGAGTTCATTTTGAATTGTCGCAAAGCTGATGGTTGTTGTATCGGGTTTATGGTAACTATTAATGTAGCGGATACTGCATTGATCGATACGACCAACTTCAGGATATTCTGTTCGGTTTGCAAAGAAATAACTTTTAAATAGGTATAATAAGCAAAAAATAATGAGTCCAATAAGTGAAATTTCAACATACCGGTTATTCAGCATGTAGTTTTTTTTATTTTCGCTTGCTTGGGGGGGAGTCCCTTCGGGTACTTTTGATGAAGAACCTAGTTCAACCTCAGTAGTAAGCAATTCTTTGTCATTATTATCCTTTATTTCCTCACGCTCATTCTCAATTTTCAGGTCAGCAGAAAACTTAATCCCAACTTTAGGTACTGTTGTGATAATTTCTTCATCAGAAAAGGAAGATAAATGGCGTCGTAGTACAGACACACTACTATTCAGGTTATTATCAGAGACGACTTGGTTATGTTCCTCCCAAACCCTGCGTAATATTGTTTCTCGGTCAACGATATCATGGTTGTTTTGCACTAAGACTAATAACAAGCGATTTAGCGTGGTCGTTAGCTTTAAGGCATCATTAATATCGTCGGTATATAACAGCCCCTGATGACTGTCATAATTAATATGATTATTAATCAAATAGTTCATTTTTAGATTGATTGTATTTATAGGAAAAATATTTATATTATTTGAGTTTATACCTGTTATTTATGTTATGTCAATTAAGCATATTTAGTGTAATTCTAAAAATCGTTAAAAATCAGATGGTTGATTTTTGGTTTACGCATGTTATGTTTAAAGGTGGGAGGCTAAAGGAGTATTTGTTTTTTTCAGAAAAACACTATCCTTTAAAAATTATACGAAATAACTAATAATTTATATGCGTAAAAAATTTCAGACTGAAACATTTTATGAGGAGTAAGTCTGTTGCTAGCTATTATTTTGACTAAACGATGAGATATAAAAAAATAGCCTCAAATATAAGAGGCTATTTAATATAAATACTTTACCAATTAAGCGGTTGGCTCAAGTATTTGGTGCATAACAGGATGGAATTTACGTTTAAAGTAAACGAGACCATGCCCTGTATCGTTAACAATGATTTGTTTCATTTCAACCATGTAGACAGAGTGCGTACCAATATCTTGCACTTGTGTAATTTCACCTTCTAAATTAGCAAGAGAACCTTTTAGTTGAGGTTGTTGTAAGAGACCTTTTTCCCACACATTCCAGCTAAAACGCTCTTCCATTGTGGAACCTTTCATCCCAGCAAAATGGCACGCTAACTCTTCCTGATCATGGCTCAGTACGTTCACGCACAGGCGGCCATTCTTTTGAAAAACCGCATTCATTGCACTGTTGCGGTTGACACAGACCATCAAAGTGGGTGGCGTATCTGTAACTGAACAGACTGCGGTGGCTGTAATTCCACAGCGACCTTCAGCCCCATCCGTGGTGACGATATTGACTGCTGCACCAAGACTTGCCATCGCATCTCTGAAACGCAGGCGATGTTCATTTTCTAAAGACATTTTGACCTCCTGCTGCCGATTATTTCAGCAGCGAATCTAACTGATTAATATCATTGTTGTTATGCAGGTGTGGACGTTTCCATCCATGTTGATCGTAATCTGATAAGCAGCGATCAACCATATCCGTCATGGCTTTCATATTGCCAGAACCTTGTGCATGACGCAGACATTGCAGACGAATTTCGTCTTGGCTTCCTGCATAGTTAATTTCATACAGTTCATGGCGCCCACCAAACTCACTACCAATCGCATCCCACATTAATTTAAGGATCTTGATGCGTTCAACGTGATCCATTCCGTTCGAACCGCGAACATATTTCGCTAAATACTTATCAATTTCTGGATTATTCATATCACGAACGCTTGATGGCAGATAAATCAAACCACTTGTTACGTTACTTTCAATGATATTCTTGATTTTGGTGTAAGCCATTGGTGCCATAACTCGATAAGTTTGGATAGCTTGGGTATCCGGTAAGAATGCACCGCCTTCCCAGGCTTTGGCTTCAGAAGTCATTGCGTCAGTCAAGGACCAGAACAGGTTACGCCACGCAACCACTTCACCTAAATCTGCTTGTACACCACGGAAATCAATAACACCTGTACATTCTAAACTTTTTTGTAACAATCCGGTAATGAAGTCTAATTTAACCGCTAAGCGGACACAAGCTTGTAATGGGAATAAACGTGCGAACCCACCTTGGACAGCCCAATTACGTGCACGGTCAAAGTCACGGTAGATCAGGACGTTTTCCCATGGAATTAACACGTGATCCATCACCAAGATGGCATCATTTTCATCGAAGCGGCTTGAAAGCGGATAATCAAATGGTGCGCCTGTTGCGCCAGCCACTAATTCATAAGATGCACGTGAGATTAATTTCACACCGTCTGCGTCCATTGGGGCAACAAACATCAGGGCAAAATCAGGGTTATTTCCCATTACTTGTGCAGAGCCAAAACCAATAAAGTTATAGTGTGTTAATGCGGAGTTGGTCGCAACGACTTTAGCACCACTGACGATAATCCCTGCATCTGTTTCTTTTTCGAGTTTGATATAAACATCTTTCACTTCATCAGCGGGCTTATGACGATCAATCGGTGGGTTAACGATCGCATGGTTAAAGTACAGACCGCTTTCTTGAATACGTTTGTACCAATTGCGCGCGTTATCTGCAAATTGGCCATAATATTCAGGGTTCGCACCTAAACAGCTGGCGAATGCCGCCTTATAGTCTGGAGTGCGTCCCATCCATCCGTAGCTCTGGCGTGACCAATCTGCGATGGCATCACGCTGTTGGCGTAATTCTTCTGGGCTGGTTGCGAAACGGAAGAATTTGTGAGTGTATCCACCGTTACCTGTGTCGGTGTTCCAGCAAAGCTGGTCATGAGTCGTTTTATCATGAAGCGCATCATATAACTGTCCTATTGAAGCTGCGGAGTTACGAAAAGCTGGATGAGTAGTGACATCTTTCACACGCTCGCCATAAATATAGATTTCACGGCCATCTTGTAGGCTTTTTAAGTATTCTTGGCTATTAAAGGGGCGTTTAGCATCTGAACGAAAATCTTCTGGTTTCATGTCTACCTCGTTATCTCACAATGAGGGCTTGCATTGATAGGGTATAAAGGTTGCAAGCGAATATGTTAATTTTATGTTTGTTTTGTGTTTCTTAATTGAATCGCTTTACGAGGGAGTTTTAAAGAGATTTTCTAAAGGTTCACTGGTACTTTTCGTTGAAAGTTATTCTTTATGAAAGAAATGTGATCACTTCGATGTTTTGATATTAATATAATACTTAAAATTATATATAAGATATTGATTATTATTTAATAATAAAACTATTTCTATATTAACATTAAATATATTTTTGTTTTAAATTGTTCTTTTTTTAATCGTTGTGTTCACTTTTGGTTAAGCATTGTTGGTATTTTTACAAAGTTAAAACTAAATTTATAAAATATCAAAAATGTTTTTAAAATGTAACGTAATTTGAGAGCTTAACAGTTTATCGAGATAGACTAGAAGAGGATTTGCTATACAGCTAAGGAGCTATTGATGATTTTTTCTCAGAAATAAGAATAAAATCACTAAGGCTCCTTATTAATGAAGGTTTTGTTCTCGCCATAGGCTAGGAGAGCATCCGACTAATCGGTTAAAAAACCGAGCAAAATAGGCGGGGTCTTTGAAACCGAGCTGGTAGGCAATCTCTGAAACAGGGCTATCGGAAAACAGTAACATCCGCTTCGCTTCTCGCAATATTCTGTCAAAAATTAACCTTTTCGGTGGCCGGTTAGCGAACCGCCGGCACATATCTTTAAGGCGTGACTCTGTGACATCAAGTTTTTTGGCATATTCAGGCACTGCGAGGTGTTCATGATAGTGTAAGTCAATAAGCTGATTAAACCGCTGGAATAGGCGGTGTTCGCCTCTAACCCCTGTTGTTGGGTGCTCATCAAGTGGAATAGAGCGCAGTAGAAAAGTAAATAGCGCTTGGGCTAAAGAGGCAAGAACTTGGTCTTTTCCTGTATGGTTATAAGCCGATTCACGAGCCATTAATGCCCAGTAATGGTTAAAAGTATCGATATCATCAGGCTTATCGGCAACAGATAAACAAATAGCAGGAATATCGACCAAATCTGGATTGGCAGGGTACAGTGAGCCAAGAAGCGGAGTGATCAGGTCTTGCCGTACGGTGAGTACGTGGCCGTCAGTGTCTTCTTGAGTGAAAAATGCATGTGCAACCGAAGGGGGCGTAAGAATAAACAGCGGGGCTTGAACAGAATAGCGTGACTCATCGAGCTGCAAAGTAATATGGCCAGTAACCAAATAGTGCAACTGAAAGAAACCATCATGGCGATGAGCTTGCATGTCGCGACCAAAGAAGGCGGCCATGTTGCCAAAGGTTTGGTAGTGGACGTCGTCGGTGCCTTGGGTTTCGTCGTAGTCTGTACTGATGTCTATATTGGTAATTAAAGTTGAGTTACCCTTCATTCTTCGGCTCGCAGCGTTGTTGGCCTCACAAGCCAACCCTAGTCACATACTTCAGTATGCTCCTAGGGATTAACTTGCTTGCCGCCTAGCTGCAAGCCAAATTATTTTGGGTAACACCCTTTAATAATTATTTGCAGCGTAAGTTATTAAAACATTTAAAACATCAAAACATTAAGGTGTTGCTCTTGGTCTTGAGTTTTTCATTGGGATAGCAATAACTAACAGCGCGCCGACCACCAGCAGGCCAGCCACAAAATACAGGCCTGAGTTAAAGCTACCGGTTTGGTCTTTTAGCCAACCAATTAACAGTGGACTGACGGCAGAACCTATATTACCTGTTGCGTTGATAACAGCAATACCGATAGCACGAGCACGTAGACTGATTGATTGGTCTGGCGTTGTCCAGAACACAGCCATCGCAGTAAATGAACCTGTTGATGCCATGATGATACCAATTAATTGGATTACTGGATGGCTAGTCATCGCCGCGAGCACCCACCCCGCTGCCGCAAATAAGTACGGTAAGGCGGTGTGCATTTTCCGTTCTTGTAACCGGTCAGAGCGGCGGCTCCAGTAGATCATCCCAAGGATAGTACAAAATTGTGGGATGGCAGTTAGCAGCCCAATCATGGCATTACTACTGCCTTGGTTGAAGCTTTGCATAATCTGCGGAGTCCAAATATTGATGGCACTTAATGTATTGGTTAAACAGAAGTAGGCCACGGTATACATCAGAATGACTGGAGTAAAAATTTCTTTCCATAAGCTTTTATTTTGCATTGCTGTGTGACTTTTTGAACCATGAGGCTGCACAAGCTCTAGTTGGTCCTGGTCCATCATTTCTTGCAATGTGTCTTTATCTTCTTGGGTCAGCCATTTGGCTTTCTTTGGTGAATCATCCAAATAGAACCAAACCAACACACCGAGGATCACGGATGGGAAACCTTCTAATAGGAACAGCCACTGCCAGCCTTTTAGATTTAAAATGCCATCCATGCCTAAAATATAACCAGAAGCTAATGAACCGAATGCCATGGTGACTGGCATTGCAATCATAAATAAGGCATTAGCACGGGCACGGAAATAGGCAGGGAACCAGTAAGTTAAATAAACTAAAATCCCCGGTAAGAAGCCTGCTTCAGCGATACCCACTAACATCCGTAGGACGTATAAACTGGTTGGCCCTGTGGCAAACATGGTGGCTGTAGAAGCGATACCCCAAAGTACCATGATGGTGGCTATCCAGCGGCGAGCACCAACGATTCCTAACATGATGTTACTTGGAATACCAAAAATCACATAAGTGGCATAGAACAGGGTGGCCGCTAAGCCGAACATGGTGGAAGTTAGGCCGATATCTTTCCCCATAGTTAGACCCGCAAAGCCGATATTAATACGGTCTAAGAAAGAAAAAACAAACAGCACAAATAAAAATACAATGAGACGTTTAAATAGTTTATTAATCACCCGCTGCTGCGGTTCGGTTAAATTTTTATGTTGTTCAGCAGGGTTAGTGCTTGCAAGTTGTTGATTACTCATATTGTAGGGCCCTCAATTCTTTCTTTTGCAGATTATTATAGGTACAAGGGACTAGTAGGCAGTCATGGTGTGGTCTGCCCTATATTGCGATATTGATTTTTTATCTAAATAAGTTATTTGTCTGTAGGGTTAAAATTAACTTATTTAGAGATAGCTTTATTAATAAACACTGGGTGCACTCGAGGTCACCTCTGAAACCGTTTTACCAAACTTTGCTGCTAGCGCTTCTGCGGTACGTGCCAGTAGCGTGGTATCGACCCCGACGGCAACAAATAGTGCGCCGAGTTTAAGATAATGTTCAGCAACATCTGGGGCTGCCATTAAAATACCGGGTGCCAAACCGGCCTCACGAATTTGTACAATCGCTTTTTCTATCGCGGCTTTGACTTCTGGGTGGTTAGGGTTCCCTGAAAAGCCCATATCTGCACTAAGATCCGCAGGGCCGATAAACACGCCATCGACACCTTCAACTTTTAAGATCTCAGGAAGATTATTCATGGCTTCACGGGTTTCAACCTGTACTATCACGCACATTTCATCATTGGCACGAGTTAAATAATTAGGTACTCGGTTCCAGCGAGAAGCGCGAGCTAAAGCACTGCCGACACCACGGATCCCTGCGGGTGGATAACGCGTTGCACGTACCGCTTGCTTGGCTTGTTCTGCATTTTGCACCATTGGCAACAACAACGTTTGTGCGCCAATATCTAGCAATTGCTTAATGATCACTGGATCATTCCATGGCGGACGAACGACGGGTTGTGACGGGTAAGGGGCAATAGCTTGTAATTGAGATAAGGTCGTTTGCACATTATTCGGTGCATGTTCACCATCAATTAATAACCAGTCGAAGCCTGCACCGGCAAGTAATTCAGCACTATATGGGCTGCATAGACCAAGCCATAATCCGATTTGCGGTTGGCCACTTTTTAGTGTTTTTTTAAATTTATTTTCTAAAATATCCATGCCATTTTCCTTACACGAAGCGGCAGCTAATTGAACCCATATTGCCGTAATCAACGTGAAACACATCACCTTTACGAGCAGGGACAGGGCGTGTAAATGAGCCACCTAAAATAATTTGGCCCGGCTCAAGTTGCACATTATGCGGTGCTAATTTGTTCGCTAGCCATGCCACACCATTCGCTGGGTGGTTGAGTACAGCAGCTGCAACGCCAGATTCTTCAATGACACCATTGCGATAGAGTAGGGCGCTAATCCAGCGCATATCCAAATCGCGTGGCTTGATTGGTCTGCCACCTAAAATTACTGCGCCATTTGCTGCGTTATCTGAAATGGTATCGAACACTTTGCGTGGGCGATTGGTTTCAGGGTCAACGTTGTGGCAACGTGCATCAATTAGCTCAAGTGCTGGGATCACATAATCAGTTGCGTTATACACATCAAAGATGGTGCAGTTTGGCCCGCGTAATGGCTTTGCGAGTACGAAAGCTAATTCAACTTCAATGCGTGGCACGATAAAGCGGTCTGTTGGAATATCACAGCCGTCATCAAAAAACATATCGTCAAGAAGCGCGCCGTAATCAGGTTCATCAATCTGTGAACTGGCTTGCATTGCTTTAGACGTCAGCCCAATTTTATGGCCTTTTAACACGCGTCCTTCAGCAATTTTCACGCCAACCCACTCTTTTTGAATAGCATAAGCATCGTCGATCGTCATTTCTGGGTGATCGAGTGAGATCTGACGAATTTGCTCACGTGATTTTTCAGCCTGATTTAGGCGCTGTGCGATTTGCGATATGACATCTTTTTGTAACATCTTATTTTCCTTTTGCACCTCAGCTCGTCATACTTCGAGCTATAACTGCGTTAGCTTCACGATAGGCTTGCGCCTATCCCCTAGTCACACGGGTATGCGCCTAAGGGATTAGTCTCATTTACTGCCTTGTTCTAACTTGAATTATTTAGAGCTAAGATTTTAAAAGCGAAGACCGCCAGCTAATGTGTCTTTCTAATTGGAAAGACCACCAAAGCAGAGGTATTTCACTTCCAAATAATCTTCAATTCCGTAGCGTGAACCTTCACGCCCCAGACCCGATTGCTTAATACCACCAAATGGGGCTACTTCGTTTGAAATAATGCCTTCATTGATACCCACCATGCCGCTTTCTAATGCCTCTGCAACACGGTAGATACGCCCGATATCTTTTGAATAGAAATAAGATGCCAAGCCAAATTCAGTATCATTTGCCAGAGCAATTGCTTCTTGCTCATCACGGAATTTAAATAATGGCGCCAATGGACCGAACGTTTCTTCTTTTGCAACCTTCATGGACTCAGTCACACCCGTGATCACGGTGGGTTCAAAGAATAAACCGCCTAATTGGGCAGCTTTACCCCCCGCAATCACTTTTGCACCGTGTGAAACGGCATCTGCAATATGTTCAGTGACTTTATCGACCGCGGCTTGGTTAATTAGAGGGCCTTGTTGAGAGTCCGCTTGTGTGGCTGGTCCGATTTTCAGTTCATTCACCGCTTTTGCCAAACGAGCTGCAAATTCATCGTAAACCCCTTCTTGGACTAAAATACGGTTAGCACACACACAAGTTTGCCCGCTATTACGGAATTTAGCCGCTAATGCACCTTGTACTGCTGCATCTAAATCAGCATCATCAAACACGATAAATGGCGCGTTACCACCGAGTTCCAGAGACATCTTTTTCACCGTATTGGCACACTGTTCCATCAGCAACTTACCGACTCGCGTTGAACCCGTGAATGTGAGTTTGCGAACAATTGGGCTGGAAGTCATAACGCCACCAATAGCTTTAGCATCCGTACCTGGAACAATGTTAAACACGCCAGCAGGAATGCCAGCTTCTTCCCCTAACGCTGCCAATGCTAATGCTGATAATGGCGTTTCTGCCGCAGGTTTTAATACCATCGTACAACCAGCTGCAAGCGCAGGGCCGACTTTGCGAGTGATCATGGCATTTGGGAAGTTCCATGGCGTGATAGCCGCAACCACACCCACGGGCTGTTTTATCGTCACCAGACGACGTCCCGGCAGAGGTGATGGAATGGTTTCCCCATACACTCGTTTACCTTCTTCAGCAAACCACTCAATAAAGCTGGCGCCGTAGGCAATTTCTCCCATCGATTCAGTGATCGACTTACCTTGCTCAGCACTGAGTAATTCGGCCAATTCCTTTTGGTTATCCATCATTAAACGGAACCATTTGTTTAAAATTTGGCTGCGCTCTTTGGCGGTTTTAGCACGCCATGCCGGCAGGGCTTTTTCTGCGGCTTCGATAGCTTGTTGAGTTTCTAAAGCACCGACATTGCTGACGTTAGCGATAACTTGGTTATTGGCTGGATTAGTGACCTCAAACACACTTTTATTTTGGGCATCAACCCATTGGCCGTTGATATAAGCTTGTTGGCGAAATAATGTAGAATTGGTATTTATGCTCATTTTTCGTTGTTCTCCGAAGACACTGATTGGACTTGTGGGCGGATATTTTTAGCTGATAGCTGTTGGCTAGCAAAACTTAACCCGGCACAAAGCGCCATAACAAGTGCCATAGCGAATGGGGATTCATCTTGTAATACAGAAACTGCAACGCTGGCGACAGCCGCTAAGGCAAACTGAATAGAAATGGCAAGTGCACTGGCACTTCCTGCAATTTTCCCGCGATGTTGCAGTAATAGTGACAAACTGTTGGTGCCGATAGCATTGACCATCGATAAGAACAGTACGACTAGAATAACAATTATGGGCAAACTTTGTTGGTAAAATATGAGTAACAGCAGACCAAACGCTAATTGAAACCCACTTTGCATAGTCAGTATGCGCGTTAAACTATAGGTTTTTAGTAGTTTAACGTTCAACAACAGCATGACAATCATCCCCAAGATGTTACAGCCGAACAGCAAACCATAATGTTGTTCAGAAACACCGAAATAATTGATGTACACAAACGGTGAACCACTGATAAAGGCAAACATACCGGCAAAGGAGAAGGCCATGGTGCCAATAATACTCAGTGCTTCTCGGTCTGTGAGCACCTGTGCATAATTCTTGAAAGCGACACAAAGTATATTTTCAGAACCGCGCTGGTGGGTTAACGTTTCAGGGAGCAAGCAAAAAATTGCACACACCGAAGCCAAGCCAATCACTGCCAGCAAATAGAAAATTACTTGCCACTGAAAATGAACGAGTAAAAAACCACCTAATAGCGGTGCCAGTAATGGTGCTATCATGGTCACAAGTGTCATTAATGATAGTACTTTAGGTAACTCATGAGCAGGGTAAACATCTCTAGCGATAGCCCTTGCCATGACAATGGCCGCTCCACTGCCAAAAGCTTGCAGCGCTCGGAATACAATTAAAGTATTTGCATTGGTGGCTTGGGCGCACAACAAACTGGCGACAGTAAAAATGGCAAGGCCACTTAACAACATTTTCCGCCGACCAAGAAGGTCACTTAGTGGGCCATAAAACAGCATTCCAATGCAGAATCCGGCAAAAAAGGCGCCAAGAGTGTACTGCATTTGCCCTTGAGTAGCGTGTAACGCAATACCCATTTGAGGGAGGGCAGGAAGGTACATATCGATAGACAATGGACCGAATGCCACTAATGACCCCAGTAATGGGATCAAATAGTGCGGTATGTGTTTATCGAAATTTTTAACCATCTTGCCCTCTCAATAAAACGATAAATAAAGATTTAAACCATTAACCTTTAAACTGTTAACCCTTAAATAAGGCATGAACATTGTTCTGCTTATAATTTAAAACAGGATCAAGCTCTTCCATGGTAAAAGACAATGCGAGGTAGCGTTTTGCCATCAAATCGGCAAAATGTTTTTTGATCAGCTCAAAAATCATTTCTCCCGTTTTTTGCCTATCTTCAAGAGAACGCCCAGCACCTATCTTCAACGTCATATGGACAAAAGCATAATCGTGCTTGCCATCGGCCATTTGCCAAGTATCCAGCCAAATAGCACGGCTACGAATGCCACCTAATGGGAAGATACCGGTTCCCGCGAGGGCTTCATTCACTTTGGCGAAGAGCTCAGGTAGCTGAGCGTCATCACGAATGTTTTCTGTACATTCTGCATAAAAATGAGGCATAACAACTCCTTACGCAGTGGTAGCTTGTTTGTCAGTAATATAACTCGGCAGTGGGAATACGGCGTTTAATTGCCCTGTTCCAGAGCTTGCGAACAAGTCAGTTAAAATTTCCACTTTTTCGTCGTATTTATCCCAACCTAACATACCTAGCAGCATTACGGTGTCGTGCATATGGCCTTCGCCATAACAGTAGTCGGCATACTCAGGTAACATTTTGCAGAATTCTTCAAAACGTCCTTCGCGCCAAAGTTTGACGACGCGTTTGTCCATTTGCTCATCAAATTCACGTGTGTAGCTGTTCATGCCATCTTCAGCACGTTGGTCATCAATAAAGCGGTGAGATAATGAACCACTTGCTAGTACCGCCACAGTGCCATCGTATTTTTCAATCGCAGTCAGTACGGCTTCGCCTAATTTACGGCTGTCTTCAAAACTGTGTGAAGTACAGAAGGCTGAAATTGAGATGACTTTAAAGTGACGATCGCTATTCATATAGCGCATAGGGACTAATGTGGCGTATTCGAGGGTTAAGCTTGGAATTTCATGGGCTTGGGCACGAACACCTAATTTACGTGCTTCCTCACCGATCATTTGGCCCAATACGGAGTTCCCATCATATTCATATTCCATATCACGAATAAAATGTGGAAGCTCATTACTGGTATAAATACCTTTGAAGTGGTCAGCACAGTTAATGTGATAGGCGCTGTTAACTAACCAGTGTGTATCAAAAACAATAATAGTATCAACGCCCAATTCACGGCAGCGGCGACTGATTTCTTTGTGCCCATCGATAGCGGCTTGGCGACATCCAAAGTTTTTACCTGGTAGTTCTGATAGGTACATGGATGGGACGTGTGTTATTTTTGCAGCGAGTGCCAACTTACCCATATTTATATCCTTACCCGTCATTCTTCAAGCTGTAGCGTTGTTGACTGCTCGCGCTAACCCTAGTCACATACTCATGTATGCTCCTAGGGATTAGCTTGTTTGTCGCCTAGCTACAACTCGAATTATTTAGGGTAAGACAGCGAGTTTACCTAAGTTGTAGCTCTTCTAACGACTTGAAGTGACTTGGTTTATCAGTTTTAACGATGCTGAGTATCAATATAATTCAGCGGAAAGTGCTGGAATATAAGGTTTCCAGCACAGAGTGTTGTAAAGCTTACACACCCCAACGAGGGATGTTGTGGTCTCCGTAGGAGATACAGACGTTCTTCATTTCTGCGAAGACTTCGAAGCTGTACTCGCCACCTTCACGGCCTACACCCGAAGCTTTTACGCCACCGAAAGGCTGGCGCAGGTCACGTACGTTTTGTGTATTAACAAACACCATGCCTGCTTCGATACTGCGTGATAAACGTAAAATCTTGCTGACATCTTGTGTCCAAATATACGAAGCAAGACCGTACTCAATATCATTTGCCATGCGTAAACCGTCTTCTTCAGATTTAAACGGAATTAAACAAGCAACAGGCCCAAAGATCTCTTCTTGGGCGACACGCATGCGGTTATCGACATCAGCCAGTACGGTAGGACGCAAGAAATTACCACCTTTGAGGTGATCAGGTAGATCAGTCGGTTTGTCTGGGCCACCCGCTAACAAGGTTGCGCCTTCTTCCATACCTAAGCGAATATAACCTGATACTTTGTTCCAATGCTGCTGGCTGATCAATGCACCCACTTGGGTTTTGGGATCGTTCGGGTCACCGACGATCAGGCGATTTGCCCGCTCAGCAAAGCGTTTAACAAACTCAGGGTAGATGCTCTCTTGAATGAAAATACGTGAGCCAGCCGTACAGCGTTCACCATTAATGGAGAAAATAGTAAACAGAGCAGCGTCTAGTGCACGCTCAATATCGGCATCTTCAAACACCAACACAGGTGATTTACCACCTAATTCCATGGAATACTTTTTCAAGCCTGCATTTTGCATAATGGTGCGGCCAGTGGCTGTGCCTCCAGTAAAGGAAACCGCACGGACATCATGATGTTTGACTAAAGCATCTCCCGCAGTGCTACCGTAGCCTTGAACCACGTTCAAAACACCTGCGGGAATACCTGCTTCCAGCGCCAGTTCACCAAGGCGGTTCGCTGATAATGGAGATAATTCAGACATTTTCAGAACTGCAGTATTACCCAGTGCTAAACAAGGGGCGGTTTTCCATGTGGCGGTCATAAATGGCACGTTCCATGGGGAAATCAGCGCACAGACACCCACAGGTTGAACCAAGGTGTAGTTCATCATCTTGTCATCAACAGGGTATGTACGGCCGTTCATTTGCTGGCAAATCTCGGCGAAGAATTCAAAGTTATGTGAAGCACGTGGGATCAACACGTTTTTAGTTTGGTGAATAGGTAAACCAGTATCTTTGGTTTCCATTTCCGCGATTTGCGGGACGTTTTCGTCGATCAATTCACCAAGGCGACGCATTAAGCGAGCGCGCTCTTTCATTGGGGTATTGGCCCACTTTGGAAAAGCGTCTTTCGCTGCGGCAACGGCTTGGTTGATTTCATCTTGTCCACCCGCGGCAACTTCTGCTAATACTTCGCCTGTTGCAGGGTTGGTGGTTTCGAAATAGTCTTTGCTAGCAACGTTTTTACCGTTGATCCAATGATTAATCTTAGTCATTACACACGTTCCTCATAGTCTTTTTCGCTGATAATGGTGTTGACCAGTCGGCCAACGCCTTCAACTTCAACAATGACTTCGTCGCCCGGTACTACGTCAGACAGCCCTTTTGGCGTCCCTGTAGCAATCATGTCTCCCGGTTGCAGTGTCATAAAGTCACTGAGGTAAGCAATTAAAAAGGGAATATCGAAAATCAGATCGGCAGTGGACCCTTTTTGGCGCAATTCACCATTTACATAGGTGTACAAAGCCAAATTATGCGGATCTTTAATGGCATCTTTATCGACAATCCAAGGGCCAATCGGCGTTAAAGTATCACGACTCTTAACACGTAAATTTGGGCGATAATAGTTCTCTAAATAGTCACGGATCGCATAGTCATTACACACGGTGTAACCTGCGACATAGTCCATGGCATCTTCTCTTGAGACCTTGTGAGCTGTTTTGCCAATCACCACCACTAATTCAGACTCATAATGCATATATTCCACATTATCAGGACGAACAGAAACTTGGCGATGACCCGTTAAACTGCTTTCCGCTTTTAAGAAAATTAAAGGCTCTTCAGGTGGCTTAAATTCTAATTCGGCAGCGTGGTCGGCATAGTTCAGGCCTAGGGCAAACAAGGTTCCTTGCGCAGGAGGTAACCATTCAACATCAGGAGAATCACCCGCGATCACGTCCCCATTAGGTAACGTGATGGCTTCGTTATCACCGACGGTGACGGAATATTCAGTGCCTTTAAAAAGGATTTTGGCGCGTTTTGTAATCGTAGACATTATTTTCCTCCTGCTGCCACAACGGTATTTTTCAGGCTAGGAAAGCCTTCCGCTTGGATAACCACTTCGTCTCCGGGTTTGATGGTGACACGTTGTTGTGGTGTGCCGAGCAGGATCACGTCCCCTTGCTTTAAGGTGGCGAAGTCACTTAATGCAGCAACTAACTCACTCGCATCACGGATCAGATCTTTTGTTGACCAGCGATCCACTTCTTTACCATTTACTAGGGTGATGATATCGACAGGAGTATTTAGCGAAGTTGCAACCATTTCACCAATTGGGCAGAAAGTATCACGGCATTTTGCTTTAATGGCAGGGCGATAGAAGGTGTCTTCTGGCAAGCTCACTTCATTTGCCAGCGCAAATCCAGCAATAAACTGATGTGCATCTGTCTTACTGACTTTACGTGCATTTTTACCGATCACCAAAGCAAGCGTAGCGCCACTTTGCACTTCTTCACCAGCGGGATGCAAAATTTTTTCGCCTGAATTGATACGCGTATTACGCGGCTTAATAAACCACACTGGGGTTTTTGGTGGGGTTTTATAAGGGGCTTGCTGGAATGCCTCAAGCCAGTGGCTAAGCTGGCTTTGATGATTGAGGGCAACGGCAAATACAGTGCCTTTCATTGACAACTCCTTAATGAAAAGAATTCAACTTTCGAGTAATTATTAATATATTAATAAAGTATAATTTTGAAATTAGCAATAGGTTTATAGAAATGTTAATTTTAATTGTGATCTCATTAACATAATTAAGTTGTCTTTTTGTAAGGCTATGTTATAAAAGAAATTATTATTTTTTCAATTTTTTTTGATTTACAAAAAATTAACTTAAAAGTGAGTTTTTAAATTATTTACTCATTAATATTTTAGGGTTTTTCTTTGAGATTGTTATTTGACCGTGCTACTCTTAAATAAGGCAAACTGGTGATGTGAAAGCTCATAGTTATGGTATGTGATTTCATCAAAGTACAGGGCCAACAAAGCGAAATGGCAACTGCCATAAAATGCCAAAATTGGGTTAAGTAACGTTAATTAAGTGGTGAGTTTTAATCTTATGCATGAATCATTGACAATTGCATTATTGCAGGCAAGAGAAACCGCAATGGGTTTTTTCCGGCCGATATTAAAGTCGTATAATTTGACTGAACAGCAATGGCGTATCATTCGAGTTTTAGCTGATAAGCGTTCAATTGATTTTCATGAATTATCAGTTCAAACCTGTATTCTGCGCCCAAGTTTAACGGGGATCCTAACCCGTATGGAGCGCGAAGGTTTAATTTTCCGCTTAAAACCGTTGAATGACCAACGTAAATTATATGTCTCTTTGACACCTGTAGGGCAAGAGCTGTATGACAAAGCACGGCAGGAAGTGGAAGAAGGTTATCAAAAAATAGAGCTAGCATTTTCACCAGAGAAAATGCAGCAATTAACCGCGTTATTGGATGAATTAATCGCTTTAGAGAGCCCTGATTATAGTAATATCGCTGCTGATAAGAGAAAGAGCGCCTAAATTTTCGTCATATTTCGAGCTCTAGCTGTGTTGGCTTCTTTCGGCTATTTGGGTCACATACTGATGTATGCTCCCCAAACTATCCTCAATTGCCGCCTTGCTAGAGTTCGAACTATTTAGAAATTTAAATATTGGTCATATTTCGGTTATTTGGGTCACATACTGATGTATGCTCATCTGACTATCTTCAATTGGTGCTTTCCTACAATTCGAATTATTTGGAGTATAGTTATCACTTGAATAATTCCCTTTCCCTGTAGATTCACTGCAATCGAACTTTACTTATACTCATTAGATAAGTTCTAAATTCCCCACTGTCATATCCTTTTTTGCAATTGTGAAATTACCTGCAGGGCTACTTGTGACAAAGTCTTCAGCAAAATTATTTTCCAATAAAATCAATCGATTGATTTTCAGTGAATAATATTAAATATTATCTTTAATGAAGCATTAACCAAAATAATGGAATGAAAAAACACAAAAAACCGTATTAAACAGGAAAGTGTTAAATTTTAGTCATAGTGAATATTTTTTATTTAAAAACAGTTAATGAGAATAAGTTACATTACGGTAAATTTACTATTCGTGACGAAAATTTAAATAACATGACAAAGTATCAAATTATATGGCGTTTATTATATGTATCGTTATTGATGATTGCGCCTTATAGTTATCCTGAAAATCAATTACTCCCCTCTGCACAGGAAAGCATTCAATTTGAACAAAAACAACGGTTAGAGTCGGAGTTAATCCAACGTAATCTATTGGAAAAACATAATGCAATCACCGTTGATGATTCTTTTTCCAAACACCGCCAAGATGAAATCTGTTTCCCGATCAATCAGATCCAATTTGCCGGCGCCACACAGCTGACGACTAAAACTCAAACTCAGTTAACCTCACCTTATTTAAAACGCTGCCTCACACTAAGTGAAATACAAGAGCTCACCAAGCATGTGACTAATTACTATATAGAACAGGGGTTTATTACCTCTAAAGCCATCATTCCAGAGCAAGATTTATCCTCATATCAATTGTTAATACAAGTGATTGAAGGGCATATTGAAACTATCGAGATTGAAAATTCCCCTGAGCGTTTAGTTCATCAAATATTTCCTCATCAACAAGGCAAAATATTAAATCTACGGCATATTGAACAAGGGTTGGAGCAACTCAACCGGTTATCGTCCGCTAAGTACACTATCGATATCCAACCAGGAAGCCAAAATGGCTATTCTCGGGTTATTATTCATCAACAAGGGAAAAAATGGCCTATCACGAGCCAGCTGAACCTCGATAATACGGGTATGAAGGCAACGGGAAAACAGCTAGTTACGGGGAGTTTAACGGTAGATTCCCCGTTAGGGTTTGGTGAACAATGGTCATTAAGTGCCAGTACCGATACTGACTTCAGTCGCTCTCATCACAGCCGTTATGTTGTTGCGGCAATCAATATTCCTTATGGTTATTGGTCTTACCGTTACCAATTTTATCGCAATAATACATTACAGCCGTTTGATACCTCAGGCCAGCAATACCGCTATGAAGGCAAAAACACCAATCAGCAGCTTGATATCAGCCGCTTAATTTATCGCGATGGGAAACAACGGCTTACACTACAAAGTAGCTTAAAACATAAAAATGCCAATACCCAGTTGGCTTCTCAAACCCTGAGTATCAGCAGCCCCACCTTAACCTCGCTCTCATTTACCCCACAGTACAGCACCATGCTTGGACAAGGTTACTTCACATTTAACCCTGCCGCTGAATGGGGAATATCTGCCTTTGGCGCCTCACCGGATACCCTCGCGAAAGATTCACCGCGCAGCCATTACCGCAAATTCAGTTTAAGCAGCAGTTATCAGTATTTTTTCTCTCATGGTGTGACCTATTTAACCTCATTTTACGGCCAATATTCGCCTGATAATTTATACGGCATTGAACGCATCAGTATTGGTGGTCAGTACTCTGTCCGTGGCTACCACGAGCAGTCTTTAAGTGGTAACCGAGGCGGATATTGGCGTAATGAAATTAACAAAGACATCGCCAATATGGCAATTGGGCAATTGCGTTTTATCAGTGCATTAGATTACGGTTTTATTGCCTCAGATAAATACCTCGTTGAACCTGACACTTTAGCAGGTGGAGCCGTTGGCCTCTCTTTTATTGGTAATAGCCTGTTTTATTCTCAGTTTTTACTCAGTAAGCCTTTGCATTATCCCTCACAACTTAAACCAGACAATTGGTCGGCTTATTGGTCGGTCTCATTCTCTCTGTAGCTTTACGTTTTTAAAGGATTATTTATGCTAAATGAACAATTGCCTTCACGGCCTAAACGGTTATTAAGTTATACCATTATTTTCTTAACCGCGGTCTATCCCTTACACCCTGCTTGGGGAGCAGCCATGACGGCGGCCGATAAAAACACCCAAATCAGCCAACAAAATAACGTCCCGATTATTAATATTGCCACGCCGAATGGGGCGGGAATATCGCACAATAAATTTCAACAATTTAATGTGGATAAACAAGGTGCGGTACTCAATAACGCCACCACTAATGTGAATTCCCAAATTGCAGGGCAAATCAAAGCCAATGCCAATTTAAAAGGAAATGCTGCCAATCTGATTATCAATGAAGTCACGGGCAGTAGCCGCTCTGAATTACAAGGCAAGTTGGAAGTGGCAGGTAAAGACGCGAATGTTGTCATTGCCAACCCGAATGGGATTACCTGTAATGGTTGTAGCTTTGTGAATACCCCAGCGATTACCTTGACCACAGGGAAACCCATTCTGGATAACAAGGGCGCTTTGTCTGCGGTTGAGGTGAAAAAAGGCAGCGTGGTTATCGGCGCCAATGGCATGAATGTCGAAGCGCAAACCTATGCCGATATTATCAGCCGTGCCACCGAATTGAACGGGCAAATCAAAGCCAAAAACCTGACTTTGATGCAAGGCACCAACCGTGTTGATTTTCAAAAAGGCACCGTGACACCGATTGCAGGCGAAGGGACAAAACCCAGTATTTCCGTAGATACCAAAGCACTGGGTGGAATGTATGCCAATCAAGTGAAATTGGTCAGTACGGAATCAGGGGTTGGGATTAACCTCAGCAATGTGCAAACCAACCAAAATGACCTGACGTTAACCGTCGATGGCAAAATTACCCTTGCAGGCAATATTCAAGGGAAAAAAGACATCAATGTTAGTACCAAAAACCTGCAAATTAACGCTAATGCCAGCGTGAATGCCGCCAAAGACATCACATTAGCCACCAATACTCTTATCAACAATGGTCAAGTTACCGCAGGCAAAGATATGCGAGTCTTTGCCGAGTCAGTAAGCAATACGGGCAATAACGCACTCATTCAGGCACAAGATAATCTGTGGATGCAAAAAAATGCCAAGGGGGATTTGAGTACCCTGATTGAGAATAAATCCGGGACGATAAAGACCAATACGGGGGATTTGGTGGTTCGGACGAAGAAACTGACCAACATGGCATTAAATACGCATTACAAGGAAAATACGATACAACCTACTTCCACAAGTAAAAACTTATTAATGTATCGAGTTAGAGAAGGTGGTGGGAATTATGATGTGGTCATGAATGCAAAGTTGGTTAACCCTCTTCCTAATAAATGGTTCGGTGTAGCTGATTTTTCAAATGCATTTGATAAAGAGGGTGTATTAGTCAATACAGGTCAAAGTGTTTACTCTGATGATTCAGTTCGGATCGGAGAAATAGTTAGCGGTGGAAATGCTTATCTTAATGGCAATCAAATCACTAACGATAACGGTATCATTTCCGCTAAGAATAATTTAATTTTAACCGGTAATACGTTAGAGAATAGTCAAAATATTGGTTGGAAAAAATACACCTATAAAAATTATGTCATTGATACTTCGAATAGTGGCAGTGGAATAGTTAATATTATAAATATCAAAGAATTAGTTTTAGAAACAAATTATAAAGCACAAGATTATGTGCTCGTTTTGGAACAGATTGATAATTTAAAAACAAAAAAAGGATTACATTCAGGCACTAATCTCATCCTTGATTTTAAACATTCAATTAACAGTGAAAATAAGCTGCCTATTGCTTCATCACTAATATCAAAAATAAATCAAAGCACTGCGCCTGCTTATTTAATATCAGCAAAAAACATTATCTTAAATTCTAATAATATAAATATTTCTACCAACTTACAGTCTGAAAATGATCTGTCTATTATCGCTGGTCAAAACATCAATATTCATGATGCGCAACTGGTTGCAAAACAATCACAAAGCCTAATTGCCACCAACGATCTTAATCTCAAACAAGTCAATTTAACGTCTAAAGACAGTACCTTGGTTGCGAAAAATGGCAATCTTCAATATAGCTTAAATCCTGTCTCTGCTTTTAAGGATAATGTCTTATCTCCTCCGGTTATCAACGCCGCAAACTCGTTACATATCCAAGCGGGTAAAAACATCACTTTTGATAATGCCCAGTTAGCCAAAACCAATAAACTCACCCTCAGCGCCAATGAGAATATTGTTATCCGCCGCGATGAGTCTAATTTAATCAAGCTCGCGGCTTCAGAGCCTGCTGCCAATATCAATGCGTTACTTACCAAAACAGGAAATTGGGCAAGTTCGGGAGAAATAAACCTCACCGCAGGTAAAAATATTGAAGCACGTGGCATTGCCTTCAACAGTGGAAAATTACTGACGTTCAATGCAGGCCAAGATATTTTGTTAGGTTCAAAAGCGATTAAAGATGTCGACAATGTATTTAAAACTCATCGCTACCCAGAGCTGCGCTCTCAACTTATCGCAAATGGCAATATTACGTTAAATGCAGCTCGCGATATTGACTTGCAATCTGCCAATCTTCAATCAAAAGACAAAGTTATCGCGCTCTCAGGTCGTGATATTAAATTAACCGCTACCGCTTACTCTGCCATTCCCAACCCCAACGAAGATAACCAAGATGTACGTTATGTGACTTCGACGCTTTCTGGTGACAAAGGCGTCACACTGGCCTCCAATAGCGCACTCACCGCACAAGGTAGCACAATCAAATCCCTAAATGACATCACACTATCAAGCGGGGGAAATGTACGGTTAGAGTCGGTTAAAACGAATTATCGAAAACAGTCAGGGAAAAAATATGAAGAGTTATATCGCCAAATTGGCACTGAAATTAACAGTGGTAAAACGCTGACCATTTTGTCTGAGGGGAGCATTCTTTTCCAAGCGTCTCGTCTCATTGCCAAAGGCGCGATGGATATTGCGGCAAAAGGTGGGTATCTCTATGCCCAAGCCATGGAGGAAAGCAGTTACTTCGAAGAGTATAAAAAGAAATGCAATAGATGGACGCTTTGTATCACAAAAAAGGAAGTGAGAAAAACACGCAGTGATAAAACCAATAAAGTCACTGAATTTACCGCAGGTGGTGATATTAACCTATATGCTAAGGATGATGTCACCTTAGAAGCCACCAAAATTAATACGGGCAAGAATGCCAAAATCACCAGTCAAACCGGTAAGGTGAATTTTAAGGCTGTCAAAAACTCTCAATTTGAACAGGTGATTACAAATTCTAACGGGTTTTATATTACACAGCGCAATAAAGGGTATACCTCAGATAAATGGATTCTACCCAGCCTTCATATTGGTGGCAAGTTGACGGTTGATGCGAATAAAGGGATCACTGCGGATGTCAAAACCAAAGAAGGACAGTCATTCGAGCAGGCGCTAGCCATATTAAGTCGCACTCCGGGGTATGAGTGGCTCGGGGACGTTAAAAATAACAAAAACATCAATTGGGCTGTTGTAAAAGATGCTTATAGCCAGTGGGATATAAAAACTGAAAGCCTTAATCCAGTCGTAGGTGCTGTGATTGCCATTGCTGTAGCGGCTGCTACTTATGGAACCTCTACAGCCGCCAGTGTTGGTGGACTTGCGAGCTCGACTGCCACAAGCATGGGGGCTTCAGCGACGACAGCGTCAATGGCTTCTGCTGCGGCACAGGCGGGGTTTGCCTCACTTGTTTCTCAAGCGTCTGTCGCATTAGTTGAGAATAAAGGAAACCTGTCAAAAACCTTATCTAGCCTAGGGAAAAGTGATACTGCAAAATCAATAGTGACCAGTATGATTATTGCGGGTTCACTTGAAGGGTTTGATATTGCGTTATATGGCAAAGTCACTGATCCCGCCAAAGTGACCTTACCAAAGCTCAGTGACGGGAATTGGACTCAAGTCGCGCAGCGTGTGGTAGGGCAAAGTGCTATCAGCTCAACCATCGGAACAGCGATTCAAGGTGGGAGCTTCACGGACAACTTTAAAACAGCCCTACTCAATAGTGTGGCAGGGCAAATTCAAGCCGAAGGGGCTAACCTGATAGGCGATAAATTCCAGTATTTATATGTAGATAAACAGGGAAATATTCTGGGGCATGCAGGAAAAGCTCTAAGTCATGCGGGGTTGGCGGCGCTAAGTGCAGAAATTAGTGGTGGTAATGTAAAAGGTGCCGCAATTGGCGCATTAGCCGCTGAACTGGCTGCGTTATCTCTTGATAACAAAAGTAAAAATAATTTAAATGCAGATACTCAAATAATCAAGGTGGTTGGGGCTTTATCCGGTGCTATTTATACAGGTGAAGCAAGTGGTGCATACAGTGGTGCTAATGCCGCAGAAAGCGTATTTCTTTTTAATCACCATTACCATAATTTTTTTGGGAATACGGGCGATAACTTTTTCGCAAGTGGTTTTGAACTTGAAAAAGTATTAGCGAGTGATAGCAGCCTTACGGAGCAAGAGAAGCATAGAATTCGATTAACCTATCTTAACGGTACAGGGAAAGAAGACCCTGTAAAGTTAATATTAGAGCATCTTCCCGTTTCCGATACTATGATGGCATTAGCACAGGCCAAGGATACTAAAGATTACACAATTGCATTATTAACATCGTTACCATTAGAACGAGCTTTAGCCGTTATGGGTCGATTGATCAAAACAACAGGCACGGCCCTTCAGCGGAAACCATTAAAAGGAGGGGCCGGAGGTAACTGGAATGTAATGAATGAAATCGTTGACCCAACTGTAGTGAAACAGGTGACGCCGACTAGTTGTGGCGCTGCATGTGGGGAAATGTTACTCAGAGATCGGAATATATTTGTAGATCAAACTAATTTAGGAACACAATTAAAATCTACAGAGCAACTAGTAAAAGACCTGAATAAGCAATATGGAAAATGGAATGGAGGATATGTTGGTTCGGAGCAGTTTGAGTTATTAAATAAATCAGGAAGCTGGGCTGCAATGATGTGGGAGAAAGGTGCGGGTGTCGGCCATTGGGTTGTTGTAAAAGGTACTGATAAAAAAACTAGCAATGTTATTATTCATGATCCATGGAATGGCTCAAATTACCAAATGACGCAACGAGAATTTTTTAGAGAGGGTGCTTGGAATGGAAATGCCGTTTTTAGTCAGTAGTGTATATCTCAATAATATACAATATATTAATGGAAAGGCTTTTTTAACTATATCTATAAACGGTACTAGTCACGTTTTTATAGCATATCCTGAGGGGGGGGAGATATCAGTAATGAGATCATCGGATGAACTATCAAAACTATTAATGCACCTATCACAATATGAAAGCTCGATATATAAAAAGATATTCACTTTGGTATGGGATTACGTTAAAGGCAAAGACGTAATACTTCCTGCAAAATTATTATAAAAAAATCAGGTAATAATAATCAGTAAGCCCCAATGATAGGGTGTAGATAGCTCTAAGTTCAATAGAATTGAGCAAAAAGATGGAAAAAACAGGCGGCTATAATTTTAGCCGCCTGTGAATTTTTATCGACACATTTTAGGTAATATTTCTTTTTTGGGGCTACTTACCCAATAAATGTAAGAAATGAATATGTTTTTCATACTGATCAAGAATATCGTGGATGATCTGCTCTTTTGCCCAGCCCATCACATCGTAGTCTTGTCCACCTTCTTTTAAGTGAATTTCAGCGCGATAGTAGCGTTGTTCTTCACTCTTTTCATCATCACTTTCTGTGCCCATACCCGCTAAAGCAAAAGAGGGCTGAATATAGTAACGGAGGCGAACTTCGTATAAAAAGTTCATATCTTCGCCTAAATCGACCTCAAAACCTATTCGGTCATCTTTATCGGTATGGATATGGCATACAGTACCTTGTTTAGCCAGTTCTTCTGAGACCATTTCCATTGATGGCTTCACAGATTCTTCCATAAAGCGTTTAACATGCGCACGTTTAGGGAAATACACGATGTTACGTAAACGCCTTTGCCATGGAATAGGGTTACGACTGGCGGTTGGGGCGATGGTCGCTAATTGCTGGCTATCGCGTTTATACGCATCAACTCGAAGTGCTTTAAATAACCCATAAATAGAGGCCAATAACACCATGGCAAACGGTAGCGCACTGGCTATTGTCAGTGTTTGCAAGGCTTGCAAGCCACCAGCTAACAACATGGTGATCGCAACGACACCCATTAAGCCAGCCCAGAAAATACGTTGCCAAATTGGGGTATTGGAATCACCGCCAGAGGCTAGGGTATCAACCACCATAGCGCCTGAATCTGCTGAAGTAACAAAGAATACAATTACCATCAACATAGCAAAAAAGGAGAGCACAGAAGAAAATGGGAAGTAATTAAGAAACTCAAATAAAGCGAGAGACACATCAGCTTGTACCGTATCTGCTAATAGTGTTGCGCCTTTATTTTTGATTAAATCTATCGCCGTGTTACCAAAGAACGTCATCCACATCAATGTGAACCCTGCAGGGACGAATAATACGCCCATGACAAATTCACGGATGGTGCGGCCGCGGGAGATACGTGCAATAAACATCCCGACAAATGGTGACCATGATAACCACCAACCCCAATACAGTAAGGTCCAACCCCCTAACCAGCCACTGGACTTAGGTTCATACGCATATAAATTAAAGGTTTTAGTGACGATCTCTGATAGATAACCCCCCGTATTTTCAACGAAAGATTTCAGCAGAAGCACTGTTGGCCCTAAAGCAACAATAAGTACCAGTAATAAAAAAGCAAGGCCAAGGTTGAGTTCAGATAAAATACGGATACCTTTATCAAGGCCTGAAACCACAGAAAGTGTCGCTAAACCCGTAAAGGTGATAATTAAGATCACCTGTACAGTTTCATTCACAGGCCAACCAAACAAATGGTTTAAACCTGCGTTTACTTGTAGCACACCGAACCCGAGAGAAGTGGCAACACCAAATACCGTACCTACCACAGCAAAGACATCAACCGCATGACCAATAGGGCCATAAATTCGCTCACCAATAATTGGGTAAAGGGCTGAACGTAAGGTGAGAGGGAGGCCATGACGATAACTAAAAAACGCTAAAATTAACGCGACAATGGCGTAAATCGCCCAAGCATGTAACCCCCAGTGGAAGAATGTTAAGCGCATAGCTTCTTTAGCGGCTTCAACCGTCTGTGCTTCACCGACCGGCGGGTTGAGGTAGTGCATTACGGGTTCTGCAACCCCAAAGAACATTAAGCCGATCCCCATACCTGCGGAGAACAACATCGCAAACCATGACACATAGCTAAAATTTGGCAGGGCATGGTCTGGTCCCAATTTTATTTGCCCGTAACGGGAGAGTCCCAGATAAGTCACACTCAAAAGAATAATTGCGACAGCAAGAATGTAGAACCAGCTTGCGTTATTAAATAAATTTTGTTGAAGATGACTTAGATGAGATTCTGCGACTTCTGGCATCAAAGCGGCAAAGCCAACGATAACCAAAATAATAATGGCAGAGCTATAAAACACAGGGGGACTAATTTTAGAACGAACTCTTTTAGAATCAGTAGCAATTTGACTCATAACAACCTTCTTTTGTTTTATTTTATTTTTGGCATACCGAAATTGACAAAGTATGCAACGCGCTGTCCTTCTTAATGAAACAATGGATAATTGCGAAAAGGTTTCCTAAGGAAACGAGGTAGAAAGAACAATAATATGGTGTTGTAGGCAGGTTAAACTGCCAAAAATAGCGATGATATTCGAGCCTTTACCACCTTCATAAGTTAAAAAATAGGCGGTTATACTGCCATGATACTGGAGAATGATCAACAATATCGGAAAATAACATTAACTGGAGGGGAAAAATATCATGTTAATTATCATTAAATTAATAATTAATAATGCAATATTTACATGTTTTACCAATAAGTTAATGCAAATAAGCGAAAGTAAGCATTAGATAAGTAAAAACCACAGGTAAATTGGAATGAAAATATGATTAGCGTAATTGGCTATCCTTACTGGCACGTCGATTATAGCCGCTAAACGTAGATTGTTTTTTATCTAATTCATTTTGGCAGTTAATACAGAATTTAACGCCGGGTAATGCTAAACGGCGGGCTTCAGGAATGGCTTCACCACACTCCTCACAAAACTCGGCGCTTTCACCGGAGTGTAATTGCCGTCGCGCTTTCGCTACCGCATCATCAAGAGTGGCATCAATTTGTTCTTGAACGGCATCTTCATTTGCCCAACCATTTGCCATTATCCACCTCTACTTGGTTAAATATTGACCTTATAGCAATATAAGGGCGAGAAAATTTAATTCAAGGGCAATTATTGCTCTAAAGATAATGTCATGTAAATGTGGTCTATTCCGTCTTCATCATACATTTCGCCTTCAGTTTGATACCCAAGGGTATGGTAAAAATCAATGGCCGTATGTTGTGCTGAAAGAGCAATCTTAGGGTAATGGTGGGAGCGACCATATTGTTCTACAAATTTCATTAGTTCACGTCCAAGCCCTTTGCCGCGGTGTGGCTTTTGTACTGCGACACGGCCAACTTTGATGAGATTACCTTCAAGTAGTACACAGCGTAATACAGCGGCTGGTTGCTCATTTAAATACAAAACCACATGTAATGCAGATTCATCATATTCATCGACATCGATATCAGCGGGGAACCCCTGCTCTTGAGTAAAAACTTGTTGGCGCAGGCTGAAAGCATCGGTAAGAAGTTCTGGATTTGCGTACCCAATACTGTGTTTAATTTGCATTAGTGTTCCTAGTAGCTAACGAATAAGAAGCGTAATTATATCGTGGAATGACGAATTAGTTAGGAGGGTTTTGGTGCTTTTATGAGGGGCAAATAAGAATGTAGGCATTTAAAGCCTACATTCTTGAAGAAGATTGAAAAAGTAGTTATTTTTTATCGTTTTCTGCATCATTTTCTGTTTTGAGCGATTCCGTTTTTTCTTTCATATCGGTTGCCACTTCATCGGCTTTATTAATCGCATCTGTTTTGACTTCTTGGCTCAGCTCTGACGCGTTTTGTTTCAACTCTTCAGCTTTATTTTTTGCATCTTCTGTCAGTTCATTGGCTTTTTTTTCACCATCTTCTTTTAACTGCTGTGCTTTTTCTTCTGCTTGTTTAACAGTATCACTCGGTTTGGGAGAGTCATCACAACCAGCGATAACAGTAACAAGACCCGCGAAAAGAAGTGAAGTGATGAGTTTTATATTCATAAACATATCCTTAGCACGATGTAGGTAAAAATGTTATTGAAGCTTGATATTGGCTTGAGTGCCAATGTGTATATTTAACTATAGTTGAAATTAAGTGGATTATAAAATAAATAGCTAATTGACTGAAATATTAAAGTATTTTGTTGTGTTGGATTCGCGTTGAAGACTATTTTTGGGGAAATAATCGTTTGTTCCATGCTATAGCGCTATAAAAGGTAGATAATCAAGCTAAACTGATCGAAACTTAATATTTAAATAAATAATGAAAACAAATGTATGTTTTAGATAACAAAGGAATAGCAATATGGCGTACTATTATTCGTTGATTATTTTAAAGTTTATTATCGGTTTTGCCATTGTTATCACTCATATGAATCTATCGGGAAAAACGCAGCTTTCCCAAATGACTCCTATTGATTTCATTGGTAATTTCGTCTTAGGGGGCATTATTGGCGGGGTGATTTACAGTGATACTATCCCATTGTACCAGTATGTGACTATTTTAATTATTGGTGTTTTGTTTATTAGCTTTTTAAACTTTTTAACGAAAAGATTTAATTTTTTTCGTAATGTGGCGATTGGTAATCCCATACCCATCATTAAAAAAGGCCAATTTATAATGGAAAACATTTTAGAGAAAGCCAATAAGATAGACCTCATCAATATTTCATCTCGAATTCATGCACAAGGAATTCACTCTTTTCAAGAAATTTATTATGCGCAAATAGAGCCCGATGGGCAGTTAACTATTATTTGCGATGAAAAAAACATGCCATCTGTGATCCTGATAAAAGAAGGGGTTATTAGAAGCTATGGTTTGGAATCCATCGAAAGAGATGAAAGCTGGTTAATGCAGCAAATTGAATTACAAGGAATTGAATCAATAAGTGATATTTTCTTGGCTGAATTTTGGCGCGGTGAAGTCACGTTTATTTTGCGAGATGGTAAAATAAACCGCAAAAATGCACAGCACCTGAAAGTTATTGCTTAAATGAATAGGTCGGTGAAATACAAAAAATATTTCACCGACAGAGGCTTAATTATTTTTTCAAATCATCATAGAGCATTAATGAGGATTTATTATCTGGGTCACCAATATAACGAGGTTGAGGCTTAAATGACTCATTAAATAGGCTTTTTTCAGGTTCAAATCCAGTATAGTTTAAACCTGCTAAATCAGACCATGCATAGATAAAGTCCATATTACTGAACGGTCGAGTTGTTTTATCATTCAAATCAAATTGATGCGTCGATAACCACTCAGGTGATTGCCAAACTAGGAAAGGCACATTATAAATGACTTTACTCGGCTTACCTTCACTACGCCCTAACATTTCATGAGGCGGGGTATCATAAACATCTTCACCGTGGTCCGAGAAAAATACCAGAAAACCATTTTCTTTTGAAGAATCAAAGTCTTTGATTAATGACGAAACCACATAGTCATTATAATGTTGTGCATTATCATAAGCATTGTAATCTTTTACTTCGTCATTATTTAAATTAGCAGGAACTACGCTGTCCTTGTCTTTGAAAATAGCTTTATCTTCAGGATAGCGGAATTCATAGCGCATATGAGTCCCTAATAGATGAACAACGATAAATTTCTTTTCAGCAGGGTCTGCAAGTGCTTCTTTGAATGGAGAAAAAACCACGTCATCATAGATACGTGAGCTTTGAGCCATATCATTATTCAAATAATATTGCTTGTCTGTCTGGCGAGAGAACGCAGTTAATAAGGTATTACGCTCAGTCATTGTCTGCTGGTTGGTGATCCAAAACGTTTTAAAGCCCGCTTGCTTCATCATATTCATGATAGAAGGGCGTGAATTGAACAGTTCAGGTTCAGTTTGTGTCGCGAACGTCAGAATTTGCTGTAGTGCTTCAATGGTATAAGGTCGTGATGTCACCACATCATTGAATACTGATAAATTAGCAGGATAATCTTTAGCTAGCTCATCTAACTCAGGCGTGGTTGGGCGTGAATAGCCATATAGGCTCATTCTATCGCGGCTGGTGGACTCACCAATCACTAATACAAATGTACGAGGTGTATCACCATTTGCATCAACAAAGTTTTCTAGTGGCGGAATTTTACTGTTGTCACGGATTAGCTCTTCCATGTTTGCTAGCTGGTTTTTATATAAGAAGTAACCACTGACAAACTGCCATGGGGCGGCATAGGCGAGTTTGCTATTGACATAAGATGCAATACTCGACATTGGGCGGTCTTGTTTTATGCCTTTATTATAGTAAGGGACGCCAAACAAAATCACTAAGATTAACAATGAAATACCGACTCGCCCTGTCTTTGGTAATGTGACTGGTTTTAGGCGTGTCCACAGGAATATTGCGACTACAGTATAGGCGAGTATGACGCCTAGGACTTTGAAGCTAAAATATTGCTTAAGAAATTCACCAGCTTCATTGGTATTGGTTTCAAACATGACGAACATGACACTTTGCGATATTTGGTGGCCATAAACCACAAAATAGGCGAGTGCAACAACAGAGGATAGCCAAAGAACAATACCTATCACCCCAGCAACTAATTTGATTCTTTTTGGGAACAATAAAGCAGGAATTAACCAAAGGGAGCTATAAAGTAGTGAGTCTCTAAGGCCAATGGAGTTACTTTGCCCTGTTACGAGCACATACAGCTGTAATAACGATGAAAAATACCAAAAGTAGATTAGTAACCAGAACAGAGAGGTCCAGCTAAACTTTTCCGAGTGTGTAGTGTTACTCATAGGTTTTTAAACTCTTGTTTTCTATTATTGTTAAGTCGAATTGAAAAATAATTGAGAAATCGATTTTTAGATATGAAGATGTAATTTAAGTTCCCCATACTCGTCATCTTTCAAGAGGCAGGGGTGTTAACTGCACTCCTGAGCCAAATCTCAACTCGAAACTGTTTCTATGATATTGCATTATAGACAATGTTTTATACGTTGTTACTAAAACAGTAATATATTGAATTATTGTTTAATAATATTTCATTCAGTTGATATTATCTTTTAATCTATTTATGGTGTATAAAAATTTGACCAACATTATCAATAAAGGGTGAGAGCAACTTATGTTAGACAACTCATTTGTGGCTTTTTTGAAATCATCCTTATCAATCAGAGTGCTGCTTTCATTATTAATTATTATTGATGGCACCATGATTTTAAAGCCTGTGTTAAGTGCTTATACTGACTATATTGATTGGCGTGAGTCTGGGCTGACACAGTGGTTGAAATCACTCGGTTTTATGAAGCTGCTGGATATTCCCCGTTTTTTATTGGGAATTTCGCTTATCTTCCTGTCGCTATTTATGGTTAATGGAGCCCGTATCGCCTGGGTATTCTCATTATTTTTGCTTGGAATTATTTCATTTGTTGATTTGAGGTTAGCGCAAGAAAATATCCACCAAGGTTATTTCTCACTCTTTTTATTAATTGCATTGTGTGTGTTTTGGAAGCTATATCATCATCATAGCTTGACCAGTGCAGGGTTTGTGGCGATCACGTGTATTATCGCATTGTTGCTTTACTCCATTTTTGGCACTTTATATATTGGTAATGAATTTTCGCCGGTGGTTAAAGATGGTACTACAGCTTTTTATTTCGCTTTAGTATGCATGACGACGGTCGGGTTTGGTGACATTGTACCGGTTACAGTGGATGCGCGTGTATTCACGGTGACAGTGATTATTTTAGGGATCACAATTTTTACCACTTCAGTGGTTTATATTGTTGGGGTGTTAGCAAAAGGCACGAAAGAAATTGTGCGTAAGAGGTTTGCTTATATGAAAAATCATTATGTGGTGATTGGTAGCACACCGATGGCCGTCAATGTCTATCAAGGGCTGAAAAAACGAGAGCTACCTGTAGCTGTGATTTGCCAAGAAAACCATCGTAGCCATTACCCAGAAAAAGATAACATTGTAACGGGCGACCCCACCAGTTCGGAATTGCTAGCAGCAGCAAACGTAAAACATGCGAAGTGCGTATTGGTGATGACGGATAGCGATTCGCTCAGCACTTTTGCCCTATTGGGCGTGAAAGAACAAGCGGGTGTTGAGGGAACGGTGAAAACCGTGGTGTTAATTAACCAAGAAAGTAATATGGATAAAGTTCGCTTACTTAAACCTGATATGTTGTTTTCATTATCGACCTTAGGTTCAGAGGTTTTGATGCAAGTGCTTTGCGGTGAAGCAATATCGAGTGACTCTATTAGTGATATGCTGTTGAACAAAGTTGCAAAAAGCTAACCTCAAAATAAAAACAACAGGAATTGTGCTTCATGCTAAGTGCTCAACAAGTGAGTTGCCATCGGCAAAATAGGGTGTTATTCCATCAACTTGATTTTATTGTACAGCCCAGTGAAATCTTACAAGTTGAAGGGCCTAATGGAGCGGGAAAAACAACCCTGCTACGTATGATGGCTGGGTTATTAAAACCCGATGAAGGTGCGGTCTGTTGGAATAATCAATCGATTGATAAGCTAAAAGAAGAATTCACTCGTCATTTACTTTATTTAGGCCACAAACCTGCAGTGAAATCATTACTGACACCTTATGAAAACCTCAAGTTTTATTATCAAATGCACCATAAAGGGCATGAAGGCGAGCGTATTTGGTCTGCTTTAGAGGAAGTTTCATTAATCGGTTATGAAGATATTCCTGTTAGTCAACTTTCTGCAGGGCAACAACGGCGAGTTAATTTAGCTAGGCTATGGCTAAGCGAAGCCCCTCTGTGGATACTTGATGAGCCTTTCACCGCAATTGATGTGGCAGGGGTCGCTCGTTTAACAGAACGTTTTCATCAGCATGCAGAGCAGGGGGGGATTATTTTGTTTACCTCTCACCAAGCGATGTCAGGGCAATTTGGTTCACTAAAACTGACGGGTGGGGTTGAATCATGTTTTGGTTATTAATTAAACGGGAGCTTAAAATTGCTTTCCGAGGTTTTTCTGAGCTCGTTAACCCGTTGTGGTTTTTCTTAATTGTTATCACATTATTTCCGCTTAGTATCGGTCCTGAGCCTCAATTATTAGCGCGTATTGCCGTTGGGGTATTTTGGGTCGCGGCTATTTTGTCTTCACTATTATCACTAGAGCGTTTATTTAAGGATGACTATCTTGATGGCTCTCTTGAACAACTATTACTCGCGCCACATCCTTTATTTATAACCGTATTTGCTAAAGTGATTGCCCACTGGCTAGTGACTGGGTTGCCATTGATCTTGTTATCTCCGGTTGCGGCATTAATGTTGTCTTTTAGCGCGGACACGCTATTGGTGTTGGCGGGTACCTTACTGCTGGGGACACCGGTATTAAGTTTTATTGGTGCGATTGGTGCGGCATTAACAGTTTCCTTAAAAAAGGGTGGGGTTTTAGTTAGTCTGCTCGTTTTACCGCTTTATATTCCAGTGCTTATTTATGCAACAGGTACGATGGAGGCACATAGTTTTAAAATACCTCTCGATGGCTATTTTGCCATTCTTGCCGCGTTATTTGCTGCGAGTATTACCTTTTCTCCTCTCGCTATCGCCGCTGCATTGAAACTGAATATAAGTAATAGTTAGATATTTTTCCTTTCACAGAATATAAGGGCAAAGTAAAACTGCCCTTGAGGTTGTTGACAAAGCGGGATAAAGCGTGTTTTTTCCCGCTTTGTGTTATCAGCCGAAAATCAATAAATTTTAATTTCTAGCCTTGGCGAACTGGCTTTAAACACAACGACCGTTATTAATCGACTTTCAGGTGAGATCAGTGGACAAAATACCCGGATAACCGCCAAAAATGATATCAACTTGACCAGTTCGACGAATACGCAAATGGTGGGTCGTAAAAATGAGAGCAAAGGAAGGTTAATCGGTGCAGGACTAAGCACGGGCGATTGGAATGTCAATGCGAGTGTGAATAAAGGTAGCGAATTTGAAAAGGGGGACAGCCAGTTTTACACCGATACGTAAGTGACCGCTAGCAATCACACTCAACTCGATGGTGCGGTCATTAGCAGCTAGGCAAACAAACCACGGATATTGTGGAACGGATGCAAGTCTTAGAAAATACTGGGACTTGCATTAATAAACTTATCTCCCACCAGCCAAATAGTAAATTAGAGATTTTCGTGTTAAATGATTCTGTAATAGGTTTTAAGTTAAAATAATAAAATGCTAGCAATTTAGATATTATTAAAAAAGAAAAGTTATTTTTTAATATAAATAATTTAAAAATAATTATTTTTGGAGGTTTTTATTATTGCCTATCACATGGGTTATTAAAGATTCACCTGGAAAATCAGCCATAATTATTCCAACAGTACGCTTAGTCTTTAGGTCATTATAATATTTTAACTTATCTCGAGTTAGGATATTTGTTCCCTCAAACGAAATAGTACAAATGCCAGCACAAGATGTTCTTGGAAAATCTGGATAGCTGTTTTTCCATCCAGGCGTAGTTAAGCCAGTAGAAAGTCGGGGTGCTGATGTTCCAGGGGATGAGTGTCCACTTGCAACAAAATAAGGAAATGAACCACCGGAGCCACTTAAATAATTAATATATATTTTATTTTTATTTCCATTGGTTGCTCGTTCTAATTGGTTCTTTATTATTTCCCATTTTGAGTATAAATCCCAATTTGTTGTTAAATGAAACTCATCTTGTGTATCCGTAAGTTCATAATATAACCCATAACTATGAAAAACAGTATTGTTACTGAGTATCATATATTTTCCTCTAATATCACTTAGTTTTGTATTCATAGATTGTAAGTTAAAATATTTGTCTTTATGTAGTTCAATATAAGATTCCAATGTTTCATTCATGAGGCGGGTGTTATTATCATCAGATTCTATTTCTTTTTTTAATCTAAATAGAACCGTCTCAGAAGGGTTTTTCGATAAAAAAGTGTCAATAGAATTCATAAAATCACCAAACATAACATCAAGAAAAACGTTACCATGATGTAGAGCAAACGCATTATTTGTATGTCTAATTCGGATATCAAAGACTCTAATGCCATATTCTAATTGCTGATCAAAATTGAGTGTTTGTGTTGATACGCTATCAACAAAATTTTTATATGCGGCACTATCATGAGTCCCTGGTAATGCTATCTCAGAAAGCATGACATCATCTCTGAGAGTATCCATCCATTTGGATTTTGTGGTAAATCCATCAGTTGCATTTCTGTAATAAGCAGAATCTAAATGGGCTAAAATTGAAGGGCTAAATATTAATAAGAGTAAAAGATATAGTCTATTTTTCATTATGAACACCTTTAAGTATATTAAACAACGTCGTTACTATAACGACAAGAATATTCACAAATAAAAAATTAATGCATAATAAAAAATAAAAGTAGCGTATATATATTATATGGTTGTTTTTTTGTTAAATGAATACAGATTTTATTTTAACTACTTATTATTTTTCATACGTGTACTTTTTTATGATTAAGTTTAACTCAACCAATTGATTTTAAGGTAATATTTGAGTTATCAATAATATTGAACAACTAATGGATAAGAGGTGATATATTATCTGAAGAATCACTTCAGTATGTTAGTTCAAAAAAATGTATAAAAAGGTAGCGTATAATGCCTCATATCTTGCAGTTAAATAGTGATAATTTCTCAAGCACACTTTACCCTCTAGGGCAGGAAGAGCGTCAAACGGTAGTTGCTTATTTTTCGGCATCTTGGTGTTTGCCTTGTAAAAATATGTATCCTATTTTCACTAAAATTTCTGAGCATTTTCAACAAAATAATATTGTTTTTGGTCTTGTGGATATTGCTCAGTCACCCACTTTAGCGCCTAAATATGGTATAAAATCAGTACCGACAATTGCGATTTTTCAAGATACTCGTTTAATCGATATTATTGCTGGAGAAGTGTCATTTAATTGTGCATTAATGGTATTGAATAAAACACTTGGGAAGCGTTAATGCTCAGCGAATATATTTGAAAATAATGATAAGACATTCACAATGCTAATACTGATATTGGAAGGGTTATTGATAGGTTGCCTACTTGGTTTAACGGGAGCTGGTGGTGGAATTCTTGCTGTTCCTGCTTTAATGGCAAGCCAAAATTGGAGTGTGGCATTAGCGGCACCAGTTGGTCTTTTAGCTGTTACAATTTCTGCATTTATTGGTGTAATTCAAGGTCTTATAAAAAAGAATATTCGCTATAAAGCGGCTATTTGGATAGCATTATTGAGTATTCCTTCTGCTAAGTATGGTGTTTATCTTGCCCATATTACCCCACCAGTTTGGTTAACACTTACCTTTAGCCTCGTTATGCTTTATGTCGGATGCCGTATATTTTTCAATCGAGCAGATGTGCAGAATGATGCACATTGTCTAATTAATAAAGAAACTGGAAAGTTTATTTGGAATACTAAAACGGCTTTAATCTTGGGATGCATTGGTGTTGTTACTGGGTTACTTACTGGGCTGTTAGGTGTTGGAGGTGGTTTTATTATTGTTCCTGCATTGCGAAAATTCACTAATTTAAATATGAAGAGTATTATCGCAACATCATTAATGGTCATTTTTTGTATTGGTAGTATTAGTATTTTTATTAATGTTTGGAATGGGTTCCAGTACCCTAAAGAAATTAGTCTTGTTTTCATTGCTTCTTGTGTTATTGGTTTATTAATTGGTCGATTAATAACTCATTATATTTCCAATAAGACTACCCAAATATTATTTTCAAGTGTTGTTATCTTTGTTGCTCTATGGTTGATTTCATCAGTATTGATTGAATTAAATATTATTTAAAAATAGATTTTAAATATCAAACAATTAAGTGGTTTTTTATAATTCATGCGGCATGTGTCACTATTTTGAGTTATCAGTCATTTATTCTCCTTAATGAAAGTGAAATTGATTTATCTTCAAGCTCAAAGAGGTATAATGAATAATCGCATTTTTTCTACTCGGATAATAGCAAAATGAATTGCTAATATATTCTTCCGGGTAATCATTAAAGGTTGACTAGTATAATTATGACAAAACAAGATAGCTCAACAACGATAATTGATATAGCCAAACGTGCTAATGTAACTGATATTACAGTCTCTAGAGCATTTAACCATCCTGAGATGGTAAAGAAAGAAACTCGAGATAAAATATTAGCTATTGCACAAGAACTCAATTATGTTCCAAATCTTTTTGCGCGTAATTTGAAAAATAAAAATAGCCGTATAATAGGTGTGGTCACTGACAGTACATTTAACCCATTTTATGTGGTACTTATTCAAACAGTTTCACGCTTAGCGAAAGAAAAAGGCTATCAAGTCATGATTTTTGATTCAGATAGCGATGAAAAAGCAGAAAAAACAGCAATTGAAACGTTAGTCAGTTACAAGGCGAGTGGCATTCTACTATCGCCAGTTCGTGACGATAAAGACTATCAACCAAGTTACTTATCATTAATTGACCAACATAATGTACCTTTGGTTTTTGTTGACCGTTCAATTTATGGTTATCAAAATAAGTATTCGGGTTTATTCTTGAAAAACTTTGAAATAGGCGCCTTAACAGGGAAGTTTCTTAACCAACAAAATAGTGAGAATACACTTATTGTTTCAGGGCCAGAAGGTTCAGAAATTAGTTTATCTCGTTTAGCGGGTATATATGAAAATTTTCCAAATAGAAAAAATATTAACGTTTTATACAGTAGTTATATGTTTAATAAGAATGATGAAGATTATCTAAGGAAAAAAGTCCAAGAGCTGTACACACCTAATATGTATATCGTTGGGTTGAATGGAATTATTACAGCAGGAATGTATAAAATTATTTTAGAATTAGGCCTTTCATGCCGCTATTTTTCTGTTGATTTACCACCCTATGCAGATACTTACCATTTATCTATTTCTGGTGTACATCATGATTCGGTATATCTTGGGGAATTAACTACAGATTTATTGTTTTCTGAGATAGAGCGAGATTCACATAAAGATTATAAGACTAAACAAATATTTGTTGATGGGAAACTTGTTGTTTATTAATAAGAATCAGAAATAAAGTACACTATGATTTTTATGTGTACTTTAAAAAATTCGAGTTGTATGCGAGCGCAGTCAACACCCATACAACTTGAAGTATGACAAATATAAATAGGCAGGTAACGATACCTGCCTATTTTAATGGTTATGAAGAACTATTTATTTAGCGTTTCATTGAACTAATTAAGGTCGCTCCCCAAATAATTAAGCCTTTTACAATATATTGAACATAAGGTGAAATACCTAATAAATTTAAACCATTATTGAGTACACCTAAGATCATTGCGCCAATGAGTGTGCCAATGATCATACCACGGCCCCCTGCGATTGAAGCGCCGCCGAGTACGACTGCAGCAATAGCATCTAACTCAAACCCTACCCCTGCGTTGGGTTGTCCACTCATGACTCGAGAAGTAAATATTAACCCAGCGAAAGCCGCAGTAAAGCCGCTAATGACGTAAACTAACATTTTATAACGTTCAACGCGGATACCACTGAGACGAGCGGCTTCTTCATTACCGCCTATCGCGTAAATATAGCGGCCAAAAGAGACATGATTTAGTACAACATAGAAAATAAGATAAAGGCCAAGCATTAATAAAATAGGAACTTGGATCCCCATTAATTCTTCGCGTCCCCAAAAAGCAAATTCTTGAGGTAATCCTGAAACTGGATAGCCACCGGTATAAATTAAGGCAAGACCTTTAGCAATGATCATGGCACCTAAGGTGACAATGATGGGCGGCATTTTACCATAAGCCGCTAAAATCCCATTAATAAAGCCAAAAGCAACACCGGATAATAACCCCAGAGCAATGGCTGCATAGGGATCCATTCCATAATATTTCATTAAGCCAGCCATCAAGGTTCCAGAAAGTGCCATAACAGCACCAACGGATAAGTCAATTCCACCGGTTAAGATAGCAAATGTCATACCGATAGCAATAATGGCATTAATAGACACCTGACGAGCAATAGTCGAAAGGTTATTTACAGTTAAAAAATGTTCATTAAAAATGGACATGCAGACAAATAAAAGAATTAAACCAACAAGTGGTAAAAATGCAGGTATTTTAGTTAACTTAGAAAAACTAAATTTATTTTTAGTTAATGGAATTGCACTTTGATTAGACATAGTCGTTATCCTATATAATATTGCCGGCCGCATGTACCATAATCTGAGTTGAGTTTATTTCGTCTCCAGTTAACTCAGCGGCAATTTCGCCATCTCGAAAAACCAAAACTCTATCACTGACACCAATAACTTCTGGTAGCTCCGATGAAATCATAATAATGGAAATTCCTTTTTCAGTTAGAGAGCGCATTAACTGATAAATTTCTGATTTTGCCCCAACATCAATTCCTCGAGTGGGTTCGTCGAAAATAAGAATTTTGGCTTGTTTATTTAGCCAGCGAGCAATAACAACCTTTTGCTGATTTCCACCACTTAAAGTAGAAACTGCAGTGTGAGGCTCTGGTGTTTTAACTTTTACTTGGGAAATTAGATCAATAGATAAAGTGAGTTCTTTTTTATTTTGAATTAAAAATAATTTTTGAGCATGATTGTTTAACCATATATTCTCTTTAACAGAGAAGGGCAATACAAGACCTTGGGTTTTTCGGCTTTCGGGTAATAAACCGATACCTAATTGCAGCGCAGCCGCAGCCGATTTAACTTTAACTTCTTTGCCTTCTAAAATAACTTTTTTCTTGTATGCTTTATCAGCACCAATCATGGCAAGAATAGTCTCTGTACGGCCGGAACCGACCAACCCCGCAAGCCCTAGAATTTCACCTTTTTTTAATTGAAGGTGGTTAGTTGGGCTATATGAAAAACGCTGAACTTCAGCATCTAAGATAACTTCTTGTTCATTAAACTGACGTTTATGAGGATAAATATTTTCAACTTCACGGCCAACCATCATTTCGATAATAACGTCTAAATCTGTTTCATCAACCTTACGTGACCCAATATATTGTCCGTCACGCAGTACACTGATGGTGTCACAGATTTCATAAATTTCTTCTAAATGATGTGAAATAAAAAACATTCCAACCCCTTTAGCTTTTAAATCACGCATTACATCGAATAAATGATTTGCCTCATTGGGTGTTAATGTTGCAGTTGGTTCATCTAATACTAAAATTTTAGCGTCTAAAGACAATGCCTTTGCGATTTCAACAAACTGCTGTTCCGCGATACTTAAATGGCTAATAGGTTCATCAATATTAATGTTGACACCCAGCTCAGCTAAGATTTCCTGTGATTTTTTTCGCATTAATTTTCTATCTAATAAACCAAACTTATTTTTTAACTCTCGATTTAAAAATATATTTTCAAAAGCATTTAAATAAGGAATAAGAGAAAATTCTTGGAAAATAATACCTACGCCAGCTTTGATTGCATCTCTGTAGTTATGAAAGGTGTGCTCTTTGCCTTCAATCAGGATTTGTCCGCTGTCAGGTTTATGTATTCCACATAACACTTTCATTAGCGTTGATTTACCTGCGCCGTTTTCACCTAATAATGCGTGAACCTCTCCTTTTTCGAGGGAAAGATTAATATTATCTAACGCCTTAACCCCAGGGAAAGTTTTGCTGACATCTTTTAATGCTAATAATTGCATCATATTGCTTCCCTATATTTCTCAACTGCTTAAAAATGGGTAACAAAGCCATTGGGAATTTTTATTCCAATATGCATTTAATAATTAATATTTATGAAAATGTATTGCACCGAACATCAGAAATATAGGTGCAATACATCAGTTATTGATAACTAGCGATTACCAGTGGAAATCTTTTGCATTGGTTTTGTCGATCAATTTAACATCAATTGGGACTTCTTTAGGAACATTGGCACCCCAGTATTTTGCTAAGCCCATTGCTAAACCAATACGCACTTGGTCACGAGGGAATTGCGCTGAAGTTGCAATAAATGGAGAGTTACCTTTGGCAATTTCAGCAACGGCTTCAGGAGAACCGTCAACACTCACTAATTTGACATCACGACCAGAAGATTCAATCGCTGCTAGTGCACCTAAAGAACCGACATCGTTAACACTGAAGATCCCATTGAGAGTTGGGTTCGCTTGCAGCATATTTTCGGTAACGTTCATCGCGGTATCACGTTCTTGTTTACCGTTCAATTTAGTTACAATTTTAATATTTGGGTATTCTTTCATCGCTGCTTCAAAGCCGCGAACTCGCTCAAGAATTGGCACAACAGGGATACCATCTAAAATGGCCACTTCACCTTTGCCGCCTAATGCTTCACCTAGACGTTTACCCGCCATTAAGCCAGCATCATAGTTTTTAGAACCGACGAAAGAGTCAATCGGACCATTTGCTTGGGCATCAATAGCGATAACCACAACGCCCGCTTTTTTCGCAGCCAGTACAGCCGTTTCTGCACCAACGCTATCGGCCGGGTTAATTAGCAGAATATCGATTTTTTTCTGTAACATATCTTCGATATCACTGGTTTGTTTTGATACATCATGAGCCGCATCAGAGATGTATAGTTGTGCACCCATATCACCCGTTGCGCTCTCTAAGGCTTCCTTCATGGTGACAAAATATTCATTGTTTAATTCTTGAAATGACATACCCACTGAAACTGGCTTAGCGGTAGCGTTAAAAGCCATACCTAAAGTCAGTACACTTGCAGCTACAGCCAACTTTTTAAATTTACTCAGCATAAGATGTTCTCCTAAAAGAGCGTTTAATTATATGTAGGGTTTTTACTTGTTTAGTGTTTATTTGAATTATCAATTATTACTACCAGTTAAAAATATGTTTATGGCTTGATGACGACTTTAATTGAGTCTGCCGATTTCGCCATGACAAAGGCTTCTTCCCAATCATCGATGGAGTAGAAGTGGGTAACGATATCATCAGCGCTAACTAAGCCACGGCTAAATAGGTCAATAGCGACTTCATAACTATATGGGCCTAAGTGAGCTCCGCGGATATCAAGTTCTTTGCGGTCACCAATGATTGACCAGTCAACGGTTGTTTCTTTACCAAACACGCTAAACTCAACGAAACGACCAAGCTTACGGATCATTTCTAGTCCTTGAGTAACACCAATTGGGGCGCCAGTTGCTTCAATATAAACATCACAGCCATAGCCTTCCGTCATATCTTTGACTAATTTGATGGCATCTTCTTTTAGTGGATTGATAACAACATCTGCACCAAATTTTTTCGCTAATTCAAGACGTTCATCGATCGCATCAATAACCACCAATTTTTTTGGTGTTTTTAATTTGGCGACTTGGATCATACATAGTCCAAGTGGGCCTGCACCAGCAATGACGACGACGTCATTTAAATCGATATCACCACGGCGTACGGTGTGGATAGCACAAGCCATCGGTTCTATTAATGCGGCATCTTTATCAGACAGTTCATCAGGGATTTTGTGGATAATGGCACGCTCTGAAAAACGCATATATTCAGCCATACCGCCATCGGCAACTTCTTTTTGGAAACCGTAAATATCATGGGTTTCACACATCCAGTATTTGCCTGATTTACAGAAACGGCATTCCCAACATGGAACAATTTGCTCAGCTAAGATGCGGTCGCCTACCTTTAATTTGAATTTTTCAGCGGAACCTTCACCGAGTTCAGCAACGCGCCCGTAAAATTCATGGCCAGGTACAACTGGTGCTTTGATCCATGGGTCATCACCCCAGAACATTTGAGCGCCATCATTGGCTTTACAGTCGCCAGCGCAGATCCCACATCCATCAACTTTGATGACAACTTCTCTAAATCCTGGTGCCGGTCTTTTAATGTTTTCAAAGCGATAATCATGTGGCCCATGACAAACAACAGCTTTCATTTTTTCAGGTAGGTTGCTCATGTTCTAAAACCTCTTTCTAGTTGTTAACCCTAATGTTGACGTCAACATTAAGCGTTTTTTTATAACGCATTTGCTTTAGTTTTTTTAACGCTTAACTATCAATAATGATATGTATGTAAGAAAAATGGTTGTTTAATGTTATAGAGAAAATAAATTCTTTTTAATATGACGACGTCGTCATTTTTGAAAGTATGAATTTAAAAAACTAAAACTTGTGATTTAACTCCTAATTTTAGTCACCTAAGTGAGTACTTTCATTGGAAAATGAGACTGTCAAAAGTGATTTTGTAACGTAATGAAAATTATAATAAAAATTTTATTTCATTCCTTTTTTCGTTTTTCAAGAAATGAATATGAAACCGAGTATAATTATTTTAACTATTTTCAGAAGCGGATAATTTATGCAAAAACATTTCAGCTCACACTTTTATATGAAAACAAATTTAATTTACATTAAATAAAGAGAATTAAAATGGTTAATAAAACGTTATTTTTAATTTATAAAATTTAATTTAAAAAATTGAATAGAATAATTGGGTATTTTTATGTGTTGTTAATTATGTTTTCTTTGCAGATATGCTTAATAGACATTAAAAAAGGCATTAAAAAAATAGCTTTATACTTTGTTATTGTATTTTGCCAATCTTGCAAAGTATAAAGCCAAACAGAGCCAAGGTTTAACTTCATTTTGTCAAAAAAATCATTTTGTTATCTTGTTGTAAATATGTGGATGCCTCACATCCTTATGTTAGACAATCATTGGTGCAATGATAAAACCGAAGGCGACACCTGCAATAATTCCACCTAGGCCTGGTAACATAAAAGGATGATTTAAAATATATTTTCCAACCCGAGTAGACCCTGTTGAGTCGAATTCAATTGCTGCTAATGATGTTGGGTAAGTGGGTAAGACAAATACCCCGGTGACGGCGACAAAAGAGGCCAAAATTGCCCATGTGGGAACATCTAAGGCAATAGCTAACGGAATAATTAATGGTGTTGTGGCACCTTGTGAATATAACAATGCACAAGTAAAAAACAGAACTAAAGCTAATAAAATAGGATATGCAGATAACACATCTCCAGCTATCGCTTTAATTTGGTCCATGTGTGCATCAACAAACGTTGTCCCTAAGGTGACAATACCCAATATCACCGCGAGTGAACTCATTCCTGAACGGAAAGTGGGTGCGAGAACGATTGAGTTTGGGGATGTTTTACAGAATATCACCATCAAACATGCTGCACTTAACATGCAGATGATAATAATATCGCGAGTACCCATAGGCTTGCCGATATCAAAGCCGGGACGCAACTGCGGAAAGGCAGCAAGGATGACAATTGCGACAGTGGCAATGATAAACAAGACAACTGAAAGCTTTTCTTTGGTGGTGCTTTCACCTGTTTTTTCTTCGTATTTATGGACTAAGCCTTTTTGTAAGCGCTCAAGATAAACTTCATCGTCTTCTAGTTCACAGCCTTGGCGTGATGCAATAAATGCCGCAACCATGGCTGCAACAAAAGAGGCAGGTAAGCAGACTGACATGACAACGATGAAAGTAACGCCATTGCCTTCCATTATTGTCAACATTGCCGCCATTGCGGCGCTGATTGGTGAACCTGAAATAGCAATTTGTGATGCAACCACTGAGCCTGCTAATGTTCTGGATGGCCGAATACCTGAATCTTTTGCGATTTCGGCTATCACTGGTAGCATAGAGAAAACAATGAAGCCTGTACCAGCCATGATAGTCATCACCCAAGTGATGATTGGTGCTATAATATTCAGGTACTTAGGGTTTTTACGCATAAACTTACTGGCGAGGCGTACGAGATAATCCATCCCACCCGCAGCTTGTAATGCAGATGCTGCTACCACGACGGTCATAATAATCAGAATGACATCAACAGGTGGGGAGCCAATAGGTAGACCAAACCCGATGGTTAAAACGGCTAATCCTAATCCACCGCAGAGTCCTATACCAATTCCCCCCATACGTATACCGAAGAATATTGCGCCTAATACAACAATGATTTCTAGCCAAACCATAATCGTCTCCAATAGACAATATATTGTCATTAGTAATATTAAAAATTAATTTTTGATATTTGATATAAAGTTAAATATTTTTATTTATCATTAAATTTTGTTTTCCGACTCTACTTTCATACCAGTGAATACTTGCTCTGACTAAGGTACTGGTTGAGTCGATATATTTATCTGGATAATTATTTATTTCATTTTCAAGAATGACGGGAACTTCAGTACAGCCAAGAACAATAATTTCTGCACCTCGGGAAAATAATGCCTCAGCTTGTTTTTTCATAATGGACTCAGCCATTTTTTTATTCCCTGATTTTAATAAATAAATGCTTTCCATAACATTGTCTTGGCTTTCTTTATCAGGGGTAATGCAGTTTAAATGCTTACTCTCTATATTTTTTTGATACAACCCCATATACATAGTGGCATTTGTTGCAAGTAATCCGATGTTTTTTTTCTTGGTTGCTAGCACTTCTTTCATTGTCGTCTCAACAATACTTAGCATATCGACGTGGCAAATATCTTTTAGTTCACTAAACCAATAATGTGCGGTATTACAAGGAATAACAATACATTCTGCACCTGCATTTTCTAATTTTTTTAGATAGTCTGTCATTAAAGGTAGAGGTGATTCACCATGGTTTAATAGCGCCTCTGTTCGATCCGGTATATCAGGAATAGATGATATAATTAAAGGGATATGCTCTTGATCTCTATTTGCTACGGTATAATTAACGAATTTATTAAATAAATCGACAGTAGCGGCAGGTCCCATACCACCTAATACACCAATTAAACCTTTCATTTTAATACCCCTGCATTTCATTAGCCTTTTTATAAAATAAAAATCAATAAATGCTTATCTTTCTTCATTTATTTAACATATCGGTTGGCATTAAAAGAATTATTAAATTAAATATTGCTGCCTAACCTATGGTTAATATTTATCAATGTTTATCTCGGATGAGAAATGCAAGTAAGTATGGGTTGATGCAAGATATGCATTAAGTTTTTTATTTAAAATAAAATTATTTTAATAAATTGCTCTGAGAGCCTGAATAGACTAGGTTTTATGATGTGAATAATTTAAATAAAATTAATTTTTGATTTTTGTTAATGTTTTAAATAGTAGGGCTATGCATAATACAAATAATGTAACTACAAATTTGGTTTGGTTGTTTAACTAATTATTAACGTAAGATATCAATAAAAATACTTTTAATTTCTTATATTTTAACAGCAAGTCAATTTAAGGCTTAATAAGATGAAAAATATAGAAACAAAATGGCTATATGATTTTTTAACACTAGAGTCGTGCCGACATTTTTCACATGCAGCAGAACAACGAAATATTTCTCAGCCCGCATTTAGCCGTCGTATTAAAGCGTTAGAGGAAGCTATTGGCGTTGAATTGTTTGATAGAACGACTTCCCCTTTACAGTTATCCGAAGAGGGAAAAATTTTTCATTCTCAAGCGCGTAGTTTATTACAACAACTGGAATGTAACTTAAATGAATTATCCGGCCACAATGTATTGAGTCTACCAAATATTAAAATTGCTGCCGCTCATTCGTTGTCATTAACATTACTGCCTAAATTAGTCCATGGGCTGTCCGGTTACGGTGAGGAGTTTGTTTACCATGTTGAAGCCATTGATGTCGTACAGGTTGTCAACGCATTGAGAGAAGGGAAGAGTGACTTTATTATCTCATTTTATGATGAAGATCTCATGCAATCTCCATTTTCCTCATTGAATGTATTTGAATCTGAATTATACCCAATTTGTGCCGCAGATGAGCATGGTAAGCCGCTATTTGATATCTATCAACCTCAAGTGCCGTTGTTGAATTACACAAGTGCTTCATATATGGGAAGGTTAGTTAATCGTCGGTTAAGTGAATTTGGTACGATCAATTCGAAAACACTTTTTATGTCATCAATGAGTGAGTTATTAAAAAATATGGCGTTGGATGGCCATGGCATAGCATGGTTGCCCATTTATTCTGTAGTGAATGAATTGAAAGAAAAAAAACTCGTTTGTCTGGATACGCCGGAATTAACGATACCTATCCAAGCTTATATCTACCGTATGGATACACGGCTAAATAAAACTGCAGAGGACTTTTGGCGTATTTTAAAAAAGAATATTCCGGAGGATTTACGGCACTTATAGTGTCGATGGGTAATTTATAGATAAATAACCTGCTAAAATAAACAGGTTATTTAAATAATTTACATTTTATTTAGCGAAAATATATCACTTTGAAAAAGAAAGAATTAGTGATCTAAAGAAACAGAATGGACATACTCCAACTGTTTTAAGGAACAGTAAAATTCAGGCAAAGTGATTTTTTGGCGTACTAATAGCTTTAAATTTACCTCGACGCGCTCTTTCTTGATATCTCTGATGGTGAGATTTTCAATTAAGTCTTTGTGACCTTTTAGGTACTCAATAAGCAAAGGGACACCTTTTTCATGCGTAAATAGCATTCGAACTTTAATTTTTCCTAGTTTTTGGTTTCTCATCTGAAATAAAGCAACTTGAGGACTGAGTTGTATTGCTAAGAAAAAAAGAATTGTAACGATGATAGCATGCCAGTAGAACCCTGAACCACAGGCAATTCCAACACCGGCTGAAGCCCAAACAATGGCTGCAGTTGTTAGACCTGAAATGGCATCATCACGACGATGCAATATAACACCAGCGCCTAGAAATCCCACTCCGCTAATTATTTGTGCAGCTAATCTCATTGGGTCGCTACGTATATTGTCAGAGATATTGGCGTAATACTCCGCTGATTGAATAGAAACGATGGTTAATAAACAGCTGGCAACGGCGATAATAACACAAGTTTTAAACCCAACAGGTTTTCCCTTTGATTCACGTTCTAAGCCAATTAAGCCGCCTAAAATGAAGGCGGCAACTAGTTTAGCAATACTTGATAGTGATAAAGGGCCAATGGTGTCAACAAACTGTATAAATAAATCCATGGCTTGCTCCTGACGTGACCTTACCCTTTCCTTAATTTTTATTGTGCTGCAACGCGATTTGCTGGTTTTTCGCTTTCCCCATTTTTCTTTTTAGACACATCGTCTTTAAAGAAGAAAATAAAGAAAACAGTGACAATCGCGGCGACGATAGCTGGGTAATGCCAGAATGTTCCCCATTGTGGTAATGCTGCGCTACCTGTTTCTGTGACAGTTGAATTAAAGATTTCACCACAAATTGTTGAAGCAAATAATAAGCCAAAGCCATTTGAAACAATAAAGCGTAAACCTTGAGCTTGCGCTCTGATCTCAGGTTTGGCTTTACGGTCAACGTAGATATCACCTGCCGTAAAGAAGAAGTCCCAACATAATCCTTGAAGCATCAATCCGAAAATAATGAAGTAGAAACCGGAATCTACTGCGGCATAGGAGAATAACATTGAGCGAATAATCCAACTTACCGCGCCAAGAAGTAAGGTGATTTTGAAACCGAACTTCATTAAGAAGAATGACAGCACAAACATAAATAGGACTTCACATGCAATACCAATTTGCATGATAGATGCCGCATTATCGAATCCAAGTGTTTTAATAAATACAGGGATATAAGCGGAGTAAGCTGTTTTCGGTATCATTAATACAAAGATACTAAACATTAAGATAGCGAAATAGCGGTCTTTAAATAATGAAAGTGCATCTAAACATAGAATATCTCTAGCGGAGAAAGGTTTACCTTTCGCTTTTGGTGGTGTATTTGGCAAAGTAAAGCAGTAGAAACCTAGTAATACAGCAACAGCGGATGCGATATACCAAGTCATGGTACTACCCGAGAAGCCCATTTCCCCTAATATAAATCCGATAGCCATAAAACCGAATGTGCCAAATACACGAATAATAGGGAAATATTTCACACCATTAATATGAGAGAAGCTGATGCTATTAGAAAGCGCAGTTGTTGGATAAAACAGTAGCCCAATAATAAAAATCATAAACAGGGTCATGCCGCTATTGTGTGCCTCAATAAATTGAGGAACACATAGAATAACGGCCGCATTAATTAAATGCAGTGTTCCCATTACTTTTTGTGAAGCAAAGAAACGGTCAGCAACCATACCAATGAATAAAGGGGAAATAATGGTTGCTACACCTAATAAAGCGTAAGCATTACCAATGATGTTTGCCATCCCATAAGTACTTAACACAAGTCCCATTGTCATATTCCATGCGCCTTGCATGAAATATTGCACAAACATCATGATCAGTAAGCGAGAGGTTATTTTCATATCCATGATTAGTTTTCCTCTTAATATGCTTCTAGCGTTAATCCGTCATAAGCAACGCGGATATTATAAGGTGCACAAACCGCTTCTAATTCATCATGAAGTAATTTGCCACTATGGGAAATATGTGAAACAGCAATTTGAGTTTCTGAATGCAGGCAGCCTTGTTGCTGCAGTTTTTCTTTAGCTGCAAAGACGGTTTCTAGGCTCATATGATTATCTGTACGATTTTTCCCATTGAGCCCGTAAGTGCATTCAAATACGACGATATCAAGTTGTTTATTTTCCAACCATTTCCATGTTAATTCAGGGAACCAACCTGAATCATGTCCATAAAAAATAGCTTTTCCATTTTTTTCAATATGATAGACATAGCAGAGTTCCCATTTGGCATGGTTTGCAAGTAATGGCGTAATTTTATAACCGTTTCTTTCGACGGTGACAAAAGGGATTAAACAGTGGAAATCGAAACGCTCTTTACTGTATCCGGGTAGAACGTCAAGGCAGCCATTAATTGCTCGGTCATTACCAAAAATATGTAATGGATGGTGAATTTCAAAGCCATAACCTTCCATGCGGCTGAATAAATCGCCGACATTAAAATGGTCAGGGTGAGTATGGGTAAATAGTAAGCTTTCAAACTTAGTTGCATCCATTCCGTCACGCATTAACTGATAGCTAAATGTCGGGGAAACATCGATCAACATAAGATCATCCACAATCGCGGAAGAATGGGTTCTAATATCTTTTCCTCCAAGCTCTCTTGCTTTTTGGCAGTGCTCACAACGGCAGAAAGGATTTGGTATGCCTTCAGAAGCCGCGGTGCCTAAAAAGTGAAGTTTCATAATAATTACCTGTATTTTATAGTTTTATTTTGGAATTTTTGATCCCTGGTGTTGGTGTTCAAATAAAAAACAAGTTTATTTGAACGTTCCAATAATAATGCTGAGAGTTATCATTGCCAATAAATGTTATTTAGATCAGTGATCTCATTCAAAGATTATTTTTTATAATATTGATTTTGTTGTTATTTAATATCACCCTGCAAAAGAAAGGTAAGAAGAGTAATCTTTATTTTATTCGTTTGTTTTATAAGCCAATTAAAGATGGAACGTTCAAATCAATTATCAGTAGTCGTGATGAATAATTCAGGTATGCTATTGGCAGCAACAATCAAGGTGAAAAAGACAAATGGCAACAATCAAGGATATCGCAAAATTAGCAGGTGTTTCTCATGGAACCGTTTCTAATGTTTTGAATAAACGGGGGAATGTGAGCGTTGAGAAAATTGAAGCAGTCTATAAAGCCGCCAAGCAAATGGGGTATCAGTTAAATACACAAGCTCAATTATTGAGAACCAATAAGAGCCAGAAGGTCGCAATACTATTACCGCAATTGGTGTCTGATAAGTATGCAATATTTTTTAATTCATTTAGGCAATCTATGGCTCAGTATCCAGAGATAACTTATGATCTATTCTTAACGGATGATCTGGAAACGACAGAACTAGATGCATTACAAAAAATTGCGGCTGGCGGCTATAAGCAAGTCGTAGCAGTCAGTTGTTTGCAAGATGCCGCTATCTATTTTGACACCTTAAAATTAGCCGCTTCTCAAATTATTTTTATTTATCGTCAGCCTGCAAACGCTTACCATTTTTTCACATTGGATTACTCTCAGGCAGCTGATGCCATTTGCCAACACATCGCGACAAGTCGAAGCCAGCTAGTGGGTATTTTTAGTGATGATCATGGTGATTTAGAACACGCCACCTTTGTCAGTGAGTTACAAAATAACCTTAAACAGCAGGCCCCGAATAAAAAATTTATTATTATTCGTGCTTCTAATGATGAATCTTACAAGGCGGCTTTTGATTTTTTCTCTGAGGAGCAAATACCCGATTTATTTGTTGCTGAAGACATTGAAAAAGCTAGTTTTTTAACCCAAGCAAGTTTTTTTGGTAGTGAAGGTGATTGCCCTGCAATTTTTGCTTTAAGTGGTAACATTCCTCCGATACTAAAAGGGTTACATTGTTTCCCAATGAACTATGCACAATTAGGGTTGGAAGTGGTCGATGAACTGATGAGAGAAGATCACGAAAAGAAAACGGTGGGGAAGAATACTGTCTACGTTCGTAATCAAAGTGGTAACCTTTATACGGCAACATCGGCAATAATTACTGGCAATAAATCCGATCCAACCTTAAATTTACTCATCTTACCCAGCCCTTCAACAAACGCACTTAAAAAACTACTGCCACATTTTTATCGACAAACAGGAATTAAGGTTAATTTAGCAGTTTATCCTTATGATGAAGTTTACCAAATCTTAGGGCAGCTCCACTTACACCCTTATTATGATTTACTACGTATCGATATGGCCTGCTTTCCTTGGTTTGCGGAACGCATCTTGCAACCGTTAGATAAAGTAGGGAATGGGGTGACTGATTTATTAAGTAACTTTTCCTTACCGACACAGCAAAAATTTAGTTTGGTGAATGATACTGCTTATGCAATGCCATTTGATGCCAGCGCACAAATGTTATTTTATCGTAAAGATCTCTTTGAAGATCCTATTTTAAAAAGAATGTATTACGAGAAAACAGGACAAGAACTAATAGTACCGACTTCTTTTGCTGAATACGATCAGGTAACCCAATTTTTTACAGAGTTACATGAAGAAGGTGAGTTTTTAAGGCCTATCGGTGCATCAACGACGTTAGGCAGCGCAGGGTTAATTGCCACTGAGTATTTATTAAGGTATTACGCGGCAGGTGGAAAGTTAATAAGTAATGGTAATATTCCTAGATTAGAAATGCCATTAGCGGGTCAGGTATTAGATGAATACCTCCATCAGGTTTCTATTACAGAAAATATTCATAATAAATGGTGGAGCGAATCAGTCAATCAATTTGAGCAAGGGAAACTTGCTATGCTGATTGCTTATATGAACCTATTTAACGATGTTGCTCACAGTAATATTTTTCCTAAAATTGGTTTCGCCTCTGTACCAGGGGGAGTTCCTCAATTGGGAGGTGGGGCATTAGGGGTATCTCGCTATAGCCAAAAAACGCATTATGCAGAACAATTTTATCGTTGGCTTTATTCACCAATAGTCATGGATCACCTCATTTTATTGGGGGGCAACAGTAATCATCAAGATTTCAGCCATAATCAAGAGGTTTGCTATCGCTACCCATGGATGCCACTGGCTTATCAAGAAATAAATCGAGGTATCCGTGAATCTTCAATTCCAAACGGTAAGTTGTTTAATTTGCGCCAAGCTGAAGTCATTATTGGGCAAGGAATTACTAACGTTGTGAATAAAATCATGACGATAGATGAGACGATTGAGTATATTAACCAGCGCTTATTGGTTGATACGCAAGGTGAGAGGTAAATAGCGGGTTAATTGGTATTTTAAATCAGCGGATAAACAAATGCTAAGCTGTCACTACATTTCAGGGTTATCCGCATAAGCCAGTTGCGATACAAGGCGTTTTGTTTAGTCATTTTTACCGGTAGGTATAAAGTAAAAACAGCTTTTGAAGTAACCCTCTATTGCTCTCTCGGGATGAGTATCGGCATTTGGTGGCTGGTTTATGTATCTTTAATTCATTTTTTTATTTCATTTCATTGTATAGGTTTAATAAACTTTCGATTTATCATTCGATTATTATTTAAAAAGAGTTATAGTAGTGATTAATTAATAAGTTAATTAATCATAATATGATAGGTGAGTTATCTTGAGCTTAATTAGAAAATATCGCCATATTATCAGTGTTAGCCTGCTATCCTTATTGTTAATGGGATGCAACCAAGGACATTCCCCATTATTCCCAATGTTAGGCGCTTATTTCCCTTATTGGATGCTATGTGTCTTAATTGGATTGGTTGGCGCTATATTATTGCGTGTTGTTCTCGTTTATTTAGAAATTGATGATAAGTTGCCTTTTCCTCTGATGTTTTACTTTGGTGTCTTGTTGACAATCTCTATTACCGTATCCTTACTTTATTTTTCTCATTAAATTATGAATATAAAAAATAAAAAAAAGATAGCCATCATTCTCTCAATCGGCATGTTTGTGGCTTTATTACTATTACTATGGAAAAGCCTGCAATCATCGATTCTGAACCCACTAAGTGAAGAGGCCGTGATTGAGGCCAATAAAATTAACATTTCTTCTGTTGTTCCGGGACGGATAAGCCAGTTTTATGTTAAAGAAAATCAGGAAGTCAAAAAAGGCGATCGATTATTTACCATTGACCCGACTATGTATGCTCTACGAGTGAACCAAGCTAAATCCGAGTTACTTGTTGCAGAGGCGGCGTTAAGCAACAAGAAGAGGATCATTGTCGCTGAAACATCAAATTCTGAAGTGGCTGAAGAGCAAATAAAACGTGCACAAGTTAACCTTGCACTGGCAGCTCAGTCTTTAAAACGTTTAGAGCCATTGTTGGCGAAAGGTTTTGTCACCGCTCAACAAGTGGATGACGCCCGAACTTTAAAACGTGATGCAGAAGTCAGCTTAAAACAAGCTCAAAAACAAAATGTGGCATCAGAAGCATTAATTAATAACACTAAATCTGAAGAAGCACTTGTTGAGTCATTAAAAATATCCCTCGCCATGGCTGAGTGGGAATTGGGTAACACGGAAATTAAGGCACCAAGTGATGGGTATATTGTTGGACTAACCATATCAGCAGGTGAGTTTGTGCTTTCAGGGCAATCTGTTTTTACCTTAATTGATACAGAGACATGGTTTGTGTCCGCATACTTTAAAGAAACAGAGTTAGACAACATCCAAATGGGTAGCTGCGCGGTTGTTTATTCAATGATTAATAATAAGCAACCTATTAAAGGCCGAGTACAAGGTGCTGGTTGGGGGGTAATGTCTACTGACCTGCTGAATATACCTCGAGACTTACCTTATGTCCCCAAGTCTTTAAATTGGGTGCGTGTTGAACAACGTTTTCCTGTGAGAGTAATTTTAGAAAATCCACCGAAAAATCTGATGCGTGTTGGTGCGACTGCCACTGTTAATATTGTATCCCAAGATGATGACTGCTAAAGCTTTACTGGTTCTTCAACAAATAAAACAAGATTTGTTGCCATTTAATTTTCGTTTCGCAACCACATGGCGGATTGCTTTACTGTGCGCATTAATGGCTGGCATTGCGATGTTATATGAAATTCCAGAATCGGCGATTAGCTGTTATTTAATTATCTACCTTGTTAAAGCCAATGCGATTGAAAATATTCTGTTATGTATTGGTGTCATAGTGCTATGCAGTATAGCGGTCTGTGTGATCTTTATATTGTTTAACTTTACGATTCAAAATGTGATGTTGCGTTTTTTCTTTATGGCCCTTTTCTCAGGGTTATTTATGTATTTGTCTTCAGCGAGTAGCCTTGGTGATATTGGTAACTTAATTGCCCTTGTAATCGCATTTCTGATGACATTGATTGATGATGTTCCTTTTGGCGATGCCGCAACAAGAGGGCTTTTATACGCACTATTAATGGCAGTATCTCCCATGTTATTGGTGGTTATCTTTAATTACTTTTTTGGGATTAGCCCTAAAAAATTATTAATGAATAAGCTAGCTGAGCGTTTTTTGGCTGCAAACCAATTTTTTTTAGGGAAAATTCCGTATTCAATTCAAATCAGTGACGCGCTAAGTACGCAGGCTGAATGTAAGCGGAACCTAATGCTCATCAAACTCTTTTTTCTAAAAGGAAAAAAGGAAATCCAGTGGCTAGATAGCATGATTGATAATTCGTATGAAATACTGATCATGTCCTTAAATTTACCCGATGATACTTCTGCTGAAATTCGTCTATTACTTGCGGAAAAATGTCAATTTATTGCGCAGTGTTTGGAAAAAAACCAAATTGAACAATTGGAAACGCTAAAAAGCGAGAAAAGTAATCACCTTGAAAACCAGCAAATACTGGCTGATTTTCAGGATATCCTATTTAAAAAGAAAGTGAGTAGTGACCCTAAAGCTAAAAATCCCTTTTTTGTTAAAGACGCTTTTACAAATCCAAACCATAAATATTTCGCCATCAAAACAACCTGCGCTGCACTAATATGCTATGTTTTTTATGACTATTTTGAATGGCAGGGGATCCACACAGCGATGATCACTTGCTACGTTGTTGCATTGACTTCTGTTGGTGAAACAGTACATAAGCTAACGCTGCGTATTATAGGGTGTTTAATTGGCGCATTAATCGGGATTATTTCGCTTGTGTATATTATCCCTCATTTATCCGATATTTTTAGCTTAATGATGCTCATCTTTTTCTGTATTTTGCCTGCTGCATGGGTGGCTGCGGGTAATGAACGTATATCCTATGCCGGAGTCCAAGTTGGGCTGGCATTTTTATTAACCGTTCTTCATGGTTTTAAACCGAGCTATGATCTGGATGTTGCCTCCGATAGGATCCTCGGTATCCTATTAGGTAATGTTGTCATGTACATTATGTTCACTAAAGTGTGGCCGGTCTCTATTATGACTACAGTTAACTCTCAAATTAGAAATATTCTAGATAGTTATGCGGCACTTAAATTAAAATCTTATGATAACAATGTCGAGGCTCTCAGTTTGGTTGCTGCAATCAATGAGGGCGTTATTAAAACAAAAGATGATATTAATTTATTAATGTTCGAAACCCACTTTAAAGATAAAGGGGGGGCTTTAACCCATTTTTTAAACCAATTTTTAACCAAGGTTTCAGTAGATAGTTACCAAAATTATTCGTCTGAATTTATTTCTTTTAACCATAAAGATCATTTTGATTCGAATACAAATTTAAAATCCGCCAGTGATTTGAAATATGATGTATTAAATACGATACCTTCAACTTTATCGGCTCAAGAAAAAGAGCAAGTCATTAAAGAACTAGTGAGCGAGAAGTAATGACAATGACCCAATCAATGAGATACGAAAAAAAACGATATTTACTCATCTCGATATTCAGCATTTTTCTTGTCGGTTGTGTCGATACGAGTCGTTCATTTATGGATAAAACGCCGCAGCCTTTACAATATGAAACTGACACATATATCTCTTCCCCTGAAGAGAATTTATATGCTGAACATAACGAAGTATTTAAAGAGCAATATGACCTAGCAAGCCTTATCGATGTCGCACAAAAAAATAATCCTGAAACACGTATTACTTGGGAGCTTGCTAAAAAAGCTGCAACCAATGTGGGAATGGTTGAAAGTACCTATTTACCCGTTATAACTGCAACAGCATTAAGTGGCTATCAACGTGGAACGTTGAAGTTACCACATAATGATTTGGTCGATAAAATTGATGTTTCTAATCATGTTTTTATCCCTGCGATAACTTTTCAATGGCTATTGTTTGATTTTGGTCAGCGAGGAGCATTAACTGATGCAGCCAAACATGCATCTTTAGCTTCTGACCTTAACTTTAATTTACTTCACCAAAAAATTATTCATGATGTGACCATTGCTTATTATGCTTATGGTGCAGCACAAAAAAAAACAAAAATAACTTATGAAGCTTTAGAGCGAAGCCAGCGCTTATTGTATGCCGTAGAGCAAAAAAAAGCGCGTGGGCTAGCAACCGTACTGGATGTTGCATTAGCGAAGCAGCAAGTTTCACAATTAGAGTTTCAGAACGTATTAGCTAAAGGGAAAGAAAGAGATCAATACCAATTATTACTCTCTACCATCGGTATATCCCCACTGAAAACAATTAATATTCAATATAATGATAACGATGTTTTGCCTGATAATATCGCACCATTGACTCACGAACGGATCAGAAATGCGTTAGCCCAGCGCCCTGATGTGCTTGCTAACTATGAACTTACACTGGCAGCGATGAAAACGACCCAATCTGTGGAATCTGACTATTTTCCTAAAGTCTATTTAGCAGGGGCAGTCGCCGGGGGAAACAGTCGTTTAGATGTGCAAGGACTACCGGGTATCAACCAAAGTTCTTCATCTTCAAATATTTTGATAGGTATCAGTATCCCGCTTTATGAAGGGGGAATAAGGCAAGCACGTATGAAGAATGCTCAGTCGGATATTCTTATTGCCCAAGAGAATTTACGGAAAAGCCAAGAAATGGCGATTCGAGAGATGAGTTTAACTGAGAATGCACTAAAATCAGCTGTTGAGGCCAATAAAGCGGCGAAAAACTTAGTCGAAACAACTCAATTAAGTTATACCGCCAGTGTTGATTTTTATAAAAATGGTTTAGGAACAGTGACTGAAATTAATGCCGCAGAAATTGCATTATTAACAGCCGAGCTTGCTCATATTGATTCTTATACGGGTTCAGTTATTGCAGCTGTGGATTTAGCCTTTGCATTAGGTGAAATTGAAAAGGCTTTACCAAGGTATGAAGATGCTACGATAAAATAGGTTTATGAGATAGCAGAAGATAACCTAGTATTTATCTTCTGCAATTGTAAATTAATAAATATTCAGTTGTTGAAATACAGGTTTTCCTGCACTACTAAATTGGCTAATTGAATATTGATTATAATTCATTTCACCATAGCCTCTAATATACATTACACCATTAGATAAATCAGACAAGCAGCTCCAAACAGTATATTCAGAAAGTAAACTATTTTGAGTGCTTTCTCCTTCCCCCATATTATCAACTGTAATATTTTTAGTACGGTCAAAATTATTTATAATGTGGGCGAGTGTAATCATAGCGTCTTTTGCATTGCCAACTTTTGGCGCATAAGTGCTATAAAAAACTGCTCGAATGAAACGTCCAACAGACGTATCCGACGAAGGTAGATTTGATGTTGCAATACCACTATCAGGTTGAGTAACTCGAATATTACCCAGTAAATTTGTTGATATATCTAGGTTTGATAACTGAGTATAATTATTCAGGTTTTTTAAATGCCATTGAAAATCAGGTCCATTAGTCATGACACGAGTAGGGTTATCAAAAACCTGCAATTTGCCATTTACGGCTTCAACAATAATGCTACCACCGTGTTTATCATAAAAAGCATAGTGGAATGGTGATGTTAAATTCCTAAAATTAACAAGAATAGGGGACCAAAAATAACCATTTTCAACCGCTTTTTTAACTTCATCAACATGACTAAAAAGGGATAAAGCCCATTCACCTAATGCAGTAACAGGTAATGATAGACAATAATTTTCCGGATTAATTGGCGTAAGCTCTGCTTCAGAAATCATATTTGCACTAAACGTTAATCCTGCACTATTTAACCCCTGGAATATATTATGGTTGTCTCCATCAAAATAAACTTCGGTCGTTATCGCAAGAATATCGAATTTAGATGTATATTTAATACCATTTTCCCCGTTAGGGGCTTTTTTCTGAAAAAAAGTATTCGCAGGATAATATGTTATCCAAGAGGGTAGGTCTTCCGTTAATTCTAATGTTCGCCCTTGGTAAATATTATTTTGGCTATCTGTTATTGATAAACTCGTACACATTCCATTTAACCTCGTTTTATGAAGTATTCGCGAATTTGTAGGCTACACTTCATTTCAATCAATGTGGGTCGTAAGGTAGCTAAATAAATATTACCTGATAATGAAGATTATTTATATTGAAATTATTTTTCAATAATAGGTGACGCATTAAAATAATAACCGAATCCCAATTTAGTGGGATTCAACGTATTAATAATACTGACAACTATTTGAAGAACTATTTGGTAAGTTATTCTTAACAGGTTTTGGTAGATGAGCTAAAAACCAAGTGATAGCAAGTAAGTCTGCACTACCACCAGGGCTTAGGTTTTTAGTTATAAAAGTATTATCTAACAAGATTAATTGCATTTTGAGTTGCGCATAGTCCATGTTATCAGAGTTCAAAAGTGCCATGGCGGCATTTTGGGCAAAGTGTAAACCATCTAAACCACCACGTGAAACAAGGTTAGTGTCATCATTATAGGCCATGAGTGTTAGTAACGTTTGATGCAATGCTCGTTCATTATCCCATCCCATTGCATGAAATTTTTGATAGGTAGGAAGCCCATATTTTAAGACGGTAGCAAAGCCGGATTCAGCTTCTCCACGAGCTCCTGTTAGTCCATAGAGCTGGTAAAATTGTTCCCCAGCTGTTGTGGCTTTTTTAATGGACTCGAGTTCACGTACGACCATGTTTTGGCAAATATTTGCGACTTCTTGGCAAATTGAATTGGCGGTGATATTGGTGTTACGTGCTAATAATCGACCCATTGCCGCGAACACCAGGCCGAAGGAAAATATTGCGCCCTTATGTGTATTGACGTTGTTAGTTACCTGATACATGGCTTTTTCACATGCTAAACCGTGCTCTCTTAAAGCATAAAGTGTTTGTACCGCAGGTTGCTTTCCTTGAAAGTAGCCAAGGTAAACAAATTCAGGCAAGTGGTTAGCAACGGTGCGAGCGCTGCGGGCAAACATATAGCTATCCATATCTTGATGTGAGCCATTGTTGCGCATATCAACTAACCCTGGTTTTGGTGTTAGTAGTACCTCTTCCATCATGGCTTGATACGCAAGTTGACTCAAATTTTTAGCCCAAAATACGTGTGTTTCATCGCTTGGATGGGAGACGCTATGGTCAATAACATCAATTCCCTGCACGTTGTTTAAACTCATCTATCCTCCGGTGAATGGTATTAATCAATGTGTGTACATCATGAGCGTGTGAACGTGCACAAAGATGAGCAGGTTTTTCACATAGTAGGCAACGACGTGGTGGTAACCCCACCTCAGAACGAGATATTGGACGTTTATGGGTATTAATGACGTCGATGTCCCATAAACGACCAAGTGGATGTGCCCTTTCAAGGCGAACACAAAGTTTTTTTAGATCTAAGATACTTAGCCCGATATTGTCTATAGGTAAACAATAAAAAGCTTCAGGCCCAGTAATAAGGTGTTCACATTGGTGATGAGACGTATGCAAGTGTAGATGTTCTACTGCGTTATTCATTGTTTTAACTGCCAGTTCCATCACATAGCGTGATGCACTAGAATCTTTAACCTCACCCGGCCATACCAATGAAATAAAAACGACAGGTTGATGGTATTTTGCAAGAAGATATTGCTGTTTTTCAGCGCGTTTTTCACGGCAGTTCAACATATTTTCTAGTGTGACTTTTTGTTCTATTATCATGCTGACCTTACGGAATGATATTGTTGATTACTTTTGTGAATTGAATAAAAAATCAAAGGTAGTTTTTGGCACGAGGCGTGCAATAGCCGAGGCATCACCTTCATCTAGTAGTTTTCTGACCCTTGATGCAGAGACCGGACTGCCATCAATTTCGAGGCGTAGAAGTTCTTCTACCTTGATAGCGGGGAAGCAGCAAGTTGATTCCGAGAGCCAAAATGCCATATCTTGATTATATTTTGCGGTGACAGCGTCAAAAGGTTCAGTCCCCACAAATCTCACATTAATTCCCAGTGTTGGTGCAATTTTCTGCCTAAATAACAATAAATCTAACGCAGTGCTGCATTCATCGATTAGCCCTTTGTCTTTGATAAAATAGGACGGGAAGGTGGCTTTGGATATCATGTAGTCCGAGCCGGGATGGAGCGTGACTCGTTCAAGCCCTTTAATGCCGTCACGGATTAGTGCTAACCTGTCGCGATAAGCAAAACGTGAGGCATCTTGTTTTACAACAAACAGATGTAGCCAATTACAATGTTCCAAGGCTTGAGTGATAAGGTAACGATGGCCTAATGTAAAAGGGTTGGCGTTCATCACGATACTACCAATGGTTTTTCCTGAAACGTGTAATTTCGCCAATTCATCGCAATAGTTTTTCAAGCCATACGGCGAGTTTTCCATCAAAGTGACTTGTGTTGGAACACTGACGAGTGGCGTAAAACCAGCACTTGTAAACAGTGGAACATTACATGGTTTGGTATAGAGAAATAGCCGTTCAATGCCTTGCCGATAAGCTAGATTTGTGACCTCGCTTAGAAGCTGTAAACTCAGAGCTTCGCCTCGATGATTGTTATCAATAGCCACACATTTGATAATATTGCCATCTAACCCCGCACAGCCAACGAGTTGCCCTTGATATCGAGCTTCAATGAATTGTGTCAGCCCTATTTCAAGTTGAAGTTCATTCGCATTCAGTAGTGATTCGAGTTCACGATGAATCAAGGTTGAAGGCTGAAAGAGGGAATTAAATTGGTATCGGTCGCTCATGAGGCCTCCAAGAGAAAATTCGTTTATTCGCTGCTTTATCAACAGCTAACCGATTTTTTTAATAAGGTTCACTTAGGGCGTTGGTTGTTACCCTAAGTGAAATCATGGATTAGCTAACGGTTTGGTAAACGACGTCAATCACCGTGCCATCTCGATATTCAACTAATGCGACAATATTATCAGTGAGCTTAATCGGATCGGGTACGCCTGCAATGTCTTCTGCTAACTGTTTCATTTCTTCAATGGTAATTAGTGGCAGTCCAGCTTGAGAAAGGCGGTCGAGTAAGTCTTGCCTGCGCGGGTTTACCGCAATTCCATATTCGGTAACCAGCACATCCACGGTTTCTCCGGGGGTGGTAATCGTGACGATTTCATCACGTAATATAGGCAAGCGTCCACGAATTAAATTTGCGGTAACAATCGTCAATTTAGCACCTGCAGCGGCATCACTGTGACCACCTGAACCACCCATGATATAACCGTTTGAGCCAGTAACGACATTGACATTAAACTGGGTATCCATTTCCGTCGCTCCCAGAACAACGCAATCTAATTGATTGACCATACAGCCTGAATTAAATGGGCTTGCGTACATGCCTGCACTAACCTCAAGATGATTTGGGTTCTCTTTCAAAGAACGGACGGCATCAAGGTCAAAGCCTTGTACATCGACGAGTCGTTCAAATAATCCTTCTTCAAGCATGGAAACGAGATAACCAGTAATTCCACCTAAAGCAAAACTACCGACTATCGATTTTTCTCGCATGATATGACGTAAATAGTGTGCCACGGCTAGTGATGCACCCCCTGCACCGGTTTGGAATGAAAAACCGTCTTTTAGTAGGCCTGATGCTTTAATTGTTTTTGCTGCTAGTGAGGCAATTTTCAGTTGAACTGGGTCTTTAGTGACTTGCGTTGTTCCAGAAACAATTCCCTTAGGATCACCCACTGATGGTAGTGTAACCACATAATCGACCCGAGTCTGAGAAATTGAAATGGTTTTTAGTGGGTAAGGGAGTAATGTATCGGTTACAGCAACCACGCAGTCAGCATATTCAGCATCGGGAAAAGCATAGCCCAGTGACCCACACGCAGTTGGTCCTTCGGTACCATTGAGGTTTCCATATTCATCAGCGGCAGGTGCGGCAATAAAAGCGACGTCAATATGTAAGTCGCCGCACTCGATGGCTCGTGCTCGGCCACCATGGCTTCTTAACATTACAGGGTGGGCAAGTACTCCTTGTGAGATAGCGGTAGCCACAGGCCCTGACATATAATCGGTATCAAGGTAAGCGACGGTACCACTTTTAAAGTGTTCGATCATAGGTGCATGCACCGGAAATACAGAACTGAGTGCGATTTTAAGGCCTTTAAGCCCACGTTGAGCAGCGATAGCTAATACTTGATTAACTAAGCTGTCACCATTGCGAAAATGGTGATGGAATGAGAGTGTCATGCCATTACTGATCGACAGCTCATCAAATATTGCTTCTAAACAATTTCTTAGCTTTTGGTTTCCTGGGCGTTGGCATTTCACTTTGGGTGCACTACGTTGCATGTTAGGAGCTCGTGCGAATGCACCGGCGTAAGGCATCAATGCATCAGAAGCAAATATCTTTTCGGGTAGCTCGCGATTGACATGATTCTTCATACCGTTTCCCCTTGTGATAGATTGAGATAGGCGGCTAACGCGAGAGTACGTTCAGCTCGTAGTACGATAGGGGCGTCGATCATTTTTCCATCAAGAGCAATAACGCCAGTACCTTGTTTTTTCGCTTGTTCAAGCGCATCAACGACTCGATGAGCCCATTGAATATCTGCATTTGTCGGGCTAAAAGCCTGATGAATAATATCTATTTGGCGCGGGTTGATAGCTAGCTTTCCTTTGAAACCTAGCTGACGAGCGAAAAGTGAATCTCGCTCAAGGCCTACCTCATTTTGGGCATCAGTAAATGGGGTATCGATGGAGTCAATCCCCGCGGCAGCGGCTGCATTGATGATAGTGGTTCTTGCCGATAAAATTTCTTCACCGGAGGAGGAGCGTATCGCCCCCAGTGAAGCGGTGTAGTCCTCTGCACCAAAGCTAATAGCCCAAACACGAGAATCCGCAACTGCTATATCATAGGCATGAATAATACTCTGCGGTGTCTCTAACAAAGGAATAATTCTAACGGTTTTTTGTCCCGGTTTTTCTGCGCGTTTAATCAGGGTGACAATATCGTGTATCATTTTAGGATTGTCGATTTTAGGCAGCATTAGTGCATCAGGTTCACAAGGAACGATGGTTGCAATATCTTGTTCTCCTCCTGCGTCAAGCGGATTAATACGTACGGTTTTATGGCTATTGCCATAACTTACTTTACGCAATGCATGGCTGACGAGAGTGCGAGCCGCATCTTTTTCTGGTGGCGATACCGCATCTTCTAAATCGAGGATCACCGCATCAGCTCCGAAAACGCCCCCATTTTGTAGCATTCCTGCATTATTACCCGGTAAAAATAGTAGTGTTCTAAGTAGGTCCATTATTCGTTTTCCTCCGCTGTCATGCTATTCGCTCGTTGAATAGCCGTTTGCATTCGCGCGCGGATAGTGCAGTCTAGGGCGCCTTTGTCTATGGCTTTGATATAAATGTCAGGAAAACCTGCTTTGTTGGCTTCTTCTTGTAATGTATAGCGGATGGCCTGGCCAAATTGCGCCTCTACGATACTGGTTAATTCAATTTGAATACCGGAATTGGCGGGTTTCTCTTCGACAAAAATCATGATGTCGTTAGATTCTAAGGTTCCGGCATGGCCTTTTTTGATAGTCATTATGTCGCCTCCTAAGTACTCAGCTAATTACACGCATTAAAATTGCAGCCAACACCACAACACAAGCTCCACCTAAACGCGTGGCGATTTGAGCAAATGGCATTAATTCCATACGGTTACCCGCAGATAAAATAGCGACATCACCAGTTCCACCTAAGCCACTATGGCAGCCAGTGACCATGGCAGATTCAATTGGATACATATTGAGATAACGGCCAATGAAGAAACCACTTGAAATCATCGCGAGTACTGTTGCGGCAACGGTAGCAATATAAGCAGGGGTAATAGCAGCAACGACTTCATTCCAAGGGGTATATAGAACACCGACACCGACTAAAAGCGCCCAAGTCAGGTTCTGTGCAACAAAGCGATACAGTTGATAAGCACCCAGTTCCATCTCACGTGGCATAATACCAAGCGTTTTTACCAGTGCAGCGGACAGGATCATAATGATAGGTGCAGGGATTGGAATAAAGTAATTGGCTAACATACCAAACAGATAGAAACAGCATGCGATTATCAGGCCCGCTCCCATTAAACCAAAGTCAATCGGTTGGTTTTCATTCTTAGCACTTAAATCAATATCACCTGATCGCACTAAGGTTCCGTTACCTGTTAGATGTGGTTTTTTCACACCTAAATGACGCAGGTAGCCAGCGGACATGATGGCAAATAAGTTACCTAACATGGCTGCAGGTACTAACATTCCAATAAATTTGTCTGGTGATTGATTCAAAATCTCTGAGTAAGCAACGGATAGCGGTAAGATACCTTCACCAATTCCACCTGATAAAATAGGAATAACAACGAAGAAGAAGGAGTGGTATGCACCGAGTCCTGTCAATGAACCAACGGCAACCCCCGCGATACAGCTAGCAATGGTACCGATTGCTAGTGGAACAAACATCCTTAAGAAGCCTTGGATTAGTACAGCACGTACCATGCCGAGAATACTTCCAGATACTAAACAAGCAATGTAGAAATAAAGGAAATTTGAAGTTTTAGTGAATGATGAAATCGCGGCAACTGCCGTTGGGTTGATCAGGTTGTAGAAAACTAAGACGGATGGAACGAAAATGGACAAAATAGCAGGTCCACCAATGTCTTTGAGGATCGGTACGCGCATCCCGATATCACCAAGTAACATACCGATTATCATCATTACGGCAATACCGCCTAACATATCTGAAGGCAATTTCCCGAATACTGACGCCAAGATAATAATAGTTGCAAGGATAAGATAAAGTGGAAGTGGTAGCGGCCCAATTTTTGTTTGCCAAAATTTCGGCTTAACTGCTTCTGTGGTAATTTGAACGTCTTTTTCCATTATGGGACTCCTTTTATAGTCGGAGCCATTTTGGTGTAAACATGACGTCATCGTCTCGCATCTGAAACTTAGTTAAGCATTATGAAACTTATGTAAGCAGTTAATTTTAAAAGTTTAATTTGGGAGTTGAATCACGGTTTAGCTGTTGGTTAGTTAGGAATATCGCGACCATTATCACGTAATTAGCATAAGTTCTGCATAACAATGTTATGCAGATCACGATTGATTTTAGGTGAAAATACTAACGGATTAATCGATAAAGTGTCACTGGCCTACCTTGACCACGATAGGCAAGTTCACTATATAGCTCACCTATCTCGACCAGATAGTCGAGATATTTTTTTAATGATATGCGCGATAGTTTTACGATAGGCACAAGTTCTTGAACATCAAACGGTTTAGTTTGCTCTCGAACGATAGACTGAATTCTTGTCAATGTCTCATGCTCTATGCCTTTTGGCGTTTTATGGCTTTGTGTTTCTTTAGCAAAGATGCGGCTATCGATAGCCGCTTGGCTTAGGTTACTTTCATCTGTTAACAATTTGACTCGTTCATGATAGCTAACGAGCGCAGATTGAAATCGTTCAAAAACAAAAGGTTTAACAATATAGTCAATGGCTCCTAGGCGTAATGCTCTCTGGATATCAGCACCACCTCGGGCGGCAGTGACCATAATAACATCAACATTTGAATAGTTTTTTCTGATCTCTTTAAGCAGGCTAAGACCATCTAATCCTGGCATAAAAATATCGAGCAACAACAGCGAAACATCATGGTTCTTCATGAACTCAAGGACTTCAGTACCACTATTAATTACTCCAACTAATGAAAACCCATCAATCATATTTAGATAGCCTTTATTTAATTCAGCTACCATTGGGTCATCTTCGACAACTAAGACATTAATCATCACTACCTCCATTAATTACTTCTGCAGGAATATAGATGGCGAATGTCATGCCACTGCCAACATGGCTAAATACGTCCATTGTGCCATTTAGCTTATCCAACGTTGCACTAACCAAAAATAAGCCAATTCCCCGATGCTCACCTTTTGTGGAAAACCCGCGTTGAAATATTTGTGGAATATTTTCTGCTGGCATTCCTGAGCCACTATCACTGACTTCGATGTACCATTTATTATTTTTTAGCGCTAAATGAAGAATGACCTCTTTCGTTTCAGAAAGTTGTACAGCATCAAAGGCATTGTCTAACAAATTTCCTAATAGCGTCACTAGCGCATGGCTCACACTGGGTTGTTGAATTTCAGGAACGACATCATTGATATCAATAACCAGATCGACACCCATTTCTTTAGCGCGGCTGAATTTGCCCGATAAGAATGCTGATAAAATAGGATCCCGAATGGCATCATTGATGAAAGCTTGCTCACTTTTATTTTCATTAATAATGTCAGACAAATACTCAAGTAACACTTGTCGATTTCCACCTAGTGCTAATCCATTAATAACGTGGAGTTTATTGAGGTGTTCATGTGCAGATGCGCGTAATGCCTCTACATAACGGTTCACACCAGTAAGCTCTTCAGCTAGCTTGCTCACTTCCGACATATCACGAAATGTTGCGATTGCACCGATGATTTGACCGTTGGCATACAAAGGAACTCGATTGGTTAATATCGATATTCCATGAAGATTTTGTTCACGATCGAACTCTGATTCTCCTGAGAGGAGTACGTCGAGCAGACGAGTATGTGGAATACATTTTTCTACTTTTTTACCGATTAAATCAGGAGAGATCCCCGCAAGGCTTAAAATACGCTTGGCTTCGCTATTGACCATTGTCAATCTGGCATCACGATCAACAGCGATAATCCCTTCTCGGACAGAGGCGAGCACAGCATTACGTTCTCCCAATTGACGAGCAATTTCCAATGGTTCAAGGCCAAACAGAATTTTTTTGATACTGTTAGATAACCCGATAGCCAGTACAATACCAATCAACAGAGCTAGTGTAAGGGCAGAGCGGATTGGTTGATTAACCTGCTCGATGGTTTGGTCGATGCTATTGGACATAATACCAACGACGACAGCACCGACTTGCTGACTTTGTGCATCAAAAATAGGTTTGAATGCCCGCAAGGAAAATCCCAGTGAACCTTTTGCGGAAGAATTATAACTTTCACCTCTAAGTACACGCTTTTCATCGCCGCCTTCCATCGGTTTGCCGATTTTAGCGACATCAGGGTGGGATATTCGGATAGCATTCATATCAATCACCACAATAAATTCAACACCAGAAACACTTTGAACGGATTGTGAGTAATCTTGTATTTCTTGTAATGCCTCTTGAGTTGGGTTTACCAATCCTTTGGCGACTATGGGGGATAAGGCGATAACATCTGCTACGACTTCGGCTTTATCAGCCGCTTCATAATGCAAACGGTCATCGATATCTTTTGAAATCTGGATGTTAGCTACGATAAGTGGTAGTGCTAGCACAGTCACGACTAAAACGATAATTTGTACCCTTAGTGGTAGGCGCGTAAAAAAAATAAATAGTTTCATTAATTTCTTCTTATTATGTAAAAAATATTATTTTTTATAATTTGTAGGAACCTAATTTGTTCCTACTCTGGTATAAAAAGCATACCATGCGCTTATATATGGTAGGGGAATGTCTTACCCTGAATGTGAGCCTGTGCAAAATGAATTTAATCGAGGAATCTTCTCTTCCATCAAGGTCAATTCATTGTTTTGACTTCGATGGTAATTGCAGAGCTATATTTGACCTTATTGTCGCCAATGAAAGGGGCTTGAAACTCCATATACTGCTCGTATTTCAAAATGCAATTGAAGGTATGTAATAGCTAAAGGTGAATCTTTAATGTTGTGTGTTAAATAATATAGAGCTGCGATACCTGCAATTGTATCCGCACAGTAGGGGGGATGTGGGTAGAGTCGAATAGAATTCAGTTGAATTGAAACTTTGGCGGAGTGTTAATTTTAGTGGGCGTTACAAACAAAAACAGACGTCGATTGACGTCTGTTGAAAATTAGTGGTGCCCGGACTCGGAATCGAACCAAGGACACGGGGATTTTCAATCCCCTGCTCTACCGACTGAGCTATCCGGGCAACGGAGCGTATTAAACCTGATTTCATTGGTTGAGTCAAGGCGCTTTCAATAAACTTTTGACTGTATGCGCTTTTTTTCAACATGTTAGCCAGTTTTTAATCGAATATACATAAAATTATTAAGGTTAATAACAAATGCCAGCCTTAAAATCGATTTTGGCTGGCATGCAATATTGGAAAAATTTTAGCGGAGATAATTTTTCTGTGCTTTGTTCACTTTAATCAGATAATTACGTGACTCAGCCGCTGGGTGTTTAGTGGATAAAGTTTCATACACTTCTCCAGGCTCTAAATTATTAATACGTTGTGCGGCTTGTTTTTTATCACTGTGGAAGACACGTAATACGCTACCAGCTCCGCCATTATAGGCAGTGATGACCGCGTAGCGGCGTGAGGTCTGGTTACGAATATCGCCTAAGTAGCTGTTTTGCAATATAGCTAAGTAAGCAGTACCTGTATCAATATTTTTCTCTGGGTCAAATAAATAGCTACGGCTAGGTACACCGGATTTCCCTTGTGAGCGGAAAACATCTTTCCCTGCTGTATTTGGCATTATCTGCATTAAACCAAGTGCATCAGAACGGCTAACCGCATAAGGGTTGAAACTTGATTCAATTTGCATGATAGCGAGGATTAATGATTCATCAACACCATATTTGGCTGAAGATTTTTTAATATAAGGTAAATATTTATGAGCCCGTTTATCCAAATGGTTTGGTACTAGTTGCATAGTTACTGACCAAACAATATTCATACCAGACTGCCGGCGTTGCATTTTATTTTCTATCAGATAATCAGCAAACTTTGTGGCTCGCCATTCCCAACGAATAGCTTCTCCTGTGTTATCTAGCACTTGGCCAAATAAAAAGGGTTCTTTGCTATGAGGAATATCATTAATGTCAGAATAGAGGTCAATGGAATTAGGATCATCGCCCATTAATAAGGTGGTGACAATGGCTTTCTTTAGGTGCTGTGAAGGTTCTATTGCTGAAATTGTCTCAACCGTGATGGTTCCCGCATCAAAATTAATATGGCTACGAGTTCGGTATTCATCGGTATATTTAACGTAGTCTTTTGGGCCTGCAATTAACACTTCTTTAATGCCCCAGATATTCTCAATATTGTGGGCAAATTGGCCCATTAATATATCGAACCCATTGGTATCTTTGACATAATTAGGGTTAAAGTCAGATTTTTGCTTGCTAGAACAAGAAACAATTAAGGGAATTAACAAACTCAGCGCAAATAGTTTTTTCATACGATTCACAGTCTTGGGGCAAAAGTCTACCTACTCAGTAGGTAGACAAACAGATTATTTTTCAGGTGTATAGCCATCAATATGGATATCGTGGCCTTCAAACAAGAAATTAATCATTTCTTGTTCTAACATTTTACGGTCGTCAGGGTTCATGGTATTGAGTTTCTTTTCATTAATAAGCATGGTTTGCTTTGTCATCCATTGACTCCACGCTTCTTTTGAAATCTCGTTAAAAATACGTTTTCCTAACTCACCTGGGTAAAGCTGAAAATCTTGCCCATCAGCATCACGTTGTAAAAATGTACAAAAAATGGTTCTACTCATTAATTTTTCCTCAAATATCAGGTAGTAAGGCGAGCTGTTTTAGTAAACTTTCAACTGGGGCAGCAAGGCCGATAGTTGCGCCTAAGTGTAAGTTATACCAGAGTCCTTTGCCTTCATCCATGGCAGAATTAAATGCCTGAATGTTAACTTTTACAGGGATAATATCTAAATGAAAATGGCTAAATGTGTGACGGAAGGAAATTAATTGCTCTAATTGAGTATGTTCAAGGCCTGATTCATTCAGCCAGTCATTGAGTTGCTCTAAAGAATTAAATTGTGGGAAGGCAAATAACCCGCCCCAAATACCGGATGGTGGGCGTTGTTCTAACCACACACTATCACCGTGCTGCATAATTAGAAACCAAGCACTTTTTTCAGGAATTTTCTGTTTAGGCTTTTTGCCTGGGTAGTTTTGCCATGAATGATTGGCATAGGCCATGCAGCCAAAATTAAGTGGGCACAGCTCACATTTTGGTTTACTGCGAGTACAGACCATCGCACCTAAGTCCATCATCGCTTGGTTAAAAAATTCAACTCCCTCTTTTGGCGTGACATCAGTACTGATTTCCCACAAGCGATTTTCGACTTCTTTTTTACCCGGCCAACCATCAACCGCATAAGCTCGAGCTAATACACGTTTAACATTACCATCTAAGATAGGATAATGCTGTTTTTGTGATAATGACAAAATTGCCCCGGCTGTGGACCGGCCAACACCTGGTAGCGCTAATACTTCATCAAATGTAGTGGGAAATGAGCCACCATATTGAGTCGCAATCACTTGTGCGGCTTTATGGAGGTTCCGAGCCCGAGCGTAATAACCGAGCCCTGTCCATAGGTGTAAAACTTCATCAAGAGGTGCGTTGGCAAGGGCGGTAACATCCTCAAAACGAGAGATAAACTTCTCAAAATAGGGGATTACAGTACTCACTTGGGTTTGTTGCAGCATGACTTCTGATAACCAAACATGGTAGGACGATTTTTCCTGTTGCCATGGCAACGTTTTACGACCGTATTTGTGATACCAGTTAAGCACTGCAGATGAAAATTGTTGAGCTTCCATTGATAATTTTATTTTTTATTGATATTTCCAGTGATGGCAGGAATTGCAACATAGACGAAGAGGGCTGTAAACCGCTATTGTGTTGTTTAGTGTAAAGTTAGCTAATTATCAACTGCATCCTTGTGGAAGTTTTGCTAAACTCCGATATCCATCATGCTTCAAGGGTAAGGTTATTCACTGCAACTTGGGGCATTAGGGCTGTAAACTGATAGGTTTGGTAACCAATCACCTTATAAACTTGATTGTTGGCACATTAACTTAATTGGGCATTCATTTTAGAACCTTTATTATGATCAATAATGTTATCTCCCCCGAATATAATGAAGATGGGCGGGTTATGCGCCGAGTCCGTAGTTTTGTCCGCCGTCAAGGGCGTCTGACAAAACGTCAGGAAGACGCATTAGAAAAAGAATGGGCAGAAAAAGGCATCGATTTTATCAATGAGCCTTTTGATTTTGCCAAAGTATTTAATAACTCAAATCCAGTTACCTTGGAAATTGGGTTTGGGATGGGCGCCTCATTGGTGACCATGGCATCTCAAAATGCAGATAAAAACTTTTTAGGTATCGAAGTTCATGCTCCCGGAGTTGGCGCATGTTTAGCATCAGCAAAAGAAGAAAATGTCACCAATTTACGGGTGATGTGCCATGATGCAATAGAAGTTTTAGACTGCATGATCCCAAATGGAAGCCTTGAAATGGTTCAGTTATTTTTCCCTGACCCATGGCATAAAGCGAAACACAATAAGCGCCGTATTGTGCAAGTTCCGTTTGCAGAAAAAATTCGTAGTAAACTAGTTATCGGTGGTGTTTTCCATATGGCAACAGATTGGCAGCCTTATGCAGAGCACATGCTTGAAGTGATGACGAGTGTCGAAGGGTATAAAAACTTATCGCCATCAGGTGATTACGTTCCTCGTCCAGAAACAAGACCAGAAACAAAATTTGAAAAGCGGGGCCAGCGGTTAGGGCACGGTGTATGGGATTTAATGTTTGAGAGGATCAAATAATGGCTAAACAACCACGTAGTCGTCGTTTACGTAAAAAATTACGCTTGGATGAGTTCCAAGAGTTAGGCTTTACTGTTAAGTGGAGCTTTAAAGAAGGTACGCCGATTGAGGAAGTTGACAGCACCGTTGACCAACTGATTGCAGAAGCGATTGAACCGAATGGTTTAGCGTTTGAAGCAAGTGGCTATATGAGCTGGGAAGGGATCGTTTGCCTACAAAAAATTGGCAAATGTACCGAAGAGCACCGTCAAATTGTTGAAAACTGGCTAAAATCAAAAGGGATGAATGACGTCGTCGTTTCTGAGCTTTTTGATGTTTGGTGGGAAGAATAATTTTATTGAGTTAACCTCAATAAATAAACTGAACTTTCAGTCGCTTGAAGAGGCATCCAAAAATTGGGTGCCTTTATTTTCTGTTGCAAATACTATCTGGAGTCAACGTTTTGAGCGCCATGTTTTCTAACCAGCTACTCAACGATATCCTAGACCAAGTTCGCCCACTGATTGGGCAAGGTTGTGTTGCAAATTATATTCCTGCTTTAGGTTGTGTGTCTTCCCATCATTTAGGTATTGCGGTATCCACCCTCGATGGTGAGATTTTTACAGCGGGTGATGCCTACCAACGCTTTTCAATTCAATCTATTTCAAAAGTATTGAGCCTTACGCTTGCAATGACGCGTTATGAAGAAGAGGAAATCTGGAGCCGCGTAGGTAAAGAACCCTCCGGGCTACCCTTTAATTCGCTAATTCAAATCGAAATGGAAAAGGGGATACCTCGAAACCCGTTTATCAATGCGGGGGCCATTGTTATCGCTGATATGCTGCAATCACGCTTAAGCGCACCAAAACAGCGTATGTTGGAGTTTGTCCGGAAGTTATCCTGTGAACCGGACATTAGCTATGACACAGTTGTCGCTCGCTCAGAACTCGAACATGCCAGCCGTAATGCGGCCATTGCTTATCTTATGAAATCCTTTGGGAATTTTGAAAATGATGTTTTAACGGTTCTCGAAACTTATTTTCATTATTGCTCTCTAAGTATGAACTGTGTTGAATTAGCGAGATGTTTTTCCTATTTAACATCGCAAGGAATGTCATCTTGCTCTATTGACCCCATCATCACGCCACTACAATCAAGGCAAATCAATGCATTAATGATGACTTGTGGTATGTATGACGGCTCTGGTGAGTTTGCATTTCGGATAGGAATGCCTGGCAAGTCTGGCGTTGGCGGGGGTATTGTCTGCGTAGTACCAAACCAATTTACCGTCGCGGTTTGGTCACCTGAGCTAGACTCGGCAGGGAACTCTTTAGTCGGCTGTGCGGCTTTAGAGCTATTATCGAAACGAATTGGGCGTTCTGTTTTTTAATTAATGCTCTACTAGGAGATTTTATGTTACGCCGTACATTAATTGCTTTTTCACTCCTTGCTTGTGCGACGAGCCAAGCTGCAGATTATAACTGTTCTGTAACGCCAAAGGATGACATCTTTATGACGCCCGAAAGTGTGCAAGTTATTGGTGCGAGTGGTGATTTAAAAATTACGCCAAACGGTGAGATTACACTTAACGGTAAAAATGTGGCTGCAACAGAGGCGCAAAAACAGCAAGCTATTCGTTACCAAGCCGATATTCGTCAGGATTTACCTTGGATAAAACAAGAATCAGAAAAAAAATTATCAACTTCAAGGGAAACGATAGACAAAGTTGTCGTTAAAGTGGTTGGCAGCGATAGCAATATTCGTAACCGGTTAACAAAATTAGAAAAAGATCTTAATGGGCAAATCAACCAAATTATTGAGACTCGTCCCAATGGTTATGTGTTTCACCATGAAGCCATGAAAACAGTTGAAACGAAAGGGCGCGAGTTAGTCAATGAAAGCTTAGGTGGTATTTTACAAGACAGCATTAACGAGATGGGACGTAAGCAATTATTATCGGGTGGCGATGCCAATAAAGCGTTACAAGGTATGCTAGGTAACTTAGGCGGGTTACAACAAGAACTCGAATCTGAATGGAAAAAACAAGAGAAAAGCTTCCAGCAATTCGGCCAACAAGTTTGTTCTAAAGTGACTTCAATAGAGCAACAACGCGTCTCATTACTTAATTCAATCAAAAGTCACTAATAGATTTAAAATCAATAATAACCTTATGAACAGTAATGTATTTTTGTACATTACTGTTTTTTTATTTATCTATATTATCGTTATCATCAATTTGTGTGATATTAACTCCATTAATGGGAATGAAAATGAAATTGATTCTTATTTGATTGACATCTAAGCTACTCACTTTACAATGCGGGTTTGGCTTAATGACTAAATTGGGATCATTTAAATGAAAAAATTCATTCCTGCTCTGCTTGTTTCTGTGTTGTCATTCTCTGCGCCTTTTGCTCTTAGCGCTGAATCTACCACTTTCACTCCAAATGCGGTTACAGCACAAGGCGTTGAAAAAGTGACGATCAAACACCTATCAGGTGAAACTGAAGTCATGAAAAAACCACAAAAAGTGGTTCTGTTTGATTTCGGTGTTTATGACTCAATGCAAAAACTCGGCTTAGGTGACAAGGTTGTTGCACTACCAACTGGCAATGCTCCTGCTTATATAAAAGGCAGTATTCCTGCATCAATGGAAAATGCAGGTGGAATGAAACAACCTGATTTAGCCAAAATCGCGCAATTAAAACCTGATCTGATTGTGATCACAGGTCGTCAAGGTAAGTCTTATGATGAGTTATCAAAAATTGCACCCACCATCAATTTAGGCTCTGATAGCAAACACTATATTGATTCTGTAAAAGCCAACATTGGTGTAATTGGTGAGCTCTATGGTAACCAAAAAGCGGTTGATGAGCAGTTAGTCCAATTAGATAAAGTCATCGCAGATGCCCAGAAGAAAGCGGCTGATTCCAATAAAAAAGTTTTAGTATTAATGCATAATGACGGCAAATTAATTCCAAATAGCCAGGCTGTTGTTTACAACGTTGTGAAAGCACAACGCGCTGACTTACCGGTTGATGAAAGTGCAGATAAAGCCAAACGCCGTGTTGTAGATACCAAAACGATTGCTCAAGCTAACCCAGATGTGATCCTGATTGTTGACCGTAGCGAAGCGATTGGTGCAGGTAAATTGGATAAAACCGTATTTGAAGATAGCAACATTCAAGAAACCAAAGCTTATAAAGATGGCAAAATTACTTACCTGCAATCTGACTTATGGTATTTGTCAGGTGGTGGTTTAGTTAGCTTAACAGAGCAAGTTAATGCGGTGGTGAATGCTCTATAACAGATATCTGCCACTGTCTTATTGATGGTGGCAATATGTATTACCTCAATTGTTATTCTTGTCTATTTCATTTTTATCTCTAAACAAAAGCCCACTTCGTTTGAAGTGGGCTTTCATCTAATTTATCAGTGAAGTAATTTCTAAATGAACCGAACAGCGGTTACTCTTCACCTAAAAATAGCTCTAATAGAGAATTGAGAAACAGTTTTCCATGCTCTGTAATCTGCCATTCATTCACGGTTTCTGTGATATAGCCTTTAGCTAAAGCTTCATCAATGGCCGCTCTAACGATTGATTCTGGCAACCCTGTATATTGGGTAAATTCAGCGCGTGGCATAGCTTCAAGTAGGCGAAAGCGGTTCATGAAATATTCAAATGGTCTATCGGATGCGTCAACGTCATGGGATTGGTGTATATAACGGCCCTCCATATAACCTCGAGGATGTTTTGTTTTTACGGTTCGTAAAATTTGACCATCTTCAAAAGAAATTTTTCCATGAGCGCCGCAACCGATGCCTAAATAGTCACCAAAGCGCCAGTAATTGAGGTTGTGTTGGCATTGGTAACCGGGTTTAGCATAGGCGGATGTTTCATATTGCTGGTAACCTGCCGCACTCAATAATTTATGGCCTTCAGTATAAATATCCCACAGCGTATCGTCATCGGGTAATACCGGAGGGCGTGAGCCAAATTGAGTGTTAGGTTCAATAGTGAGTTGGTACCAAGACAGGTGCGGAGGGGCAAGTTCAATAGCTTGGCGCAGATCAGATAAACCTTCAACTTGAGTTTGCGCGGGTAACCCATGCATTAAATCGAGGTTAAAGCTTCTTAAATTAAGATTACTAGCCAACTGAGCAGCGCGCTTCGCTTCATCAGCACCATGAATACGCCCTAAAGTGATTAATTTATCGTTACCGAAGCTTTGTACGCCAATAGAAATACGATTAATTCCTGCGGCTTGGTAACCTGCAAAACGGCCAGCTTCAACAGTACCAGGGTTTGCTTCCATGGTAACTTCTGCATGTGGGTCTAAATCAATTCGCTGACGTACGCCATCCATTAAAGCTTGCATTGACTCAGCACTTAATAAACTGGGGGTTCCGCCCCCAATAAAAATAGTTTTCACCGAACGTCCTGCAACTAATTTTGCATCGGTGTCTAAATCGGCTAATAAGTGCGCCACATATTCTTGCTGAGGGATCTCACCTTTAAGCGTATGTGAATTGAAGTCACAATAAGGGCACTTTTGTACACACCAAGGGATATGGATATACAGGCTCAGCGGGGGTAATTTAAGCATTCTTTAGCGCATCCAACATCATTGTGAGTGCTTTTCCACGATGTGAAACGGCTTGCTTTTCCGCTTTAGTTAACTCTGCTGAGGTACAACCTAATTCAGGAACATAGAATATGGGGTCATAACCAAAGCCGCCTTGGCCTTTGCGTTCACGGGTGATGATACCGTGCCAACGGCCATGGAATACTAATGGCGTAGGGTCTTCGGCATGTCGCAAATAAACTAACACACAGTTAAACTGAGCCTGACGTTGGTCGTCAGGCACATTTTTCATTGCTTCTAATAGCTTAACTAGGTTTTGCTCGTCTGTTGCTTCTTCACCTGCGTAGCGGGCAGAGTAAATCCCCGGTGCGCCACCAAGGGCATCAACGGAAATTCCTGAATCATCAGCAATTGCGGGTAACCCGGTTTGTGCCGCTGCATGACGCGCTTTTAGGATCGCATTTTCAATAAAAGTTAAGCCCGTTTCTTCTGCGGACTCAACACCTAATGAGGTTTGTGCGACGATATCCATCCCAAAATCACGTAGTAGGCCAGCTAACTCATTCACTTTTCCGGGGTTACCGGTGGCTAAAACAACTTTTTGCATTATTTAAAACTCGTTTTTACATAATACCAATGGAATACATCATTGCAGTCAATGATGGGTCAATCATCAGTGAGATATCTACACGCAGGTAATTCAATGCGATTAAAATAAACATCACAATCATTGCAGAGAAATCTAACCCGCCCATAGCAGGAATGATACGACGGATTGGCGCCATTAAAGGTTCGGTTAATTGGTATAATAAATAATCGACAGGGTTACGGCCTTGGCTAACCCAACTTAGAATTGCACGGATTAAAATCATCCAAAAAATTAATTTACCGGTATAGGTTAATAATAAAATCAGTCCCATAGGTAAAATGCTTATCCCTAAAATAGGGAGTAAGTTAGTTGCCCACATACCAAAGATAATGGCTGCAATGGCTAAAACAAACGCAACAACCACTGAAGCGGTATCTATCGCGCCAAAAGAAGGAATGACTCGGCGCAATGGTGCAACGATAGGTTGTGTTGCTTTAACAACAAATTTTGAAAAGGGATTATAAAAATCTGCACGCACCCACTGCATCCATACGCGCAGCAGTAATACAAAAATATACAGTTGGATCAGGGTAGTAACGACGAATACTAAGGTCTGCATGGCGAATTCCGCGATTAATTTAAAAAAGTTTTTCCATTTCTTCTGCTCTGTTTATTGCGCTTTGCATTGCATCGGCAACAATTTGCGGAAGATTTCCATTATAAAATTGCTCTAAAGCCATCGCGGTGGTACCGCCTTTAGAGGTGACTTGTTCACGTAAAGCTGAAAAGTCCGTGTCACTTTGTGACTTAGCCAGTTCTACAGCCCCTTCAATTGCATTAAGAACGAGCTCTCGAGCTTGTTGCTTATCATAACCGAGTTGTTCTGTTTTTTGCTGCATTGATTCCATAAATAGAAAGAAATAGGCAGGGGAGCTACCGGTAATAGCAATAATCTTATTGATGTCTTGCTCTTGTTGGCACCAAATCGTGGAGCCAACACTTTGCATCAGTTCTTGAGCAAACTGTTTGTCTGGGGCAGAAACCTTCCCTTGAGCGAATAACCCGCTAACGCCTTTACCCACCAACGATGGTGTATTTGGCATGATGCGTACTAAATTCAGTTGGTGTGCAAAGTAATCATTATACCGCTCAGCGGGGATCCCCGCGGCGATAGTCAGTACTAATTTTTGGTTAAAGTTTGTGGCATTTTGCAGCGGTTCACACACTTCTTTCATCATTTGTGGTTTAACCGCTAGGATAATGACTTCAGCGGCTTTGACTGCAGCCAAGTTATCATTACTGCTGATAATGCCATATTGTTCGGCCAGTTTGTCTCGACGTACAGGTGTAGGAGAGCACACCGTGATCATCGATGCAGGGTAACCATGGTTAACCAGCCCAGCAATGATGGCGTGAGCCATATTTCCGGCGCCGATGAAGGCAATTTTACGATGTTGCATTCTGTTCTCCTATCTTATTGGTGATATTGGCGAGCGCCAAAAATAGCGGTTCCTATGCGAACAAGTGTTGAGCCGCAATGGATTGCTGCACGCATATCGTCAGTCATCCCCATTGAAAGCGTGTCAATAGTGGGATAAGTGGTTTTCAATTGCTTAAATGCCTCATTCATTTGATGAAACACAGCACATTGGCGTTCATAATCCGTTTCAGGTGCAGGGATCGTCATCAGGCCGCGTAACACAAGGTTTGGCATCGTAGCGATTTGTGCCGCAAGGTCTGCAACTTCTGCTAGCGTTATACCTGATTTACTGTTTTCATCGCTGATATTGATTTGAATTAGCACATTGAGGGGCGCTTTTCCATTTGGACGTTGGTCATTTAAGCGCTGAGCGATTTTTGCTCTGTCTAAGGTATGGAACCAATCAAAGTGCTCAGCGACAAGGCGACTTTTATTTGATTGTAATGGGCCGATAAAATGCCAAACTAAGTCATTTCTATCAGAGAAATATTGAATTTTCTCAACGCCCTCTTGCACATAGTTCTCACCAAACTGGCGTTGACCTGCCTCTATAGCTTCTAAAATAGCCTCACAAGGTTTGGTTTTACTGACAGCCAATAGGGTAATGTCTTGTGGTGAGCGCTGACATTCTACTGCGGCATGATGAATACGCGCTGTAACATCAGAGATATTATTTTGAATGGTCATTATTTTATTCAATATGGTTTATTCAATACTATTTTATTCATGTTATACATGAATAGCGACTGTAGACCATAGTGTAAAGCAAATTACGTTAGAACGGCACCTTTGCATGAGGTTAAGACGAAAAATAACCTCAAATTCGTGCAAATTTAAATATGTTGCTCAAACCAGCTTTCAAGGATCACAACAGCAGATGCAGAATCTACTTTTCCTTTACTCAAAGCTCGATAACCACCTTGTTCAAAAAGGCCTGCTTTTGCTTCAACAGTGGAAAGACGTTCATCATGTAATTCGACTTTAACACCAAAACGGCCATGAATTCGATTTGCAAAATTACGGGCTTGGCTTGTGACCAATTGCTCCGTACCATCCATATTAAGGGGAAGGCCAACAATAACCAACTGAGGTTGCCATTCTTTAAGTAACTTTTCGATTTGTTGCCAATCAGGGCGGCCGTCACTGGCTTTTAGTGAGGTTAATGGTCGTGCGGTACCTGTAATTTCTTGTCCAACGGCCACACCGATACTTTTGGTCCCAAAATCAAAGGCTAACAAAGTTCTTCCAGACATTAAGCATGCCCCGCTTGCATTGAAATAGTATGAATATCAATACCAATTAATTTCGCTGCAGCAGTCCAGCGCTCATGAATTGGTGTGTCAAAAATAAGCTCAGGAGACGCTTCAACGGTTAACCAGCTATTTTCCATGATTTCACGTTCAAGTTGACCAGGTTCCCAGCTTGCATAACCTAGCGCAACTAAGGAGTTTGCGGGGGATAGCTCACCTCCTAAAGTCTCTAAGATATCTTTTGACGTCGTTACCATCACTTCATCATTTAAGTGCAGACTCGATAAAAAGCCTTTTATCGGTGTATGTAAGATAAACCCATGCTCTTCAGCCACGGGACCACCCGCAATGACAGGTTTTTTTAAATTACGATTATCAATTTTATTTGAAATCGTAATTTCGAGTTTTTTAAGCATCGTATCGACAGAAAAATCATCAATAGGCTTGTTAATCACAATCCCCATCGCCCCTTTTTCATTGTGCTCACACACATAAACGACCGACTGCTCAAAATAAGGGTCTGTTAAGGATGGCATGGCGATAAGAAAATGGTTTTGCAGATTCAAACTTAGACTCCAGCAAATTTAAAACAATTGAGAGAACACAATAAAAGGCAAACTTATAGGTGGTAAATAAAACGGATGGCTTTTATTGTGTGAAAATAATAAAAGCCATCAGTGAAGATAAACCACCACTATAAATTATTTATTGAGACGGCGTTCAATGGCATCCATTAACATACCTGTAATGGAGATATCAAATGCGGCTTCAATTTCCCGCGCACATGTTGGGCTGGTCACGTTAATTTCGGTTAAACGGTCACCAATGATATCAAGGCCAACAAAAATTAAGCCTTTTTCTTTTAATGTTGGCGCTACGGCACGTGCAATGGCCCAGTCACTTTCACTTAATGGACGAGCTTCCCCACGGCCCCCCGCTGCAAGGTTACCTCGGGTTTCACCTTGAGCTGGAATTCGTGCTAAGCAATAAGGAACAGGTTCACCATCCACTACCAAGACACGTTTATCACCATCTTTAATTGCTGGTAGGAAGTTTTGTGCCATGCAGTAACGGGAACTATGCTCCGTTAACGTTTCGATGATTACGCCCACATTTGGGTCATCTTGTTTAAGACGGAAAATCGAAGCGCCACCCATACCATCTAGTGGTTTGAATATAACATCCCCATGTTTTTGGTGAAATTCTCTCAACTTTTGTGGGCTGCGTGTGACCAATGTGTCCGGTGTTAACTCAGCAAACCAAGCTGTAAAGAGTTTTTCATTGCAGTCACGTAGGCTTTGCGGTTTATTCACAACTAAGGTGCCAGCTTGTTCTGCTCTTTCTAAAATATAAGTCGCATAGATAAATTCAGTATCAAAAGGCGGGTCTTTCCGCATTAAAATGGCATCAAGTGAACTTAGGGGGATATCTTGTTCCCCATGAAATTCATACCATTTTTCTGGGTTTTCTTCGACTGTCACGATTTTTGTTTGTGCGCGAGCTTCACCTTGGTATAAATACAGGTCATTCATTTCCATATAATGGATTTCATAACCTCGACGCTGAGCTTCCAGCATCATTGCAAAACTGGTGTCTTTCTTGATTTTGATGGATGAAATAGGATCCATCACTATACCGAGCTTGATCATTTTTTCTCCTTACCCCAGATCACCTAAGCGCACTTGTAGTGCTGTGATAGCGGTTAGCGCAGTCGTTTCTGTTCGTAATACTCGAGGCCCTAACAGTATATCGGTAAATTGATAATTTGCTGTCATGGCAATTTCGTCTGCTGACAAGCCACCTTCTGGGCCAATCAACAATCGTACTTTCTTCAATTCAGTGGGTAACGTATTAATACTTTCTGTTGCTCGTGGGTGCAAATTGACTTTAAATGCACCGTCAGTTTCAGCACACCAGGCTTCAAGGGTTTGGACTGGGCGAATTTCTGGAATTCGGTTGCGGCCACATTGTTCACAGGCGGCAATCGCAATTTTTTGCCATTGCAGTAATTTTTTCTCGAGCCGTTCGCCATCTAGGCGAACACCGCAACGTTCTGATAACAAAGGTGTTATTGTATTAACTCCGAGTTCGACAGATTTTTGGATGGTAAATTCCATTTTTTCCCCACGAGACATGACCTGCCCGAGGTGTAAATCGAGAGGGGATTCTCTATCGTCAATCTGGCTATTTTCAATGTGTACGAATACATTTTTTTTAGTAGCTTCAGTAATTTCAGCACTAAAGGTTTGATTGCTGCCATCAAAAAGTTCGAGTTTTTGGCCCGCAGTCATGCGTAGTACCCGACCTACATGGTTTGCAGCATCATCACCAAGAGAAATTGTTGTGTTTATTTGAAGAGGCTCTGGGTGATAAATGCGTGGAACGCGCATAGCTTTTCCTTAGTACCGACTGGGTTAATAAATAATATAACTTTGATGAATATGGGGGTTGAATTGTTAAACTCAAGCGCTACTACCTAGTTTATAACGAAATAGTGACCTTTTATAGTATGTCTGTGCCATAAGTGACATCTTAAACAGTGATGAAAGTAAACTAGAAGATCATGATATTCGAATAAACCGACTCTACTCAACGGAATTAAAGTGTTGGGGATAGCAGAAATTCACAGTATATTTATTTTTATCTCCATAAAGGAATAAGGAGTTAATATGAGGGAGTTACTCTGTACTTTAATATCAACGGTCATACCTATTATTTCGCCGTCTGAGCAATTTACATTATCATGTCAAAATGATAAATCTATCAATATTATTGATTTTATTTGTATTTTATTTTCTTTATTTATGCTGTTAATATCCTTTTTTACGACTAAAAAACTACTTATTTATTTACCGGTTGTCCATTTTGATAAATCCAAAATTATTATTAAAAATACCGTTCTACTTCTAATATATAGTGCGCTGATTTTTATAATTTATTATTCATCTAATAATTTACGTATTATTTTGTTTTTAACATTATATATTAATCTAATAACACCATTATTTATCATTGATAATAAAATAGGTTATCTCCCTGATATTCTTACGTACCCATTATTATGGTTAGGGTTGCTATATCAAATTCACTTACCAAGTGGGAATGTAGTCTCAGCTATTTATGCAGTACTGATCAGTTACTTAGTGATGTTAATGGTGGTTACATTGGTTGAGAAACAAACTTATCAACCACAAATGGGGAGAGGGGATTTTAAACTCGTTGCAGCTTGTTCGGCCTGGCTTGGAGTTTGGGAGTTACCTTACTTTTTGGGCACTGCCGCAGGGCTGGGGCTATTACAATATTGGGTAACGTATGGGCTATTGCCTAAAATATCCCCAAAGAAGCAACTGGCAAATCTAGCCCACACAGAGGCATTATCTGGGGTGCAAATAGCTAAAACAGCGAAGACGATTCCATTTGGCCCCGCATTAATTATTAGTGCTAGCACATGGTTGTATTTATCAATAATTGAATATTAAATTAAATGACAACCTTATGCGTATATTTGAAAAGCGGCTTATTAAAAAGGGTGATTATTAAGACGCTGCGGTTACCAAAGAATCTAAAAACTGCTGCCATTTACTTGGCTCACCGAGGTAATTCTGTAATGGAACACGTAACCATTTACCCTGTTGTTGTATTAACAGAGTTGGAAAACCAGATGCCCCTGACTGCGCTAATAGTGCCTTACTGCTTGTGATATGATTGGCGGTTTCATGTTGTTCGCACTCGCTGTAGTCAGACACATACTGTGTTACATCAAGGTCGATATCTTTAGCGAGGTCAAGAAGCACTGCAGTATCTTTAATGTGGCGTCCTGAAATATAGTGCGCTTTTTGGATGGCTTTAAGCATCTCAAAGCCTTTGCTTTGCTTGGTTGCAGCCAATATAGCGGTTTGTGGTGGTGTTGAGTCCATAACCAAATTAGGTTCGTGTAGCATCTTTATATAGTCATCACCAAATACTTGCCCTGTCATGGATGCAATACGCTTATCAGATTGCAGAATATATTGGCGAAAATTATCATCTAAATGTAGGCGAGCATTGCCAGCTAACATACCACCACCATGCATTTCAATGTTGATACTTGGGTGTTGGTTGGCAATTTCGATTAAAGGCGCAGCGGCGTAGCACCAGCCGCAATAAGGGTCATAAATATAGTGTAGGGTGATGTTGCTCATAATCGTTCTCTCTATTTGATCTTTTTAAGTAATTTGAGTTAAGTTGTATCATTATCATCAAAAAATTAATACCACTATCATTCGGTGAAATCAGCCAAATTGCTTTTAGTCATTCAGTGAGTTGCTACGGAACATACCGCGCAAAATGGCTGTAATAGTGAGTATTACTTGGTTATTGAGGCCACTGCATTTCGCCTTTAACAACTTTTGCACTAAGCTCTAAACTTGATTTGTCATCTAATTGTGGATATTTTACCGCAATTTTTTGGATGAGTTCATCTGAGTTTTTACTTGTTTTTGCCGCATTTTCAAAATCTTGTAAGTATTTTTGAGTAAAAGAAACCGTACTTTTATCTAATTTAGATGCTCCCGTAAAGTGACCGGGAACAACCATTGTTGGGTTCAGTGCTTTGATGTCTTTTAATGTTTGCTGCCAATTTTTACGTGACTCTTCTGTTTGTGTATCTGCTACCCAAACATGAATATTGTCAGAAACAATAACGCCCCCCACAACGGCTTTTAATGATGGAACCCAGACATAAGTTCTATCTGGCGAAGCGCCATCAAGGCCTTTAATTTCAAGCCGTTCACCATCAACTGTGAAGCTATTTCCTTTAATAACCTCAGGGACAATAATATGGGTAGGCGCTTCATCTTTTAATACACCGCCCCAGTAAGCCAGTTTGCCATCTTTAGTTGCTTTAATGGCTTCAACTGTGTTTGCTGTCGCGACCACTTTAGCTTCAGGGAAGGCGTTTGTTAGGGTATCGAGCCCAAAATAGTAATCAGGATCTGAGTGGCTAATATAAATCGTGGTTAATTTCTTGTTGAGCTTTTTAATTTTATCAACCAATTGTTGTGCATCATTTTTTTGAAATTGTGCGTCAATTAACACCACTTCACTTGAGCCGCTAATAATTTCAGAGGAAACCGGAAATACACTGTTATTTCCAGGATTATAAACATCTAATGTTAGTGTTTCAGCTTGAGCCAAATTCATCGTTGTAGCCAATAATGCGGTTGCAGCTAATAAGGTAAATTTCATGTTGTATCCTAAAATAAAGTTATACAGGAAAGCTTGTTTTTTGCATGGCGTGTATATTAAATTGCAATGATAAGATGAAAAACCCCATAATCAGGTGTTGTTTGTTGCGTAATTCGGTCAAATGAGAGTGGTATGGATAGATTAAAGGCAGCAGAAGTATTTATTACTATCGTTGAACAAGGCAGTCTGAGTGGGGCAGCAGAAAAATTAGAGATGTCGAGAGCGATGGTGACTCGCTATTTGTCAGAAATGGAACAATGGGCGGGAGTGCGTTTATTAAATCGTACCACGCGGAAATTAAGTTTAACTTCAGCGGGGGAAGGGGTATATCAACAATCTTTGCAACTTAATGCTATTTCCCAAATGGTCCCTGTGCAGCAAGAGCTTGATGCAAAAGCATTATCCGGTTTAGTGCGCATTAGTTGCTCACAATCTATTGCCCAAAGTGCGCTTTCTGTGGCTATTGCTGAGTTTATGAAACTCTATCCGAATATGGCGATAGATATGCAAATATCGAATAAATCAGTTAATTTAATAGAGGAACGAATTGACTTGGCTATCCGTATTACTAATCAACTGGAGCCGAGTTTAATCGCAAAACCATTGTCAACTTGCCATTCTGTCATTTGTGCTTCACCTGATTTTTTAAAAGGGAAAAAATATCCCGAAAAACCAGAAGATTTAGTTTTACTCGATTGCTTAACCTACAATTTTTTTGGTCGTAGCTTATGGGTCTTTGAAAAGGCAGGTATGCAGCATAGTGTATTGGTTGATGGGCGATTAAGTGCGAATGAATCCGTATTTCTCGCTGAGGCAACATTGCAGGGCGCGGGTATCTCTATGCAACCATATTATTCTGTTGCTGATCATTTGGCCTCAGGGGCGTTAGTTCAACTATTACCTGAATATACGCCAATGCCTCTAGGTATTTACGCTGTGTATACGAGTCGGCAAAAAATGCCAACTGCATTGAGAGTGGTGATTGATTATCTCGCTAATTGGTTTGCAACTTCACCTCACTGGCAGTTATTGATGCAACAGCGCGGAAATTAGCTGGGTTTTTATTTGATTAAAGTTATCCTCTAAATGTTGAGTAAAAATATTGGTCAATTGTGATGAAGGGCGGTGAATAGGTTTTATCAAGCTAACGGTAAAAGGAATCGAAAAGCTGAGTGGGCGCAGAGCTAACTTCCCAGCAGATTGTTGATGAAAATCTAATGCAGTTAAAGGGTTAACAATAGAAATCCCAATCCCTTTTAGTGCCATAGCGCAAATAGATGATGCTGAATGCGTTTCCATGACCATTTTGCGCTCGACATGGTGCTCCGCAAAGGTTGAGTCAATCAACTGACGATAGCTGTCAGTTAATGATAGGCTAATAAAACGTTGGTCTTGAAAATCGTTGGGGGTTAGGGCTTTTTTTTGGGCTAAAGGGTGGCTTGCGGGTAAGACACATACTTCATTTAAACTTCCCAGTGTTTGTTGTTCAGTTCCCGGTGGCATTTGCAAATGTTCTGTTAAACCGAAATCGTAACGCTGAGCGGACAACCATTCTTCAAGAACAGGAGACTCTTGCGGGATCACTGTGATGCTGACATCAGGGTAATTTTCCATAAACGATTGGCAAACATGGGGCAATAAAGATTGTGCGAAAGCAGGTAAACAGGTTATCGAAATTTGGGCATGTTCGAAGCGTCGAATAGTTTCCGCTGAGTTTTTAATGCGTTCCAAACCATAATAAGAGCGTTCGACTTCTTCAAGAAACCGTAACCCTTGTGCTGTTGGCTGTAGACGTCCTTTGACCCTATCGAATAATTTAAACTGTAAAAGGTATTCTAAGCGAGCAAGTTCACGGCTGATAGTCGGTTGTGAGGTGTTTAGCAGCGCAGCGGCTTCCGTCAGGTTGGGGGCAGTCATTACAGCACGGAATATTTCAATGTGCCGCCATGAAATAGCTTGCATAGGAAGTCCTTAAATAAAGTCTATATCAAATATGAATAGACTTTAGCAAAATAGATATTTTTTTTCCCGTATTATTCTTTGAATAATAGCTTTTAATATAATAAAAACTTGCAAACGAGAAAGACAATGACTTCATTCGCAACGACAACAAGCCAATATTTAACACCTGAATATCTACGTGTATTACCCGAGCAGTACGGTAGCCCTGTTTGGGTTTATGATAGCGCGGTGATTATTGAGCGCATCAAGCAATTACAAGTTTTTGATACCGTGCGTTTTGCGCAAAAAGCATGCTCGAATATTCATATCCTACGCTTAATGAAACAACAGGGCGTCAAAGTCGATTCCGTTTCTTTAGGAGAAATAGAACGTGCTTTGGTGGCAGGGTTCCAGCCTGGACGTGAGAACTCTGAAATCGTATTTACAGCAGATGTGCTCGATAGAGCCACATTAGCGAAAGTGACTGATCTAGATATCCCTGTGAATGCAGGCTCGATTGACATGCTTGAGCAAATTGGCGAACAAAAAGCTGGCCATCCTGTTTGGTTACGCATCAATCCAGGTTTTGGTCACGGCCATAGCCAAAAAACCAATACTGGTGGTGAAAATAGTAAGCACGGTATTTGGCATGAAGATTTACCTACAGCGTTAGAGACAATTCGCCATTACAATTTATCGCTAGTTGGTATCCATATGCATATTGGCTCAGGGGTTGACTATCAACATCTTGCCGATGTGTGTGATTCTATGGTGGCGTTAGTCACAACCGCAGGGGTTGACCTTCATGCCATTTCAGCAGGCGGTGGGTTATCAACCCCTTATCGTGAAGGTGATGAATTAATCGATGTGCAGCATTATTACAGCCTATGGGATAACGCTCGCCAACGTATCGAACAACACTTAGGGCACAAAATTGAACTTGAAATAGAACCCGGCCGTTATTTAGTTGCTGAGTCTGGGGTACTATTAGCAGAAGTGCGAGCCGTTAAATATATGGGTAGCCGTCACTATGTGCTTGTAGACAGTGGTTTTAATGACCTAATGCGTCCAGCGATGTATGGCAGTTATCACCATATTTCGGTATTACCCACGGATGGACGTAATGTTGATGGTGCTCAACTAAAAGACACGATTGTCGCTGGCCCTTTGTGTGAATCAGGAGATGTATTTACCCAGTTAGAGGGCGGTTTAGTGGTAACCCGCGCTTTACCCGAGGTGAAAGTTGGCGATTTTCTGGTTTTCCATGACACTGGCGCTTATGGTGCATCCATGTCATCAAACTACAATAGCCGTCCATTATTGCCGGAAGTGATGTTTGTGAATGGTAAACCACAATTAATTCGCCGCCGCCAAACAATAGAAGAACTGTTGGCATTAGAGCTGTAGTTTAAATCATTCTTCAAAAAAATTAATGGGTCCAGCTATTGAATAAATAGCTGGATTTTTTTGTTTTTAATTAAGGTTAAAATTACTCTTTTGGGTTATTTACAATATTTTCCCATTTGTAAAAATAAATTGATTATTTCTAATGGTTTATTTTATTTAAAGTGAATAATATGAAATTGATGTTTTTTATACTTAGCCTCGTCTTTTTAGAGTGTAAAGCTCAAGATTTGAAAAGAGGTGTCATTATGCCATCATATAGGATGCTGTCATTTAATTATGATAGCAAATATTTAATATATGAACCGTCTATTAATGATGAGTATCCACCACCAAGAAATGAAAAAGATTTTTTCTTGTTAGTTGAAAAGGCAGCATCAGGAGATTCCAATAGTAATTTATTATTGTTTAAATTATTTCTTAAAGATTCTAATTGTAAGTATTTTGATTTTAAACCTACCATGCCTAATTTTATTTGTAAAAAAGCTGTTAATTACTTAATTGAATCGGTTAATGGAAATCCTGATAATAATATAGCGTTATTTGAAATGAGTAAACTTCATTATAAAGGGGTTGTATTAGATAAAAATATAAATAAAGCAAATTTAATTCTAGATAAGATAATAGAAAAAGGAGGGCGAGATTCTGTATTAGTCTGTGATTATTTAGTTGAAATTACTCTTTTTGATGATGAAAGAAACATAAAAGATATTGATAAAGCACGATATTATGCAAATCTTGGCTCGAAAAATGGTAGCGATAAATGTAATAAATATCTCAATGATATAGATAACTACATGAAAAACAAATGAAGATAATAGGAGGGGGAATGGAAGTTAAAGAATATATACCGGAACATTATTTACAAAGCGTGAATGAAGGTGATAGTCGGTTAATCGAACTAGATGATAATGGTTTCTCTAGCTATGGAGGTCCTAGTTTTACTATATTTATTGCTCCGCCAGATAGCCAATATATAGATGTTGTAGGTGATAATACAAGTATAGGGGGTTCTTCTTTTGGTCATGTATTTATTGGTCTTAAAGGTACAAATCCGGAAAGTAACCAATTTGAAAGTGTATCAATAGGCTTTAGTGCGGGTAATAGCTATTTGACAAATACGGATAATATTTCGTTCGATGACCATAATAAATATTCAGAAGCATCATCTGTGACAATTGTGGGGCAAGGGCCTATATTCCACAATGATTTAAATAATTTGTTTAATACATATAACTCAATTAAAAATAACCCGGATGGTAATGAGAATTATAATTTTATATCAAACAATTGTATTGACTTTGTGAGTGATTTTCTTGAGAAATCTGGCGTCAATGGTATAAAACTAGAAGAGACGCCAAAGAAAAATTTAAAGAAAATAAAGATGATAGCAAAAGAATATAGAACACCTTTAATTATTGATTTAAATAATAATGGTGTGGAAACTTTATCATATGATCTTGGTGTATTATTTGAGTTCAATGGAAAGCTAAAACAAACCGGATGGGTTTCTCCTAGTGATGCATTATTAGTTATAGATAAAAATAGTGATGGTATTATTAATGATTCTAGTGAGTTATTTGGGGATGATTATCTGAAAGAAAATGGTTGTTTTGCATTAAATGGTTTTGATGGTTTATTGGATTTTGATAGCAATAATGATGGGTTTATTAGTAATGATGACTTTTACTGGGAATATCTTAAATTATGGCGAGATGAGAACAGTGATGGTAAAACTCAGCCTGAAGAGCTACTAGGTTTAAGTGAAATAGGTATTTCATCAATAAGCTTAAATTATTCATTTTCTGACTATGTGGATGAAAATAGTAATGAACATAAATTAATATCAGAGGTAACTTGGATTGATGGAAAAAAACAGATGTTGTTGATGTGTGGTTTAAACAAAAAGAGATATCCCATCCTGAAGACCAACTAGTTGAGTTTATTTCATTATTTAATAATGAGCCATCCATAAGCTTAAATAAAAAACTAGTTACTTCAATGACAAGTACATTCCCATTTTTAATATCAAATAACGGCCGTTTATTTAATGGAATAATATGAAGTGGTTATTAATTGTGCTGGCTTTTATTTTCAGTGGATATGAGTCATATTCCTACAATGAAAGCTTTTTTAAAAGTAGTGACGTAAAACCGCCGTCATATAGAATGCTGGCTTTTTCTACTAATAATATGAAGCATGAAAAAGAGAAAAAACTTTTTCAGGCCATGATACCAATTAAAACAGCGGAGAAATTTTATCTACTTAAAAATAGTGCAGGTAAAGGTGATGCCAAAACCAATTATCTTTTGTTTTTATTATATTTTGATGATTCGAACTGTTCTGAAAAAAGCCTAGTCAATTTAAAGCGGATTGCAGATGAAAATTGTTTGATTGCATTAGAATATTTACATAAAACTGTGATGATTGAACCTAATTTTCAGCTGGGTTTATACCGATTAGCTTACTTCAATAATTATGGCATTGGCATGGAAATTAATTTAGAACAATCAATGAAATATTGGGAAATGTTAATAGAAACTAAAGGTTATTACCGTTTATTAGCGCTAGATGCAGCAGGTGAAATATATTTTTATGAGTTTAATGAGCTTAATAAAGCAAAGGAATACCTAACAATTTGTGCAAATGAAGGTGGAGAAATCTGTCAATTTAAACTGAGTGACTGGGATAATAAAATTAAATTACGACCTTATATATTAGAGGCTAAACAGCGAGAAAACTCACCTAGTATGTAGAAGATAGATGTATAATTTACACTAATAAAAAACTCAAGGGGCGAATAACTCCTTGAGTTTTTTTATTACTTAATAATTAATCAAGCCGCTTTCTTTTTCTTACTGGTTTCTTCATTTGACGGTTCATCTGGTGACTTTTTTGTCGGAAGTACACCCAAATCATCAAACTCAAACTCATCGACGTTAATCGTCCGTAATCGACTTGCTTCTGCTTTGCGCAAGATATCAGCTTCTTCTTGTGTAATTACATTTTCAGGAAGTAGTTGGTCTGCAAGTTTATCTAAGCGAGTAAAGCTGAGTTTACGCTCTTTTAGGCGGCAGATGCGCTCAAATATTGGTTCAGCAGCAATGATATCGAGCAGAGCTTGGTTTACAAGGCCATGAGGGTTGTTTTCCGTAGGCGTTAAATACTGCCCACGGCCCAATCTGTCACGTGTTTCTGATGGTTCCATCAGAATTTGAGCCAGTTTATGGTCTAGTCGGTCTGATGGTGTTGACATCGCACGGCCAGTAGGGAACAGCGTGATGCGCATTATCCCCGCAACCAACTTGTTAGGGAAGTTTTTCAGGAGATCATCCATCGCTTTTTCTGATTGATATAAACAATCTTCAACTGCCCATTTCACTAATGGTAAGTCCGCTTTTTGACGACCTTCATCTTCATAACGTTTTAAGGTTGCAGATGCGAGATACAAGTTGCTTAAAATATCTCCTAAGCGAGCAGAGATACGTTCACGACGTTTCAAGCTACCACCTAACACACCCATGGCAACATCGGATAGTAATGCTAAGTTGGCACTTTGGCGGTTTAGCATTTGATAGTAACGGCGCGTTTCATCTTTGGTTGGCGCATGACTTCCGCGACCATTGGTTAAACCAAGCCAGAAGCTACGGAATTGGTTACTAACCACATGACCAATATGCCCAAATACGGCTTTATCAAATTTATGTAAGTTATTATCCTGTGCTGCGGCCATTTCTTCTAATACGAATGGATGGCAACGGATAGCCCCTTGACCGAATATGATCATACTGCGGGTTAGGATATTTGCCCCTTCAACCGTAATGGCGATAGGTGCGCCTTGGTAGGCTCTGGCAACAAAGTTTGAATCCCCAAGACAGATTCCTTTACCACCTGTAATATCCATGGCATCAATAATGGCGCGCTGGCCACGGTGTGTACAGTGGTATTTAACAATAGCGGATAGAACGGCAGGTTTCTCACCTAACATAATTCCAGAGGTGATGAGAGTTGCTGCTGCATCCATCAGATAGGTATTACCTGCGATGCGAGCTAGTGGTTCTTCAATACCTTCCATTTTACCAATTGGTAATTTGAATTGACGGCGAATATAAGAGTAAGCCCCTGTCGCGATAGCAATACTCTTCAAACTACCTGTTGAGTTCGATGGTAATGTAATACCACGACCGACAGAAAGACACTCAACCAACATTCTCCAGCCTTGGCCTGCCATTTTTGGCCCACCGATAATGTAATCGATTGGAACAAAAATATCTTTTCCGCGTGTAGGACCATTCATAAATGGAATATTTAGTGGGAAGTGGCGATGACCAATTTCAACGCCAGGGGTATTGGTTGGAATTAGTGCACAGGTGATACCAAGGTTTTTCTCGCCACCTAATAGTTTATCAGGGTCTGAAAGTTTGAATGCAAGGCCTAATACAGTGGCAATTGGTGCCAAAGTAATATAGCGTTTGTTCCATGTTAAGCGCATTCCTAATACTTGCTCGCCTTGCCATTCCCCCATACAAACGACACCTGAATCTGGGATAGCACCAGCATCGGAACCTGCCTCAGGGCTGGTTAATGCAAAGCACGGAATTTCTTCACCCGTAGCTAAGCCTGGTAAATAGCGTTGTTTTTGTTCATCAGTGCCGTAATGCTGCAGTAATTCACCCGGACCTAATGAATTGGGTACCCCTACAGTGATAGCAAGAATACCGGAGACACCAGCGAGCTTTTGTAGAACCTGAGATTGCGCATAAGCAGAAAACTCTAAGCCACCGTATTCTTTTTTGATGATCATCGCGAAGAAGCGGTGATCACGCAGGTATTGCCACACTTCAGGTGTTAGATCTGCCAGTTCATGGCTCACTTCGAAGTCGTTGACCATGCCACAAACGGTTTCAACAGGCCCATCAATAAAAGCTTGTTCTTCTGCGGTTAGCTGTGGTTTTGGATAGTTATGCAATTTATTCCAATCTGGCGCTCCGCGGAAAAGGTCGCCTTCCCACCACGTTGTTCCTGCGTCAATGGCTTCCTTTTCTGTGCTCGACATAGGAGGCATGATTTTTTGGAACATTTTCATCGCGCGGATAGAGAAAAGCGATTGGCGTACGGGAGTGAAGACAAAAGGAAATAATACTAAGGCAACTGGCAGTAACATCCAGTAGCTCCAAATATTGATGACTCCCATAACCGCGGTATAAGCCAATAATAATACTGAGCTAAAAACCAAAGATGTTTTGTGATAACAAAGTACGCCTATTAAGGCGAGAAATAACACGATGCTGAGAAGGATCATAGCGAAGCTCCTGTCTACTTGTAAGAGGTCTGACCTGTTTGTTGCTTTAATCTATACCTATTAATAAAGAATTAGCAATATATTTACATCCTAATTACAACTTAGCTCACAAAAACGTCATATAAAGGAAAATATCGTAGTAATTTGTATTATTGGCTCTATGAAAAGTCAGGTTATTAGCTATGAGTCACGATGAATTTTGTCGGTAGGATCAAGACAGCACAATCAAAAGTAGAAACAAAATTATCCCTGTGCAACAATCTGACTATTAAAGATTAATTGCCAATATCTACCTAAGTTTTACGATGGAGTGACATTTTTCTTTTAGGATAATTTAGATATAAATTAATCGTATTTTCTGTAACGTATTCTTAATTAAGAGGAAATCTCATGTATCAAGACCTAATCCGCGGTGAGCTGACAGAAGCGGCCGAGACGTTATCGAATTTCCTTAGCGATGACGCCAATATTGCTGCTATCCAACAGGCTGCCGTTTTACTGGCTGACTCTTTTAAAGCGGGTGGCAAAGTATTATCTTGTGGTAATGGGGGCTCTCACTGTGATGCAATGCATTTCGCTGAAGAATTAACAGGGCGTTATCGCGAAAACCGTCCGGGCTATCCTGCGATTGCAATCTCAGATGTGAGTCATTTATCTTGTGTGAGTAATGACTTCGGTTATGAGTATGTTTTTTCACGTTTTATTGAAGCCGTTGGCATGAAAGGCGATGTTTTACTTGGAATTTCTACCTCCGGTAATTCTGGAAATATTATTAAAGCGATTGCAGCTGCGCGTGAAAAAGGTATGAAAGTCATCACATTAACAGGTAAAGATGGCGGGAAAATGGCGGGAACTGCGGATATTGAAATTCGTGTCCCACACTTTGGTTATGCCGACCGTATTCAAGAAATTCATATTAAAGTTATTCATATCTTAATTCAGTTAATTGAAAAAGAGATGGTGAAATAACGTTATTACTGTTTCAGGAGTTTTTTAAATGTGCGAGTTACTTGGCATGAGTGCCAATGTTCCAACTGATATTTCGTTTAGCCTCAGTGGGTTGATTTCCCGAGGAGGTCAAACGGGCCCACATAAAGATGGCTGGGGAATCACCTTTTATGAGGGGCTCGGGTGTCGCACATTTAAAGATCCTCAACCTAGTTTTTTATCACCTGTCGCTCGCTTTGTGCAGGAATATCCGATTAAATCAGAAAGTATTGTTGCTCATATTCGCCAAGCAAACCGAGGGGATGTGTCGTTAGTGAACACTCACCCCTTTACACGCGAGCTATGGGGGCGTAATTGGACTTATGCGCACAATGGGCAGTTAAAAGGATATCGTACACTGAAAACTGGGCGCTATTGCCCGATAGGCGAAACCGATAGCGAATGGGCATTTTGCTGGATACTTCATCAACTCAGTGAAAAGTATCCACGTAGGCCATCAAATTGGAAAAGTGTGTTCCGTTTTATTGCGACACTAGCTGACCAATTGCGTCATAAAGGTGTATTTAATATGTTGCTGTCCGATGGGCAATATATGATGGCCTTTAGCTCGACGAATTTACATTGGCTAACGCGTAAGGCACCGTTTGGTAAAGCAAAATTACTTGACCAAGATATTGAAATCGATTTCGAGCAGTGCACGACACCTACTGATGTGGTCTCTGTGATCGCAACACAACCACTCACGGGTAACGAAAACTGGCAGCGAATTGACCCAGGCAATTTTGTCTTATTCTATCTTGGTGAGCGCATATTGTGATTTAGACCCTAACAATTTAGTTGGAGTCTCAGCTTGGTCAATAACCGCATATTTACCTAAAGAGACTGACACCTCAGCAGGCCTTCCTGTGCGGTTGAAATACTCATAAGCCGGTTGTAATTGTTTCCAGAAAGTATAGTGGCTGGAATTACGATAGCGCAGCATATTTTCATTTGTCATTTTAAATGGATAAATGCTGACATTAATGACGGGCTGTCCACCGAGTAAGGCCGTTTCTACTGTTTGGTAAATCTCGCCCATATATTTGTCTGTCATGGCATAACATCCCACAGAAACACAACTGCCATGGATCATAAGATAGCTGCCACTATAACCTTGTGCTTTATCAAACTCATTAGGAAAACCAATATTGATAGATCGGTAATACCGACTATTAGGATTGAGCTGTTCGGCAGTAATTTGATAAAATCCTTCTGGACTTTTTAGATCACCTTCGATTTTTTTGGGGCCTAGCCCGCCAGAAAACTTACAAATTGGGTAAGTTTTCGACAGTTTATATTTTCCTGATGGCGTTTTTTGGTAGAGTTCTAATAAACCTTCTTGCTTAAATATTTGAATAAAAATAGATGAGTTTGAGCTATCCGATACGTTATTATTAAGTAGATATGAATAGTTACTCGCCTGAATAACAGGAGAATATATGAGTACAAATAAGAAAATTGCACTAAAAAATTTACTTAATTTCATATCTAAGCCATATCAAGAGAATATTATTGAATAAAAAGAGTACATATTTTATGCATTCTAGACGAGTAAATCGAAAATTAATATAGTTTGTTAATAGTTTTTAAATGAACCTTTATTGTTTAAATAATGAACAATGATCGATAAATATGAGCTTAAGTATCGATAATACCGAGTTGTTAACAAAAAAATTTAAATATTAATGCAATTTGCTTGAACTATGTCACTTCTATAGCCGGACATAGAGAGTGGGAACTGATAAAATTATGGTTGGCAGAAGATAAAATTTAGTAACAATTATGTGAGAATACCTGCTTAAGTGATGCCTATTGCTTGAGCTATTTTTTATTTAATGAGTCGCTATCATTCATTGCTGAATCGTTAGCTTAGGGTTTAACTGATAAACTTGTGCAGATCTTATGATTAAAATTAAAAAAGGCCTCAACCTTCCTATTGCAGGTGAGCCAGCCCAAGTGATAGAAGACGGCCCGAAAATTCAACACGTAGCTGTGCTAGGTGAGGAATATGTCGGAATGCGTCCTTCGATGCTGGTTAAAGAAGGTGAGCGTGTAGTTAAAGGACAGGTTCTTTTTGAAGATAAAAAGAACCCAGGGGTTTTATTTACAAGCCCAGCCTGCGGTAAAATTGTTGCTATTCATCGTGGTGAGCGTCGTGTGCTTCAATCTGTTGTCATCGAAATTGATGGCGATGAACAAGAAACTTTTGCAGCTTATACTCGTGATGAGCTATCTACATTAACGCAGCAACAAGTCGAAGAAAACTTGATAAAATCGGGTTTGTGGACTTCTTTAAGAACGCGTCCATTTAGCCGTTCTCCACAACCGGGTTCTTCACCTATCGCTATTTTTGTCACTGCAATGGATACCAATCCACTTGCAGCGGATCCTGTTTTAGTTATTCAAGAGCAAGAACAAGCATTTAACGATGGGCTTTTGGTTCTAAGCCGCTTAACAGAAGGTAAAATCCATGTTTGTCATGGAGAGGGAGACTTACCGAAGAATACGGCTCATAACCAAATTTCTTATACCCAATTTACAGGGCCGCATCCTGCAGGTTTAGTGGGAACTCATATTCATTTCTTAGAACCTGTTAGTATCAAGAAAAAAGTTTGGAGCCTTAATTACCAAGACGTTATCGCTATTGGTAAGCTATTTGTTACGGGTCACCTATATACAGATCGCGTGATTTCATTAGCAGGGCCGCAAGTTGAAAAGCCTCGTCTTCTGCGTACTCGCCTAGGTGCTGATTTATATGAATTAACACAAGGTCAGCTTAAAGCGGGTGAAAACCGTATTATTTCAGGTTCAGTCCTTTGGGGCGTGACATGTGATGATACTCATCACTATCTTGGTCGTTTTCACAATCAAGTCTCAGTGTTAGCCGAAGGTCGCAATAAAGAATTATTTGGCTGGATTATGCCTGGTGTTAATAAGTTTACGATAACGCGTACCACAATCGGGCACTTCCTGAAAAATAAACGTTTTAATTTCACAACGACAATGAACGGCGGTGAGCGTTCGATGGTACCAATTGGTAATTACGAGCGAGTCATGCCCCTCGATATCATGGTCACTCATTTGTTGCGCGATCTCCTCGCTGGAGACACTGATACATCACAAGAATTGGGCTGTTTAGAGTTGGACGAAGAAGATTTAGGTTTATGTACCTATGTTTGCCCAGCGAAATATGAATATGGTCCAGTGCTACGTGATGTTCTGACCAAGATTGAGCTAGAAGGGTGATTCCATGGGTCTGAAAAGTTTATTTGAAAAGTATGAGCACCATTTTGAGCCCGGTGGAAAGCTAGAAAAATACTATGCGTTATTTGAAGCAGTTTCGACTGTTTTTTATACGCCGGGTACGGTAACAAAAGGGCGTTCTCATGTCAGGGATACCATCGACCTGAAACGTATGATGATATTGGTGTGGCTAGCGGTTTTCCCAGCGATGTTCTGGGGAATGTATAACGTTGGTAACCAAGCCATCCCAGCTTTGCACCAATTATATAGCGGGGCTGAGTTACAGCAAGTTCTCGCGAGTGATTGGCATTATAGCTTAGCGCAGTTTTTAGGTGCATCACTTTCGATGGATGCAGGGTGGGGAAGTAAAATGCTGCTAGGAGCAGTATATTTCCTTCCTATTTATGCTGTCGTTTTCTTAGTCGGTGGTTTCTGGGAAGTCTTATTCGCCATGATCCGCGGCCATGAAATTAACGAAGGCTTCTTTATTACCTCGATTCTATTTGCCTTGATTGTGCCACCAACCATTCCTTTATGGCAGGCTGCATTAGGTATCACTTTCGGGGTTGTTGTTGCGAAAGAAATTTTTGGCGGTACTGGGCGTAACTTTTTAAACCCAGCATTAGCTGGCCGTGCTTTCTTATTCTTTGCTTATCCTGCTCAAATATCAGGTGACTTAGTTTGGACTGCTGCAGATGGCTTCTCTGGTGCGACACCATTATCACAATGGGCAACAGGTGGTGAGCATGCCCTAATGAACACGGTGACTCATGAACCTATTACTTGGATGCAAGCCTTTTTAGGTAATATGCCAGGTTCAATTGGTGAAGTGTCAACACTGATGTTGTTTATTGGTGGTGCTCTTATCATGTTCTTCCGTATCGCATCATGGCGTATTGTTGCTGGCGTGATGGTTGGCATGATTGCAATGTCCTACCTATTCAATGCTATTGGCTCTGATACGAACCCGTTATTTGCCATGCCATGGTGGTGGCACATGGTACTTGGTGGCTTCGCATTCGGTATGATTTTTATGGCGACAGACCCGGTATCAGCGTCTTTCACAGACAAAGGTAAATGGGCGTACGGCATTCTGATCGGTGTAATGTGTGTTCTTATCAGGGTTGTTAACCCAGCTTATCCAGAAGGGATGATGCTGGCGATCCTATTCGCCAACCTGTTTGCTCCTCTGTTTGACTATCTGGTCGTTCAAGCAAATATTAAGCGGAGAAAAGCTCGTGGCTAATGAAAAACCAATGAATAACGATAGCGTCGGCAGAACATTTCTAGTTGTTTTTATTCTTTGTCTAGTTTGCTCTATTGTCGTCGCAGGGGCTGCAGTTGGTCTAAAACCACAGCAGCAAGAACAGATTCAGTTAGATACTCAACGTAATATTTTAAGTGTTGCTGGCTTGCTGCAACCTAAAATGACCGCTGAGGAAGTTCAAGATGTATATAAGGATCGTATCGAACCTAAACTTTTGAATTTTAAAACTAATGAATTATCTGATAGCACTAGCCGTTATGACTTAAATAGCGAGCTACGCAGCGAAGAAACGAGTATTGCACTCTCTCCTGCAGAAGATATTGCAAAAATTCGCCGTCGTGCCAATAGCGCTGAAATCTATTTAGTTAAAGATGAAGCTGGAAAAGTATCACAAATTATTTTACCTGTTTACGGCTCTGGTTTGTGGTCTGTCATGTATGCCTTTATTGCGGTAGATGTAGATGGTGTCACCTCTCGTGGTATCACTTATTATGCACATGGTGAAACCCCAGGGCTGGGCGGTGAGGTTGATAACCCTCAGTGGAAAGCCCAATGGCCAGGTAAAAAACTGTTCAATGAGCAGGGGGTTCCGGCAATTAAAATCGTGCGCGGTGGGGCGACAGATAACCCATTCGGTATCGACGGCCTTTCAGGTGCGACTCTAACATCAAACGGAATCCAACATATGTTTGATTTCTGGTTAGGGGATAACGGTTTTGGTCCGTTCCTGAAAAAAGTACGTGAAGGAGCGCTGAATAATGGCTGATTCAAAAGAAGTAAAACGCGTCCTACTTGGACCGTTATTGGATAACAACCCAATTGCTTTACAGGTATTAGGGGTTTGTTCTGCACTGGCAGTGACAACGAAGTTAGAAACAGCACTCGTTATGACTATTGCTGTAACCTTAGTGACGGCATTTTCTAACTTCTTTATTTCACTCATCAGGAATTATATTCCGAGCAGTGTACGTATTATCGTTCAAATGGCAATCATTGCTTCCTTAGTTATTGTGGTTGACCAAATTTTACGCGCGTATGCCTATGAAATATCAAAACAACTTTCTGTATTTGTTGGCTTGATTATTACTAACTGTATCGTAATGGGGCGTGCTGAAGCTTATGCAATGAAAGCACCTCCAATTGAAAGCTTCATGGACGGTATTGGTAATGGTCTAGGTTATGGTGTGATCCTTGTCTTAGTCGGCTTTTTACGTGAGTTATTTGGTTCCGGCAAATTGTTTGGTATCACAGTTTTTGAATCACTACAAACCGGTGGTTGGTACATGCCAAATGGCCTGTTCCTCCTCGCGCCAAGTGCATTCTTTATCATCGGTATGCTGATTTGGGGGTTACGTACCCTGAAACCAGCTCAGGTAGAGAAGGACTAATCACATGGAACACTATATTAGCCTGTTTGTTAAAGCCATTTTTATTGAAAATATGGCATTAGCATTTTTCTTGGGAATGTGTACTTTCCTTGCGGTATCGAAGAATGTAAAAACTGCTTTTGGACTGGGTATCGCTGTAACGGTAGTTCTTGGGATTTCTGTCCCAGCCAATAACTTGGTATACAACTTGGTATTACGTGATGGCGCGATTGCTGAAGGTATCGACTTATCCTTCTTGAACTTTATCACGTTTATCGGTGTTATTGCCGCGTTAGTTCAGATCCTTGAAATGATTTTAGATCGCTACTTCCCATCACTGTATAACGCGTTAGGTATCTTTTTGCCATTGATTACCGTTAACTGTGCCATTTTTGGTGGTGTTTCTTTCATGGCGCAACGTGACTATAACTTTAGCGAATCGGTCGTATATGGGTTCGGTTCGGGGATCGGTTGGATGCTCGCAATCGTATTGATGGCAGCTATTCGAGAGAAGATGAAGTACTCAGATATTCCATCGGGTCTAAAAGGGTTAGGTATCACCTTTGTGACAACCGGTTTAATGGCATTGGGCTTTATGTCCTTCTCCGGTGTGCAGCTATAAAGGCGAGAAGAATTCATGGAAATTATTATTTTAGGTGTCGTGATGTTTACCCTGATTGTCTTGGTGCTGACAGGCTTAATCCTGTTTGCAAAATCCAAGCTAGTCAACACAGGGAACATCAAAGTTGAAGTTAATGGCGATCCAGACAAAAGTTTTGAAGCTCCTGCGGGTGACAAGCTATTAGGCATGTTATCAAACCAAGGTATTTTTGTTTCATCAGCGTGTGGTGGTGGTGGCTCTTGTGGTCAGTGCCGTGTGAAAATCAAAGAAGGCGGTGGTGATATTCTGCCTACTGAGCTTTCTCACATTAACAAGCGTGAAGCAAAAGAAGGCTGCCGATTAGCGTGTCAGGTCAACGTTAAGCAAGATTTAAAAATTGAGCTTCCAGAAGAGATATTTGGCGTAAAAAAATGGGAGTGTGAAGTTATTTCTAATGATAACAAAGCAACTTTCATTAAAGAGCTGAAATTGAAAATTCCTGAAGGAGAAGTCGTTCCTTTCCGTGCGGGTGGCTTTATTCAGATTGAATGCCCGGCACATGTTGTCAAATATGAAGATTTTGATGTACCAGAAGAGTACCGTGAAGATTGGGATAAATTTAACCTATTCCGTTATGTGTCTGAGGTTAAAGAACCAACTGTTCGTGCCTATTCCATGGCAAACTACCCGGAAGAGCATGGTATTATCATGCTAAACGTGCGTATTGCTACGCCACCACCTCGTAATCCGGATGTCCCACCAGGAATTATGTCCTCTTATATTTGGTCATTAAAGCCAGGGGATAAAGTGACTATTTCTGGGCCGTTTGGTGAGTTTTTTGCTAAAGAAACGGAAGCTGAAATGGTGTTTATCGGTGGTGGTGCAGGTATGGCACCAATGCGTTCTCATATATTCGACCAACTGCGTCGCTTAGACTCTAAACGTAAGATTAGTTTCTGGTATGGTGCGCGTTCTGTCCGTGAGATGTTCTACACCGAAGATTTTGACCAACTCGCAGCAGAACATGAAAACTTTACATGGAATGTAGCACTTTCTGACCCTATGCCTGAAGATAATTGGAATGGTTATACTGGCTTCATCCATAATGTCTTATATGAAAACTACTTGAAAGACCATCCAGCACCGGAAGATTGTGAGTTCTACATGTGTGGACCTCCAATGATGAATGCTGCCGTGATAAAAATGTTGAAAGACCTCGGTGTTGAAGATGAAAATATCTTATTGGATGACTTCGGTGGTTAAGCAACTTAGCTGATTTTATTAGACTTATCAAAGTCAGTAGACAGTAACATTTTAAAGAGGGAAAATATTTTCCCTCTTTGTGATTTTAGTAAATCTATTAAGCGCTGATTAGTTAACGGTTAATAGGTAGGTTTATGATTATTTTGACTGGAACATTCTCTGCATGGGTGACGATGTAAAGTGTGTTAATAGTCTGGGCGGCCTTAACAAAATGCGCTCATGATTGACGCGGAGAAAATTATGCTAAGAAAAAGAATTTATACCTCGGTACTGCTATTTGTTGCAGCACTGTTTCTTACTGCCTGTGGTGGACCTGAACAACAAAACCTTCAGGGGCAAACGATGGGTACGTATTATTCGGTTAAATATGTCACAGATTCTTCGGAGCCAAAGCCTGAAGCAATTCAAGCCGAAATAGATAAACGTTTGGAAGAAGTTAACGACCAAATGTCAACATATCGCCCAGATTCAGAATTAAGTCGTTTCAATCAGTTTAAAGAAGTAAATACGCCATTCCCTGTTTCTGCTGCAACGGCAACTGTGGTTAAAAAAGCCATTGAAATTAATAAGCTGACTGATGGTTCATTAGATGTAACGGTTGGGCCTTTAGTTAATTTATGGGGGTTTGGTCCTGAAGGAAGAGTCACTAAAGCACCTTCGGATGAAGAATTGGCTAAGCGCAGAGCATGGGTTGGCATCGAAAAACTTGCTGTTCAAGATAATAACTTAATTAAAACGATCCCTGAGCTGTACGTCGATCTTTCTTCAATTGCGAAAGGCTATGGTGTTGACGTTGTTGCAGAATATTTAGAATCATTAGGCATCAATAATTATATGGTTGATATTGGTGGCGAAGTGCGTACGAAAGGAACAAATGGTAAAGAAGTGCCATGGCGTATCGCAATAGAAAAACCTGCTGCGGATGGTGTTAGCCAAACAGCACAAGAGATTATTGAACCAGGTGACCGTTCTATCGCTACATCAGGGGACTACCGTAATTACTTCGAGCAAGATGGCGTTCGTTTTTCTCATACGATAGACCCGAAAACAGGAAAACCAATCACACATAATTTAGTCTCTATTACAGTAATTGCAGAAAATTGCATGAGTGCTGATGGCTTATCTACAGGATTAAATGTTTTAGGGCCTGAAGTTGGCTTTGCTTTAGCTGAAAAAATGAATATTCCTGTTTTTATGATTGTTAAGACAGATAAAGGTTTTGAAGAGCGCTATACTAAGGCATTCGAACCATTTTTAACCAAAAAACAGTAGTGGTAGGAGGATAAAAAATGCTGAATATTTTTATTGCAGCCTTTGCACTGTTTTTGCTGGCCTTTTTAGGTATGTCACTTGGATATATTATTAAGCGTAAGAGTATCCAAGGTAGCTGCGGCGGGTTAAGCAGTATTGGTGTTGAAAAGGTGTGTGATTGCCCTGAGCCTTGTGATGCACGTAAAAAACGCATGGCGCGTGAAGAAGCCCGCCAAAAAATACTGGATAAAAACCGTATTATTTGAATAGTAATATTTAATGGTTATATAACTAGTAATGAGCTGGAGATGTCTAAATATAACTATTAGACATCTCCAAATATTATTTTATCTTGTATGAGCAAGAATATAATAAATCTTTACTAAGAATATGTTATAAACAACTTTATGACATCTGTGTTAAAGCCATTGAACAAGAACTCGATGAAGGAAAGGCAACATATAGGCGTTTGGAGTCGCCATTAACACCTATGATTGCTTTCCCATTATCTGAGGTAGCGAAGTTACAAGGAAGAAATGAATCATTACCCCAAGTTTCACCACTTTCTGTTATAAAAGTGACTTGCCAAGATATTTTTTTTCATAGAAAAAGACAAAATTATAGGCATTTTTTAAAACGTGTTTATCTTTTATATCATTAAAAACTTTATAGGTGTTCGTAAAATTAGATGTATTAATGACTAACTTAAATTCTTTGATATTTTTATTCCAATAATTTTCAACAGTTACTAAGCCTAATGGAGCTAGCATACTAACCTCTTAATATAAATTTACTCTATTTTTATCTTTTTTCTATTATATGGCCTAAATTAGCTGCATTCTCTTGGTGCATGAATCGGAGACTGGGTAATTAACATGCATGCTTTTTGTATTGCCATCAAATCTAATCGTAACCTTTCCATTATCACTGCTGTTAATTTGGCAAGGTAAAAAGTCACCACTACTCAACAGTTCATTATTTTTCGTTGTAACTTTAGCTTTCCAAGCACTTTTACCTGTTGTTGAGTAAGGGAATGAATTGGCAGTAGAGCTAGATGTGGAGTCTCCTAGATTATAAAATATAAACACACTATCATAGGGGTTGTCACTATTATGATAATGTATTTCAATTTTTTTTAATGTTTCATTCCAATAATTTTCGACAATCATTGTTCCAAGGTTTGACATGTAACCTCCTTTAATATCAAATAAATGTAATGGTTTTAAATGTGTAATTGATGTTTTTTTTAATAACAAAATACAAAACCAAGCTATAATTAAATTATTTTGTTCTTATGTTAATGTGTGTCTTTAATAATGTTTTAGGTTGGTTAATTATTATGGGGTTTATACTAATCTCTTATCTGAAAATTAAGAGATGTTCCAATTTATTATCCAAAATTTAAAATATCATATGGTTGAATTCTGTTATTATAGCCTATGTTTTTTGTTGCTTAGTTTTTCTTACTTAATTCCATTTTTTTAGAGCACGAGCTAGAGGATGGATAATAAACTGTCATATTTTCAAAATTTCCATCAAAACTAATTGTAACAGTATTATTATCATCAGGATTAATTTGGCATAGTAAAAAATCACCGCTGCTCCAAACAGTACCTGATTCAGTGCTAATTCTAGCTTTCCATGAGCTTTCACCTCTGGTTGATAAAGGAAATACACCGAATCTACGGTAGTAGACGACTGTCTACTTTCCAAATCAAAAAATACAAAGGCATTATTATTTGGAAGGTCACTATTATGGTAAAATATTTCAACTTTCTCTAATCTTTCATTCCAATAATTTTCTACCGTTATAGTTAAGTTGTTTGACATATAAAATCCTTTATTTTAGTTTATTTTTAAATGTTTTTTGTGGCGGATTAAATATATCAATTTTTCTATAGAGTTAAATTAAGAACAATTATTATTAATTGATGAAAAGGAATGAATGTTTTTAGGATGTGATTTAATTCCTAAGCTATTATTAAAGTAATAATAGCTTAGGTGATGTTATTTGATTATTTTTTAAATGCTTTTGGGGAATCAACCATTACAGCATCTACGCCAATTTCTTTTGCAAGTTGGTAGTCACTGTCAGTATTAACGCCAAAGACAATGATATAAGCATTGCCATTTTTTCTAAAACAGTCGATGGCTTCTTTATCCCATGAAAGGGTTGCAGGTGAACGTGCTTCTCCTAATGTATATTTTTCGACTACTTCAACTTTACGATGTAATTCAAAGCCATACCAACGAGTTGTTGTTTTGTCATTTGCTATTGAACATTGATGGTTCATCACAACATTTGCCAACAGGGTGCGAGTCTCATCACGACTTTCAAATAGTGGGATCTTTGGAGAAAGGGATTTGAGTGCTTTTAAAAATTCATCATTAGTGGAATAAAAACGTACTTGATTAAATGAATTGGTTTTATCTAAGAGGGCTAAAATCGCCTTTGCTTGAATATCAGGGCTGGCGTCAGGGGATTTTAAATCTATGTAGAAAGTTGTGTCTGGGTATTTTTGTAGAATACTTTCTAGTGTAGCGATAGTTGTTTTTTGTAATGGGAATTGCTGATTATGTTTTTGACTAAACTTATAAGCAGCATTGACATGATTGAGTTGTTCTACAGTATAAGCAGATACGTTACCTTTTTTGTCCGTCAATGAATCTAGATCACTCGGACGATATAGGACTAATTGATTATCTTTACTAAGTTGAACAGTAAGCCAAATAGCATCGGCATTATTTTGCTTGGCTAAATCAATGGCATAAATTGTGTTTTCTGGTGCATCCGCTGTTCCTGCACGGTGAGCTACAATTTTAGGTGATAGTGCTAAATTAGGTGATAGTGCGAAAACTGTTTGGCTAGCAAGCAGCATTATGAGAGGAGCCATAAATTTAACATATTTTGATGTTGATATAATTGCCATAGAGATGATCCATAAATAGTTTTTCAAGGTATTGTTGTTGGTAAAACAACTCTTTTTATTACTTTTTTGTTTAAAAGTAAGTATTAACGCTTATTTTTAAGACAAACTTTAAATCGAATCTTGAGTTGGATAGCTTGGCAGATGATTATTGCAATAATATGAATTGTCTAATTATCATGAGGTTAGATTTTCTATTCATCAATTTTATGGAGATGTGACAATAATTGCATGGCTAATAAAAATACTGTATATTTAATCAGGTGTTTGATTGGCAGAGCTAACCCGTGCGTAAAATTATTCATATTGATATGGACTGCTTTTATGCAGCGATCGAAATGCGTGACGACCCAAGCCTTCGTAATGTCCCCATTGCGGTGGGGGGAAGCGCAGATCGCCGAGGAGTTATTAGTACTGCAAATTATGAAGCCCGTCGCTACGGTGTTCACAGTGCGATGTCTACTGCGATTGCACTTAGGCTTTGCCCTCACTTGAAAGTGGTTCCTGGGCATATGGCACTTTACAAAGAAACCTCCCTGTATATTCGAAAAATATTTGCACGCTATACTGACCTCATAGAACCACTTTCTCTTGATGAAGCTTATTTGGATGTCACTGATTGTACGCAATTACATGGCTCTGCAACGCTAATTGCTGAGGCCATTCGCCAGCAAATCTTTGATGAACTGCAATTAACCGCTTCAGCGGGGATAGCGCCAATAAAATTTTTGGCGAAAATAGCTTCAGATATGAATAAACCTAATGGCCAATTCGTGATCACGCCGCAAAATATTGATCAATTTATTCTTAGCTTGCCTCTTAAAAAAATTCCTGGCGTGGGTAAGGTTACCGCTCAGAAATTAGCGGATATGGGGTTACTCACTTGTGCTGATGTCCAAAAATATGATGTTGTTACATTGGTTAAAAGCATGGGTAAATTTGGGCAGGTACTTTGGGATCGATGCCATGGTATCGATGAGCGTGCTATTAACCCTGATAGGCTCAGAAAGTCGGTAGGGGTTGAACGCACCCTTGCAGAAGATATATATCAATGGAACGATTGTCTGTTACTGCTTGATAGACTCTATGACGAGCTACAATTGCGTTTAGCGAAGGTAAAACCCGATCTGCGTATTGCCCGTCAAGGTGTAAAATTTAAATTTGCAGACTTTCAGCAAACAACACAAGAACACGTATACCCAATTCTCAATAAACAAGATTTAGTCCAGATAGCGAAACAAGTTTGGGATAATCGCCGCTTAGAGCGTGGTGTTCGGTTAGTTGGTTTGCATGTAATGCTGCAAAGCCCGCAGCTTGAAAGGCAATTATTGCTTGAATTATAAAAAACACTCATCGCATGATGGGTGTTTGAGGTTGTTAACAAAGCGGGATAAAAGCGTGGTTTTTCCCGCTTTGTGTTATCAGACGAAAATCAATAATTTGATTTTCCTCATTTATTTTCAAAACCTATTAGACTTGCCGCCAAACATAATATGTTTGTCAGCAGTGTGACCCCCCATCGCATGATGGGGGGTCACAACAATGAATTGTTTATTCTTTGACTGGAATTACTTTTAAAACCGCAGTTAGTAATTTCCAATACTCTCCAACGCTTGCAATGTGTACACGTTCATCAGGGGAGTGTGCACCGCGAATAGTTGGCCCAATTGAAACCATATCCATGTCTGGGTAAGGTTTTTTGAATAGACCACACTCAAGGCCTGCGTGGATCACCATGACATTCGGGATTTTACCGAACAGCTTGTTGTAGGTATCGCTGACTAAATGCATCACAGGTGAGTCTGCATCTGGTTGCCAACCTGGGTAGCTACCTTCTGCACGGTATTGGGCGTGTGCTAATTTACTGATAGATGTCAGCATGTTAACAACGTAGTTTTTACCGCTATCGATAAGTGAACGAACAAGGAAGATAATTTCTGCTTTATCTTCTGTCAGGCGAACAACACCTTCGTTAAGTGACGTTTCAACCACACCAATGGCAACATCACTCATGCGGATCACACCGTTTGGTGCTGCATTTAAGAAGAAAACAAAACGTTTTTGGCAATCGTCAGAAAGAGCTTTCAGCTCACTCTGGATTTCGTCTAGTAGCAGAACAAGGTTGGGTTCGACGACAGCTAATTCATTTTTCAGAATATCTTCATAACGTGCTCTTAGCGCAGTTAACTCAGCAACTTTGTCTGCTGGAACAGCAATAATGGCATAGGCTTCACGTGGAATCGCATTACGAACAGTACCGCCTCTGAAATCTAATAGTTTTAGGTTTAAATCTTCTGCGTGCCCAGCTAGAAAACGTGCTAACAGTTTATTGGCATTACCTAAGCCTAAATGTACATCACCACCTGAGTGCCCACCTTTTAGGCCTTTTAAGGTCATTGTGAAGGTTTTATAGCCTTGTGGTAATACTTCACGCGTCAGGTCAAACGTAGTGGTAAAGTCAACTCCACCAGCACAGCCCATGTAAATTTCACCTTCTTCTTCTGAGTCGGTGTTAATCAGAATATCGGCTTGTAACCAGCCTGCTTTCAAGCCAAATGCACCTTCCATGCCGGCTTCTTCGGTCATGGTCAGAAGAACTTCCATTGGCCCATGCTCAACACTATCATCAGCAAGAACAGCCAACGCAGAAGCTAAACCAATGCCGTTATCAGCACCTAAAGTGGTTCCTTCAGCGGTGACCCATTCACCATTAACATATGGACGAATTGGATCTGTTTTAAAGTCATGTACCGTGTCGTTATTTTTCTGTGGCACCATGTCTAAGTGAGCTTGTAAAACAACGCCTTTGCGGTTTTCATAACCAGGCGTTGCAGGTTTACGGATCAGAATATTGCCCACTTCATCGCGCTCAACGTGAAAGCCTTTTTGTTTTGACCAATCAACAATATGTGCGGCTAAGGCTTCTTCGTGGTATGAAGGGTGCGGGATAGAACAGATTTTCGCGAAGATGTCCCATAGTGGTTGGGGGGATAATATAGCAAGTTCAGACACGTTTTTCTCCTTTTCCCGTCATATTTTGAGTTGTAGCGTTGTTGGCTTCACTCGTAAACCCTAGTCACATACTTATGTATGCTCCTCGGGATTTTCTCATTTGCCGTCTAGCCACAACCCAAATTATTTAGGGAAAATATTTAATTTCCTTGGGGTATGGCATCACTAGTTTTATTGACCGAGCAACTCAAATTACCTCAGAGATTTTTAGTTGAGTTATGTTAGTTACTAGCTTGATATGCAAAATTAAATGATGCATTGCTGATAAACTCAGGATAACACTTTCTTTTGAGCAATGGACAGTGTAAATGATAATAATTAATGTCGAATGGTGCTTTTTACTGGTTTTTAACCGGCCAAATCACTATAATCTCGCGCAACCTTTTTTCCGCAAGACACATTTCAGATTTACTCAGCAGTCGGGACCCGAATTTTATGAGCGAAAAATATGTCGTAACGTGGGATATGTTGCAAATACATGCCCGTAAACTCGCACAACGTTTATTACCAGTAGAGCAATGGACCGGTATTATCGCGGTTAGCCGTGGTGGCCTTGTTCCTGGTGCACTTCTAGCACGCGAACTTGGTATTCGTAACGTTGACACCGTTTGTATTTCTAGCTATGACCATAACAACCAGCGCGAATTAACCGTGATTAAACGTGCTGAAGGTGATGGTGAAGGCTATATTGTCATTGATGATTTGGTGGATACAGGCGGCACAGCTCAAGCTATCCGTAACATGTACCCTAAAGCCCACTTTGTTACTATTTTTGCAAAACCTGCAGGGCGTCCATTAGTGGATGACTACGTAGTTGATATCCCACAAGACACATGGATCGAACAGCCATGGGATATGGGTGTCGTTTTTGTTAAACCATTGTGTGAACAAGATAAATAAATCTGTGTTTTACGCGAGTTTTAGGTAAAAACATTGTAATTATAAAGTGTTATAGAGTTTATTGATTGCAAAAACACATTAATACCTAAAATCTTTAAACTAAACACGATATAATTTGGGGAGTGCATTTTTGCATTCCCTTTATTTTTGGCCAAATTCAACTCTGATAGACAAGGAAATAGGGATGACTCAGCAAAACCTTTCAGAAAAACTTTTCAAACCTAAAGTCAGACAAGTTGAAACGTCAACATTAGTCTCTTATTCATCTCAAACAATTTCTCAAATTAAAGAACATAGCGTGTTAAGTGGATCTCACCATGCGGGGTGGTACCGTATGATTAACCGCTTAATGTGGATTTGGCGAGGAATAGACGCCTTAGAAATTGAAGAGGTGCTAAGTCGTATTGCTATCTCAGATGCTGAGCGTAGTAATGATAATTTATTGGATACGGTCATTGGCAATCGTCGTGGAAATTGGTGTTTTGAATGGTCTCAGCAAGCCATGCATTGGCAGCAAAAAGCATTAGAACTTGAAAAAGGTACAGACGCAGGGGACGCTTGGTTGCGTTCAGCTAACTTATACAGTATTGCTGCTTATCCTTTTATTAAAGGTGACGAGTTGGCTGATCAAGCTATTTTGCTGGCTTGTAAAGCGTATGATAGCGCAGCAAAGTTTTCTCAATATCGTTTAAAGAAAATTCCATTTAAAGTTGATGGTGGAAAAGAAGTCTGTGGCTTTTTGCATATTCCTTCACACGGTCAAGGGCCTTACCCGACAGTGATGATTTGCGGTATGTTAGATAGCTTACAAATTGATTTTTGCCGCTATTTCCGTGACTACCTCGAACCTCTCGGCATTGCGATGCTAACACTGGATATGCCGTCTATTGGTTATTCGGTAAAACAAAAGCTTACACAGGAAACAAGCACCCTACATGAGCAAATTGTTCGCCAGCTTGGGGATATCGCTTGGATTGACCACACGCGTTTTGGCATCGTGGGTATGCGTTTTGGCGCAAATATAGCGTTAAGATTAGCTTATATGTGTCCAGACAAGATTAAAGCAGTCGCTGTCATAGGGCCAATTGTGCACAGTTTATTGCATGAAGAGAAATATCAGCAGGATATTCCTCGGATGGTTTTGGATGTGTTCGCCAGTCGTTTGGGTATTTATCAAGTTGATGGTTCTGCTTTACGCCATGAATTAAGTTGTTATTCACTTAAAAATCAAGGGCTTTTGGGGCGACGCAGTAAAGTCCCAATGTTATCGGTTAGCCTTAAAGATGATATTTATAGCCCTAAAACCGAATCTGATTTAATTCGACGCTCTTCGATGGATGCTGATACGATAATGCTACCAAGCCAGCCTGTTTTTGCTAATTTTGAAAAGGCGTTAAGTGAAACCACTAATTGGTTAAAAGCAAAAATACTTTAATTTTATTTAATAACTTGCTTATTTTTACCCATTTGTTAAAAAGGGATCTTCCCAAGAAGGAGATCCTTAACATGGCTTTACCGACTGATTACTCAAATGGAAAGTATTTAAAGAAGTTTGCTTCGATAGGACCTTATTTACGTGAAAAACAATGTTTAAATGGCTGTTATATATTTGATAGCCTCGTTGTTTGCGTGAATGCAAATATTGCCCCAGAAAAACGTGAATTTTGGGGATGGTGGCTAAAATTGGTTGCAACTGATAAGGGCTTTGAATTTACTTATCATTTTGGCCTATACAACAGCCATGGTAGTTGGCAAGTCAAAACACTAAAAGACGCGGCAACCATTGAAGCGACTGAGCAAAATTTAGTGTCATTTCACCAAACCCTTGCAAAGCAATTATCTGACCTTGAGTTAAGCCTCTTTCCCTCCCCGCTAATGGCAGAATTAAAACTGGAATTAAGCGCATAAATTTGTTTTAAACCAACTTTTGTTGAATTTTGCGTTATGCTTGTTGGCATAACGCGCTTCTCCTGATAAAAATAATACCTACTTTTTGGTTTATTAATCCTAATGGCAGAAAAATGATGAAAAATAGCCAGACGCTGGTAGTTAAATTAGGGACCAGTGTATTAACAGGGGGCTCGCGCCGTTTAAATCAAGCTCATATTGTTGAGCTGGTTAGGCAATGCGCGCAGCAATATGAAAAAGGGCATCGCATTATTATTGTGACTTCTGGGGCAATTGCCGCGGGTCGCGAACATTTAAATTACCCCGAACTGCCGGCTACCATAGCATCTAAACAGTTGCTTGCGGCGGTCGGTCAAAGTCGTTTAATTCAGTTATGGGAACGGTTATTCTCCATTTATGGCATTCATATTGGGCAAATGTTACTGACACGAGCCGATTTAGAAGACAGAGAACGTTTCTTAAATGCACGAGATACCTTGCAAGCATTGTTAGATAACGGAATCATTCCAGTTATCAATGAAAATGATGCCGTTGCTACCGCGGAAATAAAAGTCGGTGATAATGATAATTTATCTGCTTTGGCTGCGATTCTCGGCGATGCCGACAAACTGCTATTACTCACGGATATCGAAGGCTTATATGATGCCGACCCACGCAGTAATCCAAATGCAAAATTGATCCCCGAAGTGTATGGTATCAATGATGAACTTCGTGAAATGGCGGGGGGAAGCGTCAGTGGGTTAGGAACTGGCGGAATGGCAACTAAACTACAAGCAGCAGATGTCGCGGGCCGCGCAGGAATTGATGTTATCATTGCTGCAGGCAATAAACCGGATGTTATTAATGCGGTTATAGAAGATCACCCTGTTGGTACCCGTTTTTATGGGCAAGAAAATCCAATGGAAAATCGTAAACGTTGGATTTTCGGTGCTCCAGCCGCTGGGGATGTTTACATTGATGATGGTGCACAACTGGCGATTATGGAAAAAGGCAGTTCATTGTTACCAAAAGGAATTAAAAAGATTGAAGGCGACTTCTCTCGAGGTGCAGTGATCCGTATTCGTAATATGGCAGGAAAAGACCTAGCTCATGGGGTCAGCCATTATAACAGTGATGCACTTCGAATGATTGCTGGGCACCATTCACAAGAAATCAGCAAAATACTTGGCTATGAACACGGTTCTGTGGCTGTTCATCGTGATGATATGATAGTGAGTTAATTATGTTAGAGACAATGGGTAAGGCAGCAAGAGTTGCTTCATGGCAATTAGCTCAGTTAAGTACCAAACAAAAAAATGCCGCACTATTACAAATTGCAGATCTACTAGAACAAGATAATGCAGTTATACTTGCAGCGAATCAAAAAGACATGGCGCAGGCAAAAGCAAGCGGTATGAGTGAGGCGTTACAAGACCGCTTATTATTGACGCCAGAGCGTTTAAAAAGTATTGCTGATGATGTCAGAAAAGTATGTCAATTAGCTGATCCTGTTGGGCAAATCATTGATGGAAGCCAATTGGATAGCGGTTTAAATTTACAACGGCGCCGTGTTCCATTAGGAGTTGTTGGCGTTATCTATGAAGCACGCCCTAATGTCACCGTTGATGTGGCTTCGTTATGTTTAAAAACAGGTAATGCGGTCATTTTACGTGGTGGGAAAGAGACGCATCATACTAACCTTGCGGTGGTGGAAGTTATTCAAAAAGCATTGGAAATTAGTGGATTGCCAGCAGATTCAGTACAAGCTATTAATAATCCGGACCGTGAATTAGTTGCGCAATTACTCAAATTAGATCGTTACGTCGATATGCTAATCCCTCGCGGCGGTGCGGGGTTACATAAATTATGTCGTGAGCAATCCACGATCCCGGTAATTACTGGGGGAATTGGCGTTTGCCATACGTTTGTTGATAAATCGGTGGATTTTAATAAAGCCATTAACGTAATTATTAATGCGAAAGTTCAGCGCCCAAGTGCCTGTAATTCACTTGAAACATTATTAGTTCATAAAGAAATTGCGAGTGAATTCCTACCGTTTTTAAGTGAAAAAATGGCGCAGCAACAAGTCACACTGCATGCGAGTGAAAAAGCACTCCCATTACTAAAACAAGGCCCAGCGAAAGTTGTTGATGTTAAACCTGAAAACCTTGTCGATGAGTGGCTATCACTGGATCTTAACGTAGAAATTGTTGATGACATTGACGCGGCTATTGACCATATTCGTCAGTATGGTACTGCGCATTCTGATGCTATCTTGACAGAATCTATTCATCAAGCTGACTATTTTGTTCAATGTGTAGATTCAGCAGCGGTATATGTTAATGCAAGCACTCGCTTTACTGATGGTGGGCAGTTTGGTTTAGGTGCAGAGGTCGCAGTGAGTACGCAGAAATTACATTCACGTGGCCCTATGGGGTTAGATGCACTAACAACGTATAAATGGATCGGATATGGCGACTTTTTGAGTCGTCCGTAATGAGTAAAAATGATGAGATAGCCACACTTGTGTGGCTTTCTTTTTTTATTTGTCAAATTAGGCAATTTATCATAAGCAAATTTGTAATCAGTATTGCTTAGTATTCATGATGATGGGATGAAATTTAATGTTTTACATTATCGGTCCAAGAGGTTCGGGTAAAACCACAATTGGTAAAAAATTTGCAGAATCTAAAGGCTATCAATTTGTTGATACAGATAAATTGGTTTTAGAAAAAGCGGGAAAAAGCATCGCTGAAATTGTTGAACAGCACGGTTGGGATTACTTTCGTCAGCTAGAAACTGACGTCCTTAAGTCGATTAAGCAAAACAATATAATTGTTTCTACTGGCGGAGGCTTGGTTCTCGCAGAAGAAAATCAGCAAATTATGCGTAATAACGGCACTGTTATTTATTTAAATACCCATCCTGAAGTTTTAGCAAAACGCCTTGCAGCAGAGCCACAAGCGGATCAACGACCAAGTTTGACCGGGAAATCTTTAGTTGAAGAAATTGAAGAAGTGATGCAACAAAGGGAACCTATCTACCGTGCGACAGCTCACCATATTATTGATGCTGCACAGCCTGTCGACGATATCATCGCACAACTTAATGATTTAACTTAAACCCATGAGTGATAAGCCAGCGGTGTTTTCGGAATATACTAATTAGAGTAAAGGGAGTAGCTCAGTAAGATAGAAGTTACTAAAGGTATAGTCATATCACACTAATATATAAAAATATAATCATAGTATAGGGACTCATTATGTTGGCAAAGATAGTCAAAACAGTACTTAAATTTTTGTTTCGCGTGCAAGTTATCGGCGATGCGAAAGAGTTTAATCAAGATAAATGCTTGATTACACCTAATCATGTTTCTTTCCTTGATGGTGTATTAATCGCGCTTTTCTTACCTGTTAAACCTGTATTTGCTGTTTATTCAACATTTGCCACACCGAAAATGGTGAAGCGCCTTAAGCCCTATGCGGATATTGTCCCTCTTGATCCTGCCAACCCTCTAGGTATTCGTCATCTAGTTAAAGAGGTAGAAAAAGGGCGCCCGATAGTTATTTTTCCAGAAGGCCGAATTTCGGTTCATGGCTCTTTAATGAAAATATACGAAGGAGCGGCTTTTGTGGCCGCAAAGTCCGGAGCAAAAGTTGTTCCTATTCGTATAGAAGGGGCTCAATATAGCCATTTTGGGCGTTTGAAAGGCATTTTTCCATTAAAATGGTTTCCGAAGATCACATTGCATATCTTGCCAGCACAAGCTATACCAATGCCAGAAGCACCTAAGGCTGTAGAGCGTCGAGCTCTGGCTGGTGAACACCTGTACCAAATCATGAAATCTGCTCGAATGTCTTGTTTACCACAAGTCACATTAGTTGAAGAATTTATTCAAAGTGTTCAGTTTTTTGGCCGTCGTACGCCTTGTATTGAGGACATCGCATTTAAAGAAGACTCATATCAATCCCTATTGAAAAAAACCTTAGGGGTTGGTCGTATTATTGAACGCTATACACATGAAAATGAAAGAGTTGGCCTATTATTGCCAAATGCGACAGTCACCGCGGCCGCAATTTTTGGCGCTTTAATGAGAGGCCGAGTGCCTGCTATGCTCAATTACACCGCAGGCAGTCACGGTATTAGCAACGCGTTAAAAGCCTCTGCGGCGAAAGTCGTCTTTACTTCGCGCCAATTTTTGGAAAAAGGCAACTTAACGCATATTCCAGAACAAGTACCAGAAGCAAGTTGGATTTACCTTGAAGATTTAAAAGATACGGTAACATGGCAAGATAAAATATGGATTATTAAGCACTTATTTAATCCTAAAAAAGCCATTATTCCCCGAAAACCGTCCGATGAAGCGATTGTTTTATTCACATCCGGCTCGGAAGGTACACCGAAGGGTGTTGTCCACAGCCATGCCAGTTTAATGGCAAACGTAGAACAAATTAAAACGATCGCCGATTTTACACCTCGTGACCGCTTTATGTCGTCACTGCCGTTATTTCACGCATTTGGTTTGACGGTTGGTTTATTTATCCCTCTATTTTCAGGAAGCCGAGTTTTCCTTTATCCAAGCCCATTGCATTACCGAGTCATTCCTGAATTAGTCTATGACAAAAACTGCACCGTATTATTCGGAACATCAACCTTTTTAGGCAACTACGCACGGTTTGCTCATCAGTATGATTTCGCACGTTTACGTTATGTGGTTGCCGGTGCAGAAAAATTATCGGATAAAACGAAAAAAATCTGGTTTGATAAATTTGGCATCCGAATTCTTGAAGGTTATGGGGTCACTGAATGTGCACCAATTGTATCAATCAATGTCCCTATGGCCGCGAAAGAAGGCTCTGTTGGGCAAATTTTACCTGAAATGGAAGCGCGAATTATTCCAATTTCTGGAATTGAACAGGGTGGTAAATTACAGCTTAAAGGCCCAAATATTATGAAAGGGTATTTGCGCGTTGAAGCCCCAGGCGTCCTTGAAACACCACAAGCTGAAAATGCACAAGGTGAAATAGAGGAAGGTTGGTACGACACTGGTGATATCGTTGAATTAGACCATAAAAATTTCTGTACTATAAAAGGCCGTGTTAAACGTTTTGCTAAACTTGCAGGCGAAATGGTTTCCCTCGAAAGTATCGAGCAAATGGTGGCATCTCTTTCTCCCAATGCAAATCACGGTGTGGTTACAAAGCCAGATAGCAGTAAAGGTGAAGCGCTTGTTTTGTTCACAACAGATAAAGAATTAGACCGTAGCGCATTATCCAGTGCAGCCAAAAGCAAAGGGTTAACCGAGTTAGCGGTTCCACGCGATATTCGTTTTGTTAAAGAGTTGCCAGTGCTAGGTAGTGGTAAAACGGATTTTGTTACATTAAAGCAAATGGCATTAAAGGATGAATAATATGCAAGAAAGCACTTCCAATTCACCGCTAATGAGCCGAGGTATGAAAGCAGTACTGGCTTCACAGTTCCTCTCTGCATTTGCGGATAATGCATTATTATTTGCCATATTAGCCCAGCTCAAAGCCGAATTTTACCCCGAGTGGAGTCACCCTATCTTGCAAATGGTGTTTGTTTTCACTTATATCATTTTAGCGCCATTTGTTGGGCAAATTGCCGATAGGTTCTCAAAGGGCCGAGTGATGTTGTTTTCTAACATCTTTAAGTTTATTGGAGCATTAGGGATTTGTTTTGGCCTAAACCCATTCCTTTGCTATGGGTTAGTAGGTATCGGTGCCGCATCCTATTCACCGGCTAAATACGGTATTCTCGGTGAACTCACTGGTGGCGATAACCTTGTTAAGGCCAATGGTGTGATGGAGGCTTCAACAATTGCAGCCATTTTAGTGGGGTCAGTTGTCGGAGGAATGCTTTCCGATATTAACTTAATCTTAGTGTTAGGTACATGTGCTGCACTGTATGCGTTAGCCGTTATCGCAAATTTTTTCATTCCACACTTAGCTGCGGCGAGGCCTGGAAAAGGTTGGGATCTTAAGCTGTTGATGACGTCTTTTTTCAGTGCTTGCCGTGTGCTATGGGCGAATCAAGAAAGTCGTTTTTCACTAGTCGGAACTAGCTTGTTCTGGGGAGCCGGGGTAACGTTGCGTTTTTTACTCGTTGCATGGGTGCCTGTGGCGTTGGGGTTACAAGACAACACCACACCAACCATTCTAAATGCAATGGTTGCGGTGGGGATAGTCGCAGGTGCGGGGCTTGCTGCCAAATTTATTACCTTAAAAACGGTTTATCGATGCATCCCTGCGGGAGTTATTATAGGTGTGATGGTAGTGTTACTTTCTTTGCAAACTAACATTATTCCATCCTATTTTATTTTAATCATTCTTGGGGTTTTTGGCGGTTTATTTGTCGTTCCATTGAATGCATTATTGCAAGAAAAAGGGAAGGAAACCGTTGGAGCAGGGAATGCGATCGCCGTACAAAATTTAGGTGAAAATAGTGCAATGCTGATTATGTTAGGCTTGTACTCACTCGCTATTAAAGCAGGTTTGTCAGTTGTGAATGCGGGTATTGGTTTTGGTGCTGTATTTGCAATTGCGATTGCAGGTTTATGGGTTTGGGATCGTGCTCGTAAAAAATGGCATAAAGGTAGATAACATCATGATAGATGAGAAGCGGCTTGAAACACTGAGTATTCAGGTTGGACTGAAATTGAAAGATCAGGGTAAAACAGTCACAACCGCCGAGTCTTGTACCGGGGGTTGGGTTGCGAAGGTTTTAACCGATATCTCGGGTAGCTCAGATTACTTCCAGCGCGGTTTTGTGACATACAGTAATGAAGCAAAGCATCAAATGATCGGTGTTAAGAGTGAGTCTTTACAACGGTATGGCGCTGTAAGCCAACAAGTTGTTACTGAAATGGCGGAAGGCGCTTTGCAAGAAGCCTGTGCAGATTTCGCTGTTTCAGTTAGTGGAATTGCAGGCCCTGGGGGCGGTAGTATAGAAAAACCTGTTGGTACGGTATGGTTTGGTTTTGCGCAAAAACAGGCAGACCAAACGGTATTTGTTACAACACAACATAGAGTGTTTCAAGGAAACCGAAACGAAGTTCGTTTTCAATCAACAGTTTATATACTTGAAACACTTTTAAAGCAGTTAAATTAAAAATTTCCTTGATACTGTATGATTATACAGTATAATTAATTTCAACAAACCGAATTCAATCGTTTTATTTGCAGTGGTCAAAGCATTGCACTTAGGGAGTAAACATGGCTATTGATGAAAACAAACAAAAAGCACTTGCAGCAGCATTAGGCCAAATTGAAAAGCAATTTGGTAAAGGCTCCATTATGCGTCTTGGTGAAGACCGCTCTATGGATGTTGAAACTATCTCAACAGGCTCCTTATCCCTTGATGTTGCATTGGGTGCTGGTGGCTTACCACTAGGTCGTATTGTTGAAATCTACGGCCCTGAATCCTCAGGTAAAACAACACTAACCCTGCAAGTTATTGCAGCAGCACAACGTAGCGGTAAAACGTGTGCTTTTATCGATGCTGAACACGCTTTAGACCCTATCTATGCTAAAAAATTAGGCGTCGATATCGATAACTTACTGTGCTCTCAACCCGATACTGGTGAACAAGCGCTAGAAATTTGTGATGCATTAACTCGCTCAGGTGCAGTTGATGTGATCATCGTTGACTCCGTTGCTGCGTTAACACCAAAAGCGGAAATTGAAGGTGAAATCGGTGATTCACATATGGGCTTAGCTGCTCGTATGATGAGCCAAGCAATGCGTAAGTTAGCGGGTAACTTAAAAACATCTAATACCCTACTGATCTTTATCAACCAAATTCGTATGAAGATTGGTGTTATGTTTGGTAACCCAGAAACAACAACGGGTGGTAATGCATTAAAATTCTATGCATCTGTTCGTTTAGACATCCGTCGTATTGGTGCAGTGAAAAATGGCGAGGAAATCGTCGGTAGTGAAACTCGCGTTAAAGTGGTAAAAAACAAAGTTGCAGCGCCATTTAAACAAGCTGAATTCCAAATTTTGTATGGTGAAGGTATTAATACCTTCGGCGAGCTAATTGACTTGGGTGTAAAACACAAATTAATTGAAAAAGCAGGGGCTTGGTATAGCTATAACGGCGATAAAATTGGCCAAGGTAAAGCTAACTCAACAAATTATTTAAAAGAGCACCCTGAAGTCGCCCAAGAAATTGATACCAAACTGCGTGAAATGTTATTAAACCACACAGGTGAATTTAGCAGTGCGGCAACAGACTTTATCAATGATTCTGATGAAGAGGAAACACCAGAAGAATTTTAATATCAATCTAGTTAATTGATTGGTAAGTAAATTATAGGCGCTCCACTAATGTGGTTGCGCCTGTTTTATTTTAAACCTATTACATTAATAGTTTATTGAACAGTTTTTCTGTGGAAAAATACACCAGTGCAAGGTATAAACATACTTTCAGAAAATATCTAGACGCTTTACAATGAAAGCTGCGAATGGATGTATCTATATTTTACTTCTGCACAAAGAGACTTTATCTTATCAGTCACTTTTTAATCGGAGAGTTGATTAGAGGTGATGTTACATTCCATCTCAACAATTCGTAATTCTGTTTCCAGCTTGATATCGGGATAAATATGAGTAAAAGCACCGCTGAGATCCGTCAAGCGTTTCTCGACTTTTTTCATACAAAAGGTCATCAAGTGGTCTCTAGTAGTTCACTAGTGCCAAATAATGACCCTACACTATTGTTCACAAACGCAGGGATGAACCAGTTCAAAGATGTATTTCTTGGTCTGGATAAAAGAGCATATTCCCGAGCGACAACCGCGCAGCGCTGTGTGCGCGCAGGTGGTAAACATAACGACTTAGAAAATGTGGGCTATACCGCTCGCCACCATACATTTTTTGAAATGTTAGGCAATTTTAGCTTTGGCGATTACTTTAAGCATGACGCTATCCGTTTTGCTTGGGAATTATTGACTAGCGAAGAATGGTTTAACTTACCAAAAGAAAGGCTGTGGGTGACCGTTTACGCAACTGACGATGAAGCTTATGACATTTGGAACAAAGAAATTGGTGTTCCAGTTGAGCGTATTATTCGTATCGGTGATAACAAGGGCGCGCCATATGCGTCAGATAACTTCTGGCAGATGGGTGATACTGGTCCTTGTGGCCCATGTACCGAGATTTTCTATGATCACGGTGACCACATATGGGGTGGACCTCCAGGAAGCCCAGAAGAAGACGGTGATCGCTATATTGAAATTTGGAACTTGGTCTTCATGCAATTTAACCGTCAGTCTGACGGGACAATGGAGCCTCTGCCAAAACCTTCAGTCGATACAGGAATGGGCTTAGAGCGTATTTCTGCAGTATTGCAGCACGTTAATTCAAACTATGAAATTGATATTTTTCGCGATCTCATCGCTGCAGCCGCTAAAGCAACAGGTGCGACGGATTTAGAAAATAAATCATTACGTGTTATTGCTGACCATATTCGTTCTTGTGCATTCCTTGTTAGTGATGGTGTTATTCCATCAAATGAAGGTCGTGGTTATGTTCTGCGCCGCATTATCCGTCGTGCTGTTCGTCATGGTTATATGCTTGGTGCCAAAGATACCTTCTTCTATAAATTAGTCGCGCCACTGATTAACGTCATGGGGTCTGCGGCTGATGAACTTGGACGCCAGCAAGCAATGGTCGAAAAAGTTCTCAAGACCGAAGAAGAGCAATTTGCTCGCACTTTAGAACGTGGTCTTCAGTTATTAGATGAAGAACTTGCCTCACTGAAAGGGGATACTCTGGACGGTGAAGCCGCATTCCGCTTATATGACACCTATGGCTTCCCAATCGATTTAACGGCAGATGTTTGCCGTGAACGCAATATTAAAGTCGACGAAGAAGGTTTTGAGCGAGCGATGGAGGACCAGCGTCGTCGTGCGCGCGAATCCAGTGGTTTTGGTGCAGATTATAACTCTTTAATTAAAGTTGATAAGCGCAGTGAATTCTCCGGTTATCAATATGATGAGCAACAAGCGACTATTACTGCATTATATAAAGATGGCCAGCCTGTAGACAGCTTGAATGCAGGTGAAGAAGGCTTAGTTATACTAGACAAAACAGCATTTTACGCAGAGTCTGGTGGGCAAGTCGGTGATACTGGTTATTTAAATAATGATAGTGTGAGCTTCAAAGTTACTGACACACAAAAATATGGTCAAGCGATTGGGCATATTGGTAAGGTTGAAGCGGGAACACTCGTTGTTAACCATAGAATTACCGCTTTTGTGGATAGTGCTAGACGTGATGCTATACGTTTGAATCACTCAGCAACGCACTTACTGCATGCGGCATTACGCCAAGTATTAGGTGACCATGTTTCTCAAAAGGGGTCATTGGTTAATGATAAATACTTGCGTTTTGACTTCTCCCATTTTGAGGCGATGACACAAGACCAACTACGCCAAGTAGAAGATATTGTGAATGCGCAAATCCGTAAAAATTCAGAAATTGAAACTGAACTGATGGATTTAGAAGGTGCAAAAGCAAAAGGCGCTATGGCATTATTTGGTGAAAAATATGAAGAGCGTGTACGTGTTCTGAGTATGGGTGATTTTTCTATCGAATTATGTGGTGGTACTCATGCGCGTCGTACCGGAGATATTGGTTTATTCCGCATTCTGAGTGAATCGGGTACCGCTGCGGGTGTTCGTCGTATTGAAGCGACGACAGGTACTACAGCAATTGAAAGTATTCACAATCAATCAGAGCAACTTTCGGCAATTGCACACTTGGTTAAAGGTGATATGAATAGCCTTGTCGAGAAAGTGAAAGCGGCATTAGATAAATCTCGCCAGCTCGAAAAAGAAATTGTGCAACTAAAAGATCAACAAGCATCTCAAGAAAGTGCTTCACTAAGTAGCAAAGCGAAAGACGTGAAAGGCATCAAATTATTAGTGACTCAATTAGGAGATACTGATCCTAAGTTGTTGAGAACTATGGTTGATGACCTTAAAAATCAGTTGAAATCAGCGATTATCGTGCTTTCAACAACAAGTGGTGATAAAGTCAGTATGATTGTTGGGGTGACTAATGATTTAACTGCTAAAGTTAAAGCAGGTGACTTGATTTCCCATATTGCAAGTCAGGTTGGTGGTAAAGGTGGTGGCCGCCCAGACATGGCTCAAGCAGGAGGTACTGACGTTAACGCATTGCCTGCTGCGATGGCGAGTGTCGAAGAATGGGTTGAAGCACGCCTGTAAGCACTTACAAAGTTGCCTCATTAAAAGATGAGGCAACTTTAATCTGTTGCGGCATTGTTAATGTATCGTTTGTAGTGCTATATTTTGCTTGTAAATAATTAGAATGCTTGTATTGATGGCATCAATGCTTTAGGTGAATGTCATTGCTTTACGTTTTCACGGTGTGTGATGGACAATAGCGGGGGATACCTAGAGACCCGACTCTTTTAATATTTCAAGGAGCAAAGAATGCTTATTCTGACTCGTCGAGTTGGTGAAACACTCATGATAGGCGATGAGGTAACAGTTACTGTATTGGGTGTCAAAGGCAACCAAGTTCGTATTGGTGTTAATGCCCCAAAAGAAGTTTCTGTTCACCGTGAAGAAATTTATCAACGGATCCAGGCTGAAAAGACTCAACCAGATAATCAATAATAATGAATAAGCGTCCAATGATTGACCACACAGCAAGAATGGGCGCTTGTCTTACTCGCATTATTTCTAAAAATATCCTTTCGTTTTTATACTTTTCTAGCATCAAACTCACTTTATTATTTAGTCTTCGGTTCTCTTGTACTGAAATTTAGTTTCCTTTTGTTCGAAATATAGGCTAATCAATCCTGTGAACGCATTTTTATTCATTTGTAGAATAATTTTTTTCCAGCATTTTTGTTTATAAAGTTAGTGTCATAAGGGCTGAAATATATCTTTTTCGGTGTTAAACTAATCATCTTGCTTGTGAAATGTGCAAACAGACACCGGAATGCAAAAAGTTTGGAAAAATTGTTTGACTTCTAAGTCTAGGAAAGTAATATGTGCGCCACACAGCAACGAGATGTTTGAAAAAACAAATCGTGTGTAACTAAAATATGGTGAGGTGGCCGAGAGGCTGAAGGCGCTCCCCTGCTAAGGGAGTATGCGGTCAAAAGCTGCATCGAGGGTTCGAATCCCTCCCTCACCGCCATTTTAGATTATGCATCCGTAGCTCAGCTGGATAGAGTACTCGGCTACGAACCGAGCGGTCGGAGGTTCGAATCCTCCCGGATGCACCATCTTTAACCCTATGAGAACATCTGATGGGGTTTTGCTTTGGTTTTAGCAACCAAACAAAGCAGTAACTAAGAAGTTGATTTTCAGAAGTAGAAGTTGATAAAGAAGTTTGAGAGAGCAGCACATCTTGCATTAAGTATGCATCCGTAGCTCAGCTGGATAGAGTACTCGGCTACGAACCGAGCGGTCGGAGGTTCGAATCCTCCCGGATGCACCATCTCTTAGCTAATAAGTTAGCATATCAATAATACCTTTTAATTTAACTCAGAAAAGTTATTGAGAATACATCGATTCAAAATCGAATGAATTTTGCATCCGTAGCTCAGCTGGATAGAGTACTCGGCTACGAACCGAGCGGTCGGAGGTTCGAATCCTCCCGGATGCACCATCATTAAGAAACTCCTCATCTGAGGAGTTTTTTTTTGCCTAAAATTACCATTCATAAAATTAACTAAATCGCATTTTCCATGCATCTTTGATTTATTCCCTCATAAACCACACATCTAGACAGCGACAATTTATGTGATTTAAGCTAAAGTAATTGCCTTAATAAAATAAATTAACATCACAGGCGGGAGGTCGACTTGATCCCGGACGTATCGAAAGCGCTCTCATGGTTAGAGGCGCACCCAGAAACACTAAATGGTATTCAACGTGGTATAGAGCGTGAAACATTGCGTGTAACCCCTACAGGCGCAATTGCAGAGACCTTGCATCCAGAAGGGCTGGGAAAAGCTTTAACACATAAATGGATCACGACAGATTTTGCGGAGTCCCTACTCGAATTTATTACTCCTGTAGATAAAAGCATTAGCCATAATTTGGCTTTTTTGCGGGATTTACACCGCTATACAGCTCGACACCTTCAAGATGAAAGAATGTGGCCGTTGAGTATGCCGTGCTTTATTGAAAGTGAAGATAAAATCACTCTTGCGCAATATGGCTCTTCTAATGTAGGGCAGTTTAAAACGCTGTACCGTGAAGGCCTTAAAAATCGTTATGGCGCTTTGATGCAAACGATAGCAGGGGTGCATTATAACTTCTCTTTGCCGATTGAATTTTGGCAAGCATGGGCAGGCATTGAAGATGAAGAAAGCGGTAAAGAAAAAATTTCTGAAGGCTATTTACGTCTGATTAGAAATTACTACCGCTTTGGTTGGGTTATTCCTTATCTATTCGGTGCATCTCCGGCTATTTGCGGCTCTTTTTTGAAAGATAGGGATACAACGCTATCATTTGATAAAACGGACTGTGGTACGTATTACTTGCCTTATGCGACATCTCTACGCATGAGTGACTTAGGTTATACAAATAAATCACAAAGTGATTTAAATATCACGTTCAATAAACTGGATGAATATGTAGAAAACCTGAAAAAAGCTATCCATAAGCCTTCAGCTGAATTTGAAAAACTGGGTGTCAAAAAAGATGGCAAATATATTCAGCTAAATACGAATGTGCTACAAATTGAAAATGAGCTCTACGCCCCAATACGGCCGAAACGCGTTCCTAAAGGCAATGAATCACCTTCCGATGCATTATTGCGCGGTGGTATTGAGTACATTGAAGTCCGTTCACTTGATATCAATCCATTTAGTGCAATAGGCGTTAATGAAACACAAGCTCGTTTTGTTGATCTATTCTTAATATGGTGCGTACTCGCTGATGCACCTGAAATGAACGCACAAGAATTAGATTGTTGTCGTCAAAACTGGAATCGTGTCATCCTTGAAGGCCGTAAACCCGGTCAAGTTATTGGTTTCGGCTGTGGTAGTGAAGTTAAGCCATTAGTTGAAGTTGGGCAGCAATTATTTAATGACTTGATCCGCGTGGCTGAAGTGTTAGACACTTGTTGCGATGCTAAATATCAAGAAGTTTGTCACCAATTTGTCGCTATGTTTAAAGACCCAACTCTCACATATTCAGCGCTTGTTATGGATGAAATGTTAGAAAAAGGCATTGGTGGCTACGGGTTAGAATTAGCTGAAAAATATTTTGAACAGTTAGTGAATGAACCGTATGAAGTGATAACTGAAGAGCAATTTGAGCAAGCACGATTGGCTTCAATAGAGAAGCAAGCGAAGATGGAACAAAGTGAGAGCGAAAGCTTTGAGGACTATCTACGCATTCATGCAGGACGCTAAAAGAAATGGCCACTCTAGGTGGCCAAATAAAAAATCTCTTAGAGAATTAGGGATGATAACAAATTGCGCGTCTTTCAATAATTCAGACTCTGCATTTTCAAAATAGTTTCATTTATTTTAGAAAATATTTTTTATTTTTGAGGAGGTCACAAAATGCCATTATTAGATAGCTTTACTGTCGATCATACTCGCATGTCAGCGCCTGCTGTACGTGTGGCAAAGACCATGAAAACACCAAGTGGTGATACCATCACGGTTTTTGATTTGCGTTTTACTGTACCAAATGAAGAAGCCATGACAGAAAAAGGGACGCATACTTTAGAGCACCTCTTTGCAGGCTTTATGCGTGACCACCTCAACGGTAACGGTGTTGAAATTATTGATATTTCACCAATGGGGTGCCGCACTGGTTTTTATATGAGCCTTATTGGTCAGCCTGATGAACTGCATGTTGCTAATGCATGGAAGGCAGCAATGGAAGATGTTTTGCAGGTGAAAGATCAAAACAAAATTCCTGAATTGAATGTCTATCAGTGCGGTACATATAAAATGCACTCACTGGAAGAAGCCCAGCAAATTGCACGTAATGTGCTTGCATCTGAAATTGGTATCAATAAGAACGATGAGTTAGCATTACCTGCAGAGAAACTTGAACAGCTACATGTTTAGTTTTTATCAAATATTCTCTATGTAAAGAGCCAATTAAGGCTCTTTTTATTTTTATAGAAGTATTTAATGGCAAGTTTATAAACAAATCAAAGATCGGGAACTTGAGAACTAAAAGTAAGAGGTGTGATCCTGACCTGCTTAACGATATTTTCATTCATCGCTAATACTTCGATAAGGTAATGTCCTACCACGATTTGCTCTTCAAGTTGTGGAATATCACCGATGACTTCCAAAACCATGCCATTAACCGTCCTAGGACCATCTACAGGGAGATTCCAATCAAAAGCCTTATTCAGCTCACGAATATTAGCAGAACCATCTACAAGAACGCTCCCATCGCTCTGTGGTAAAACTTCTTCAGCTAAGGATGGCGACATAGAGGTGGTGAAATCACCAACTATCTCTTCTAAGATATCTTCTACAGTGATAAGGCCTTGAATCTCACCATATTCATCAACAATAATCCCGAGTTTTTCTTTATTGTGCTGGAAGTTAACTAACTGAACATTTAACGGTGTACTGTTAGGAATAAAATAAATGTTGTCTGCAGCTTTAATGAGATTTTGCTTATTAAATTCACGTTTTTCCATCATGAGACGGTACGCTTCGCGGACGCGTAAAATGCCAATAGAGTCATCAAGTGAATCGCGATAAAGCACAATGCGGCCATGAGGGGAGTGCGTAAGCTGCCGAATAATTGATTTCCAGTCATCATTGACATCAATACCAACAATCTCATTCCTGGGGAGCATAATATCGCCAACTGTGACTTTGTCTAAGTCTAAAATTGAAATCAGCATGTCTTGATTTCGGCGGCTAATTTTATGCTTTGATTCGTTAACAATGGTGCGTAGCTCTTCCTTATTAACCGCATCAGTCCGTGCGGTTAGTGACTTCACCCCAATGCAACGTAACAGTAGTGCTGAAATAGTATTAAATGCCCAAACAATAGGCATCATAACTACTTGTAATGGTTTTAAGAGATAGCTACTTGGAAATGCAATTTTTTCAGGGTACAGCGCTGCCAGTGTTTTTGGCATAACTTCGGCAAAAATGAGGATCACAAAAGTCAGGATCCCAGTTGCCATTGCTACACCCGCGTTACCATATAGTCGTATACCGATAATAGTGGCTAATGCGGAAGCAACTATGTTGATTAAGTTGTTACCGATAAGGACTAGGCTTAACAGCTTATCAGGATGTTTAAGGAGTTTCTCAACACGTATCGCTGAGCGATTACCTTGTTTTGCTAAATGTTTTAACCGGTAACGGTTTAGCGTCATCATCCCAGTTTCTGATGCAGAGAAATAGGCTGACATAAAAATTAAAACAATCAATATGATGATTAGCGTACTCGTGGACACATCATCCAAAACAAGTTTCCTTATGTGGTGAAAGTAGTGACTTTATTTGCGTCAAAATACCATAAACTCCTGTATTAGACGGTTGCCAAAAAAAGCCATAGTTAAGATGATTGAGCCGCCAACATGGAAAAATAGGACGCGCTTACCTCGCCATCCTCCATGGAAATGCCCCCAAAGTAGAGTGATATAAACAAACCAAGCGATAACGGATAACACTGATTTATGGATATTTTCTTTATCAAAAATATTATCCATATAAATAAAGCCAGTGCATAAGGTTAGAGTTAGCAAAATGACACCAACTTGAGTGATATGGAACATTTTACGTTCAATCACCATCATCGGTGGCATATCGGGGCTAAATTTTAAGGTCTTATTTTTTAGCTGATGGTCAATTAAAGCCACTTGTAATGCATACAAAGCCGCAATAAGGAGTGTTGCATAGCTCAACAAAGCGAGGCCAATGTGAACAAACAGGGGGACGCGAGCTTCGAGGTGGGTAATAAACTCACCAGGCATTAGCGTTGACAGCATCAGGTTAATGATGGCAAAACTATAGACTATGGGTGTTAAGTACCAAGCCTTTCCCCAGTAAGCGACAACAGTCATAATCACACACATGAGTAAGCTCACTGTTGAGCCTAAATTCAACAGCGTGAGGTTTTGTCCTTCGGCTTCACTGAAAATCAAAAATTTCAATGTAATAGCGTGAGTTACTAACGCAACAACGGCAAGAAAAAGCGCGAGATGGCGGTAAAACGGCTGTTTACGCACTTGGCCGGGGACGATCAGTAACAGACTGACCATGTATGTACAAACTGCTATGACTGCAAATACGGGCATAGTATAGTGTCGTTAATCATTTTTAGTGGAAAGTTATTTCATAGTATAACTTGTACGAGTGCAGGCTCCAACTATTGGACGGGTCAATCGCAATATATTCATTGCTGATAGCACTTCACGCGCCTACGGGTTTGGTTCGTATTATTAAATTCAAGCCATAATAACCTGTATCATCCGTTTCAAACAGGGGGCAGCGAAAAAACTGCGGGCATGTTACAATGGGGCATTATTTTGCCGCAATTATTTTTAGTGTTGGTTTTCCTTCATCGTTGTGAAGGCATTGATGCTTATAATTCAAGTTGTTAGATAAAACGCACTTGAAATTATCTGTATTAGCAACCAGATCAGGCTGACATCGGCCCATCAACAGAATTGAGCTAAGACATATGTTTGATAATTTAACTGACAGACTATCGCGCACGTTGCGCAATATCAGTGGGCGTGGGCGTCTAACTGATGAAAATATTAAAGAAACACTACGCGAAGTTCGCATGGCCTTGCTGGAAGCTGACGTTGCTTTGCCAGTTGTCCGTGAATTCATTCAAAAAGTTAAAGAAAATGCGGTTGGGCAAGATGTCAATAAAAGTCTAACACCAGGCCAAGAGTTCATCAAAATAGTTCAAAATGAACTGACTCGGGCGATGGGGGACGAAAACCACCAACTTAATTTATCCGCACAACCTCCTGCGGTCGTTTTAATGGCGGGTTTGCAAGGTGCGGGTAAAACAACCAGCGTTGCAAAATTAGGTAAGCTTTTAAAAGAAAAACAAAAGAAAAAAGTATTAGTTGTCTCTGCTGACGTTTATCGCCCCGCAGCGATTAAACAATTAGAGACGTTAGCTGAAAGTGTTGGTATTGATTTTTTCCCTTCGGAAGTACAAGAAAAACCCGCTGCGATTGTTCAAAAAGCATTAAAACATGCACAATTGCAATTCTACGATGTGCTGTTAGTGGATACCGCGGGTCGCTTGCACGTCGATGAAGCGATGATGGAAGAAATCCAAGAAGTTCACCGCATTATTAAGCCAGTTGAAACCTTATTCGTCGTTGATGCGATGACAGGGCAAGATGCGGCAAACACAGCGAAAGCGTTTAATGAAGCCTTGCCACTGACCGGGATTGTGTTGACCAAGGTCGATGGTGATGCGCGAGGTGGTGCGGCACTTTCAATTCGTGCTATTACGGGGAAACCCATTAAGTTCTTAGGTGTTGGTGAAAAAACTGACGCCTTAGAACCATTCCATCCAGAGCGCGTTGCGTCGCGTATTCTTGGAATGGGTGATGTGATTTCTCTGATTGAAGAGATTGAGCATAAAGTTGACCGTGATGAAGCTGAAAAGCTTGCTAAAAAACTTAAAACAGGGGATGGCTTTGATTTAAATGACTTTTTAAGTCAATTAAAGCAAATGCGTAATATGGGCGGTATGGCGAGCATGATGAGCAAAATGCCCGGAATGTCTCAGTTACCGGATGCCGTTAAGTCCCAAATGGATGATAAAATCACCGTTCGTATGGAAGCGATGATTAATTCCATGACACGCAAAGAACGTGAAAAACCTGAAATTATTAAAGGTTCGCGAAAACGTCGTATTGCGGCAGGTTCGGGAACTACCGTGCAAGAAGTTAACCGCCTCTTAAAACAATTTGATGACATGCAACGCATGATGAAGAAAATGAAAAAAGGTGGTCTAGCCAAGATGATGCGCGGCATGAAGGGTATGATGCCTCCGGGTTTTCCGGGGCGTTAAGCAATAAAGCCTCAAAGAAAACGCACTTTTGATTGATTTTTGCGTCAAAGTGAGTAAACTTTTCGGGCTTTTTATATGACAGCCGGACTCTATCCCTCGATGGAGTCTGGTTGTTTTGTTAACTAATGAGGATGTTATGGTAACAATTCGTTTATCTCGTGGCGGCGCTAAAAAACGTCCGTTCTACCAAATCGTTGTAACCGATAGCCGCAATGCGCGTGACGGTCGTTTCATTGAGCGTATCGGTTTCTTCAACCCGATCGCTGCTGGTCAAGCAGAAGAACTGCGTTTAGACCTGGACCGTATTGAGCATTGGGTTGGCTTAGGCGCAACTATTTCTGACCGTGTTGCACAACTGGTCAAACAAGCTAAGAAAGCAGCTTAATCTGTCGCGGTGGTAACAATGAGCAAGCAAACTAAACTACAGCCACCTGAAAACCCAATCGTGTTGGGGAAATTAGGTGCAGCGTACGGTATTCGTGGTTGGCTCAAAGTTTTTTCGTCCACCGAACATGCTGAAAGTATTTTTGAGTATCAGCCTTGGTTTATCCAACGCTCAGGTCAATGGCAACACATTGAAATTGAAGATTGGAAACATCATAACAAGGATATCATCGTCAAGCTGAACGGGGTCGATGACCGCGATGCAGCTGCGCTTTTGACTAACTTTGAGATTGCGGTTGATTCAACCCAACTTCCTGAGTTAGAAAACGAATACTACTGGAAAGACCTGATGGGCTGCCATGTAGTGACGTTACAAGGCTATGACCTTGGTACCATCACTGACATGATGGAGACCGGTTCAAATGATGTACTGGTCATTAAGGCGAATTTAAAAGATGCATTTGGCATCAAGGAGCGGTTGGTTCCGTTTCTTGATGGGCAGGTTATCAAGAAAGTCGATCTCGATGCCAAACTTATTGAAGTGGATTGGGATCCTGGTTTTTAAATCTCCGGTTGAACGGTATTGATAAGTGGGACGAAATGATGTGGATTGGTGTAATTAGCCTGTTTCCCGAAATGTTCCGCGCAATAACCGAGTACGGGGTAACTGGTCGGGCAGTGAAAAATGGCCTGCTAACATTTGAGTGCTGGAATCCGCGGGATTTTACTCACGATAGGCACAAAACTGTTGATGATCGCCCCTATGGTGGTGGTCCAGGCATGCTGATGATGGTGCAACCGCTTAAGGATGCAATCAACGCAGCAAGAACTGAGGCAGGTGTTGGTGCAAAGGTTATTTATCTTTCACCGCAAGGGCGCAAACTCAGTCAAGACGGTGTTTGCGAGCTGGCAACCAATGAGAAATTGATTCTTGTTTGTGGCCGCTATGAAGGTATTGATGAGCGTATCATTCAAACCGAAGTTGACGAAGAATGGTCAATCGGTGATTACGTTCTCAGTGGTGGGGAACTCCCCGCGATGGTGTTGATTGACTCAGTTTCACGGTTTATTCCGGGGGTACTTGGTCATCAAGCCTCTGCTCAAGAAGACTCTTTTGCAGATGGTTTGTTAGATTGTCCACACTATACCCGCCCTGAAGTGTTAGACGGTATGCAGGTTCCGGAAGTTTTACTTTCAGGAAACCACGCTAAAATAGATAGCTGGCGCATGAAACAATCACTTGGCCGTACCTGGCTTAGAAGACCTGAGCTTCTGGAAAGCCTAGCTCTGACTGACGAGCAGAGGATGTTGTTGACTGAATTCCAAGTTGAATATCAGTCCAAGCAACAAATGAATCCAGACAATTAATTGTCTAAACATATCAGTTTACCTAGGGTAAGAGAGTTATTATGAGCAACATTATTAAACAACTTGAACAAGAGCAAATGAAGCAGGACGTACCTTCATTCCGTCAGGGTGACACCGTGGAAGTTAAGGTATGGGTCGTAGAAGGCTCTAAAAAACGTCTGCAGGCATTCGAGGGCGTGGTTATCGCTATTCGTAACCGCGGTCTGCACTCTGCATTCACTGTTCGTAAAATTTCTAACGGCGAAGGTGTTGAGCGTGTATTCCAAACTCACTCACCAGTCGTAGATAGCATTGCAGTTAAACGTCGTGGTGCTGTTCGCAGAGCTAAACTGTACTACCTGCGTGAGCGTTCTGGTAAGGCAGCTCGTATCAAAGAGCGTCTGAACGCCAAGTAATACGCTTTCGCTACATCCGAAAGTTATGTTATGAGAGGGGCCCGCAAATGCGGGCCTTTTTATATTTGTCACTATATTCGTCATATTTCAAGTTGTAGCTGTGTTGGCAGCACTCATTCGCACTAGTCACATACTTGTGTATGCTCCTAGCGTCTCATTCCTTTGCCGCCTTGCAACAACTCGAACTATTTAGAATATAGCTGAGAGAGTTTATCTCAAGTCCTAGCTGTGTTGGCTTCGCTCAGCCACACAGGTCACATACCTATTTCGTCATATTTCAAGTTGTAGCTGTGTTGGCAGCACTCATTCGCACTAGTCACATACTTGTGTATGCTCCTAGCGTCTCATTCCTTTGCCGCCTTGCTACAACTCGAACTATTTAGAATATAGCTGAGAGATTAATCTCTTAATCTGTAAATAAATATTTACTAAAAATTGGTATTGAACTCTAATTTAAACATTGGAAATGTTAATTTTATGTGAAATCGCATATTTATCAATTTATTATCACACTGTAAATTTTACTTTACGTATATGGAAATAATTTACATAAATGGATTGAATTGTTTACGATGCATGGTATGTTATTACCCATACACTCAAACACAATACGTAAATAATAAACTAAGCAAATATAAGCTAATAAGTAGGTAAAAAATGATCATGCAAAAAGATGTACTCAACAATGTGAATATTCAAGACGAGCAGGTATTAATCACTCCTGAGAGTCTGAAAGAGAAATATCCGCTGAGTCGCAGCAACCTGCATGCCATTGCGACATCGCGCCAAGTGATTGCTGACATTATTCATCAACGCGACCCTCGCTTACTCGTGGTATGTGGTCCTTGCTCAATCCATGATGTGGATGCTGCTATTGAATATGGTGAGCGTCTGAAAGTATTAGCCGAAGAATTAAGTGATAGCTTATATATTGTGATGCGTGTGTATTTTGAAAAACCTCGTACAACCGTGGGTTGGAAAGGTTTGATTAGTGATCCATTTATGGATGGCTCTTTTGAAATGGAAAAAGGTCTGCATATCGCTCGTGACTTGCTGACTAATTTAGTGAATATGGGGCTACCATTAGCGACAGAAGCACTGGACCCTAACAATCCTCAATACTTAGGGGATCTATTTAGTTGGTCTGCCATTGGTGCAAGAACTACTGAGTCACAAACACACCGCGAAATGGCTTCTGGTTTATCTATGCCTGTTGGTTTTAAAAATGGAACGGACGGAAGTTTATCTACAGCAATTAATGCATTAAAAGCTGCTGCGATGCCACACCGTTTTATGGGGATTAATCAATCTGGCCAAGTTTGTTTATTACATACTAAAGGTAATAGTAACGGCCATGTCATTTTACGTGGTGGAAAAACACCTAACTACAACGCTGAAGACATAGCGGCTTGTGAATCTGAAATGAAAAAAGCAGGTTTAGAGCCATCACTTATGGTGGATTGTAGCCATGGAAACTCAAATAAAGATTACCGCCGTCAGCCATTAGTTGTTGATTCTATTATTGAACAAATTATTAATGGTAATGAATCAATTACAGGTATTATGCTAGAAAGCCATATTAATGAAGGGAATCAAACGTCTGAACAAGCCCGTGACTCAATGAAATACGGTGTTTCAGTAACTGATGCCTGCATTAACTGGCAAACGACGGAAACGGTATTGCGTAAATTGCATCAGGCATTATTACCTATGCTTGAACAACGTGCGCAAAAATTGAGTAAAGTGAGCTGATCAAGGTATTGGTATGTCTGTTGAGTTATCCCATTTACGGGAACAAATTGATGAAGTTGATAAATCGTTACTCGATTTATTAGCAAAAAGGCTGCAACTGGTTGCTGAAGTTGGTGAAGTGAAAAGCTTACATGGCTTACCGATTTATGTGCCTGAGCGTGAAACCAGTATGTTGGCAGCACGTCGCGCCGAAGCTGAGCGTATGGGGATCCCACCTGATCTGATCGAGGATATTCTAAGGCGGATTATGCGTGAATCTTATGCTCGTGAAAATGATAAAGGGTTCAAAACATTGAACCCATCAGCTGGCCCAATTGTGATTGTAGGCGGTGATGGGAAAATGGGGCGGTTATTTCATCGTCTCCTTAGCTTATCAGGTTACCAAGTCAAAACATTGAATGAAGGTGATTGGTCGCAAGCAGAATCTATTATTGGTGGAGCAAGTGTGGTGATCATCAGTGTGCCTATTCATTCAACGGTACAAGTGATCAACCAACTGCCTAAGTTGGATAAAAGCACGATCTTGATGGATATCGCGTCAATTAAGCAACAGCCATTAGAAGCGATGTTAGCGGCGCATGATGGGCCCGTACTTGGACTTCACCCGATGTTTGGCCCTGATGTTGGTAGCGTTGCAAAGCAAGTATTTGCTTATTGTCATGGCCGTAGCTCGGAGTCTTATCAGTGGTTCCTTGAACAGCTATTAGTTTGGGGAGCTCGCTTGAAAGAAATATCAGCTGAAGAGCATGATAAAAATATGAGCTTTATTCAGGCATTACGGCACTTTACAACATTTACCTATGGACGAAATCTTGCTGAGGAAAATATCGATTTACAGCAACTGCTTGATTTATCATCGCCTATTTATCGTTTAGAGCTCGCGATGGTTGGGCGGCTGTTTGCTCAAGACCCTCAACTGTATGCAGATATTATTATGTCTTCAAATGAAAATGTTGAACTAATACGTAGGTATCACCAATTGTTAGGCGATTCAATAGCGTTATTGGAGAAACAAGATAAAGCGGAATTTGTTCGCCAATTTAATCAAGTTAGCCAGTGGTTCGGCGAAGATGCCCATCATTTTATGAAAGAAAGCCAATCATTACTGCAACGAGCAAACGATAATCGAAAATAATCATCCCCGCCCTCTATCGTGTTTTATAGCGGTAGGGGGCTTTATTTGGGGCGTTAATTTATCACTGTCTTCCATATTATTCCATTTTAGTTAATTTCACTTGAAATCTTTATTTAAAATAAGTAATTGTACTTATATGTATAATTTCTATCAAATAATATGCTAATTAGCCTAAAATTAAATTTATTCACTATTTAATTTCAAATTAATCAATTTTTAAAATTAATATTTATAAATCGATCGATTTATATGATAAAGATCTTATCTATTTTACCGATAACACTACTCATTAAATGATGGCTAGCGTGGTAAATATATGTTTTTTAAAAATCTCAAAATCAGTATGAAGTTAACGATAGCATTCGGTGGTTTTGTTGCGCTTATTATCTTAAGTTCAATATTTTCTTTAGCGAATATGAATCGAGCTAATGAAGGAATGAAGGAAGTACTTTATGAAAGCTATCCTATTGCTTCGACTGCAGGGCAGATGATGGATAACTTTTATTCTTTTATTGGGATCCAAGAGCTGATTTTACTTGATGACAGAGGTAGTGATAAGCGCCGTGAAGAGCTTGATAAAATTACACTGAAAATAACAGAATTGTTAGAAAAACTAGAAAGCAGTGTCACTGATGATCGCTCTAAAGAAATTTTAGCGGATTTACGTGTGATCCGCCAACAATTCCATGCATCGCTGGCACGTATGAATGCATTCTTACAACAAAATAATCGCCAAGCCGCTATAGATGAGATGATGACGAAAACTTCGAGTATTCAGCGGGATTATCGAGATCACATTCAAACATTGATGGCAATCCAAGACTTGCAGATGCAAGAGATCGGTCGGAAAGTCAATGCAGACTATGAAAGTAATAAGTTATTACTTGCTGTACTCTCAATCTTGAGTATCGCTGCGGGCTGCATAATGGGGTGGTATATTACGACTATTATTACTAGACCATTGGAAAATGCGGTTAATTTCGCTCAGTCAATTGCAAATGGGGATTTGACTAAAGATATTCAGGTCACCTCAAAAGATGAAACAGGTGTGTTGCTAAATGCACTTAATGATATGAAAGAACACTTGCTGGAAATCGTCCAAGAGGTTCAGCAAGGTTCTGAAAGTATTTCGGCAGCAGCAGGGCAAATTGTTGCAGGGAACCAAAACCTTGCCGCACGTACCGAAGAACAGGCCGCATCAGTTGAAGAAACGGCTAGTTCAATGGAGCAAATAACTTCAACTGTTCAAAACACGACTGAGCACACCCATGAAGCAAGCATGCTTGCAGACCAAGCAGCGATGATTGTGCAAAATAATGGCGATATGATGAGCCAAGTTACGAACAAAATGCGAGCAATCAACGGTTCATCATCACAGATGACAGAAATTATTAACCTAATAGACTCGATTGCATTCCAAACTAATATCTTAGCATTGAATGCATCCGTTGAAGCAGCAAGAGCCGGTGAACATGGGCGAGGCTTTGCCGTTGTTGCTGGGGAAGTGAGATTATTAGCACAGAAAAGTGCAGCTTCAGCGAGTGATATTCGCGGGTTGATTGAAAACTCATCGTCACAAACGCAAGAAGGCATGGAACTTGTTGAAAAAGCAACTCAGCAAATACATGGCATGGTAGATAGTGTAAAAGAGATGAATGCGTTACTACGTGAAATTGGGCAAGCTAGCCGTGAGCAAAGCGATGGAATCTCTCAAATTAATAGTGCGGTAGGGCAACTTGATTTAACCACACAACAAAATGCGAGTTTAGTGGAAGAATCTGTTGTTGCTGCGGACTCCTTAAATGAACAAGCATATCATTTGAAGGAGTTAGTGAATTATTTCAGAGTTAAATCGTCGAGTCATCAGCCTAAAGCAGCAATATAGTCTCCGTTAAATAGGCTGCACTAATAAAAGTGCAGCCTGATTATATTTTATTAAGGCGTGATTTTTTCAGGTTCAACAGGAACCACATTTTCGGATGGGTAGCAGCCTAATATTTTAATTGATCTAGTAATTGTTGAAAGTTCTCTCAAAGCTTGCTGCATATTATCTGAACGTAAGTTTGCATGAACATCTACATAAAACATCTCTTCCCAAGGCTTACCATTAATTGGCCTAGATTCTAATTTGCTCATAATTATCTTATTATTTTTCAAAATAACTAATGCATCAACTAAGGCACCAGCTTGTTGGCCAGTGGTAAGAAGTAGTGTTGTTTTAGCGGGGACTTGTTCAGTGACTTCAATTGGTTGCGGTGCAACAACAATAAAACGTGTCATATTAATTTGCTGATTAGCAAGATTATGCTCTATTACGCTTAAATTATACAACGCGCCACCGGCTTCACTTCCAAGCGCCGCGACACTCGGTGAGTTTTGGTCTGCGACCATTTGCATTGCAGTTGATGTACTATCACAATATTTTATTTCCCAGTGAGGGAATTGCGCTAAGTATTGGCTACATTGCTGGAAAGGCTGAGGGTGGCTATACACGGTTTTGATCTGGCTGAGATCGGTATTTCCAGTTGTTAAGAGACAATGGTTTATTGGGAGTCGAATCTCTCCAACGATTGATAATGATGTATTTTGCAGTAAATCGTAAACATCATTAATTGCACCTGAACTGGTATTTTCTATTGGCAAAATGCCATACTCCGCTTGCCCACTTTCAACTAATGAAAAAATATCTTGGAATTTATGGCAACTGCATTCAACCAGTTGGTCAAAATGGCGAGCAGAATATTGGCGTGCAGCAATATGTGAGTAAGAACCTTTCGGCCCTAAGAATGCGAAACGGGCAGTATCACTCGGGGTTAAATTTAAATGCTTTTGTAAAATCGCCTGTTGTGTAAGAACGGAGTCCTCAATAATCATTTGGAATAGTCGGGTGATATAAAAACCATCAAGCCCTAGCGGTTTACCTTTGTTGATTAAAACATCAAGAAGCTGACGCTCACGGTCTTTATCACGAATAGGGCGGCTATCATCAATTTTTGTTTCAGCGACTTCAACAGCATAACCACGGCGCTTTGCTAAAAGATTTAGTAATTCACTATCCAGTTGACTTATTTTTTCTCTTACTTTCAATAAATTAGTGCTGTTTTCCATGCTGCCCACCCTGTTAATATTATGATATAAAAAAAGCCCCCTAGAGGGGGCTTTCTAATTTTGTCTTCTTTTCTTTCTCGAACGACAAAAGCCCCTAATTAGGAGTTGCTAAAAAAGAAGAAAAAGAAAACAAAATTAAGATTCATATGAATACCTTTAGTAGATTCAATTTAAATAAACCCGATACTCACTAAGAAGTCAATAGCTAAGGATCAGAAACATAAAAAAACGCGCCCATAGCGAGCGCGTTTACAAGGTTCAAGATTAGTTGATAGATAATATAAAATTATAACGTAACAGTATTATTCGCTTCTTTTACACTATTATATGCTCTTCTTGATTCTCCTTTATGTTGCACTTTATTAAGTTGTCTTTCGAGTTTGTTAATTAGTTCATTAATTGCAACGTACATATCTTCATGCTTGGCACTTGCGACCAATTTTCCTGTCGCTGTTTTTATGTTGGCATCAACTATAAAACCTTGTGGCTCTTTTGATAAAACAACATGCGTATTTATCAAGGATGCTTGCCACTTATCGAGTTTTGTTAGACGGCTTTCAATGTGCTCACGAATCGCTGGGGTAATGTCCATTTGTTTGCTAGTAATGTTCACTATCATATAGTTACCTCTCATTGTTTCCGTCTTTGTTGAGTTCAGAATACCCGTTCTTGCTAAGAAAAAATTGATGTAGATCACATCTCATTCAGAGGAAGAGTTGCACTCATCCGAAGTGTGATTTCACGTAAAAAAGGGGCGAAAAAGCATTGCCAAAATGAATTGATTAAGGGAAACTGGCTGAGTTGGCTAACGGAACGGTAATTAGCCGGAGTTTTTTTTGGGTTAAAATTAGCACACTAAATGGGCAAGCAACTAAATCGCCGTTAGTGTCAGACTGCTGACAAACATATTATGTTTGGCGGCAAGCCTAATAAGTTTTGAAAATAAATTAGGAAAATCAATTTATTGATTTTCGGCTGATAACACAAAGCGGGAAAAACTATGCTTTTATCCCGCTTTGTCAACAGCCTCACAGCAGCTAAGGCTGCTGTTTTAGATTTCACGATGATATTATTGTGGGTTTGCAGCAATAATACTCGCAACTTTATTCGCTTCTTGGTTTAGCCCCATCTCATTATAAGCAATTTCCATGTATGCTAAGGCATTACGTGTTGCTTCTGTGTCTGGGTAGTCCTTTAGCATTTGTTGAACACGATTAACAACCGCGACATAAGCACCGCGTTTGTTGTAATATTCGACAACAGAAAGATCGAATTTTGCTAAACGGTCTTTTAAGTAAACTAATCGCTTACTCGCATCATTGGAATATAAGCTGTTAGGATAGTAGCGAACTAGCTGACTGAAATCTTTGAATGCAACTCGTGCATGCTGTGGATCTCTGTCTGAGCGGTCAATACCAAAGAGGCCTTGCAATAAGCTATCATCCAGAGCCATCGCGGTTAAGCCTCGCATATAGAGGACATAATCAATATTTGGATGAGTTGGGTTCAAACGCATGAAACGGTCAATCGCGGCTATCGCCATTGGCAGCTCTGCTGATTTATAATATGCATAAATCAGGTCTAATTGAACCTGCTGAGCATATGGACCAAATGGATAACGGTTATCAAGAGCTTCAAATTGTTTAATCGCTGCTTTAAAATTGCCGTCCTGTAGTTTTTGCTGACCTGTTGCATATATTTCAGCAGGGGAGCTATCAGGGCTGACTTCAGGAGTGCTGGAACAGCCGACTAAAATCAGGCTCAACGTGGCTGCAGCCACCAGATTTTTCATACGTATCATCACGTGTAGGTTATCCTCTGAGTGTTTCGAGGGAGTCTATCCATAAGGCTCCCGGCAAAATTCGAGTTACAATAGCATATATTTTAAATGAAACGGCACTGCCGTCAAAATACAAACACCAAAAAGTAGATTAATTTATGGCTCAACAAGTACAACTTAGTGCAACTATCGCTGAATCACAGCTTGGTCAACGTTTAGATCAGGCTTTGGCCGAATTGTTCCCTGATTATTCACGTTCTCGCATAAAAGAATGGATTTTAGCTGATAGAGTGCAGGTTAATGGCAAAGTTATCAATAAGCCAAAAGAAAAAGTTTTCGGCAGTGAACAAATTTTAATCGATGCCCTCATTGAAGAAGATAATCGCTGGGAACCACAAGATATCCCACTTAATGTGATTTATGAAGATGAAGATATCCTAATTATTAATAAACCGCGTGATTTAGTTGTCCACCCCGGGGCAGGAAACCCAGATGGCACAATTCTGAATGCGTTATTATATCGTTATCCTGAAATTGCAGATGTGCCAAGGGCGGGTATTGTTCATCGTTTAGATAAAGACACAACAGGCTTAATGGTTGTTGCAAAAACCGTTCCAGCTCAAACGCACCTTGTCGAAGCATTGCAGCGTAGAGAAATTACACGTGAATATGAAGCAGTTGCGGTCGGTCGTATGACTGCGGGTGGCATGGTAGAAGAACCTATCTCTCGCCATCCAACTAAACGAACTCATATGGCTGTACACCCAATGGGCAAACTAGCCATAACGCATTATCGTGTGATGGAACACTTTAGAGCTCATACTCGTTTACGTTTACGTCTGGAAACGGGTAGAACACACCAAATTCGAGTTCATATGGCCCATATCAATCATCCATTAATTGGTGACCCTTTATACGGCGGGCGGCCACGTCCATTAAAAGGGGCGACAGAGGAATTTTTAGAGGTCATGCGTAATTTTGATAGGCAAGCACTGCACGCCACCATGTTGCGTTTATATCACCCAATCTCAGGTATTCAAATGGAGTGGCATGCACCGTTACCTGATGATATGGTTAAGCTTATTGAAGCTCTAAAAGCAGATACTGAACTGCATAAAGACGATATGGACTGGTAATGAATACATTGATTTTCCCTGATTGGCCACAACCTAAAAATATAGCTAGCTGTAGTACAACTCGTACAGGTGGTGTGAGCCAACCACCTTTTGATAGCTTGAATTTAGGTGATCATGTTGGGGATGTTCCCAACGCTGTCAGTGAAAATCGTCAACGCCTTGAGAAACTTGCTCAGCTACCACAACAGCCTGTATGGCTTGAGCAAGTGCATGGTACTGATGTGCTGCATCTTGTTGGGAATAAAATTCACAATAGGCAAGCGGATGCGGTGTATAGCAACCAGGTTGGCCAAGTTTGTGCCATTATGACGGCGGATTGCTTGCCTGTGTTATTTACTAATCAGGCCGGAACGGAAGTTGCCGCAGCCCATGCAGGGTGGCGTGGGTTATGTCATGGAGTCCTTGAAAATACAGTTGCTCAATTTATTAGTCCTGCAAATGAAATTATCGCTTGGCTTGGCCCAGCTATTGGTGCTAAGAAATTTGAAGTCGGTGAGGAAGTCAAAGAGGCTTTTGTTAATCAATCGTCTGATTTAGCCTCTGCTTTTACTCCTTATAATGATAAATATCTAGCTGATATTTATTTGTTAGCGCGTAAAAAACTACAAGCTGCTGGTGTAACGAAAGTTTATGGTGGTGATTTTTGTACCGTAACAGATGAAAACAGATTTTTTTCCTATCGAAGGGAAGGAAAGACTGGCAGAATGGCTTCATTAATATGGATAAACACCTAGTTTTGGTGTTTTATTCTAAATTAATGGATATTATGAAAATAATTTCTTGCAAAACTTGAATATTTAAATACTGACCTCATCTAGTATCCAGTAGCAAATTTAATCTCATTTATTGGAGGTGTTATGCGTCTGGACCGTTTAACTAATAAATTCCAGCAAGCTCTCGCTGACGCCCAATCACTAGCCCTTGGGCGCGAAAACCAGTTTATAGAACCTATACATCTATTAAGTGCCTTGTTTAATCAAGAAGGGGGCACCGTTCGTCCATTGCTGACGACGTTAGGCGTGAATGCCGTACAATTTCAGCAAAAAGTCGAAGATGCGTTAGGTCGTTTACCTCAAGTGCAGGGTGTTGCGGGAGATGTTCAACCATCAAGTGACTTAATGCGTCATTTGAATTTATGTGATCAGTTGGCACAAAAGCACGGAGATGAATTTATCTCCTCTGAATTATTTCTTGTCGCCGCTTTAGAAGCCAATACAACATTAGCAGACATGCTCAAAGCAGCAGGTGTTAATAAAGATAATTTAAAAAAGGCAATAGAACAGATGCGTGGTGGAGAAAAAGTGAATGACCAAAGCGCTGAAGATCAGCGCCAAGCTTTGAAAAAATATACGGTTGATTTAACCGAGCGTGCAGAGCAAGGAAAATTAGACCCGGTGATTGGTCGAGATGAAGAAATTCGCCGGACCATTCAAGTATTGCAACGCCGTACTAAAAATAACCCAGTGCTGATTGGTGAGCCAGGTGTTGGTAAAACAGCAATTGTTGAAGGGTTAGCACAACGTATTGTAAATGGTGAAATTCCAGAAGGGTTAAAAAACAAACGTGTATTATCCCTAGATATGGGGGCACTGATTGCAGGTGCGAAATATCGTGGTGAGTTTGAGGAGCGTCTGAAAGCCGTTCTAAATGACCTCGCCAAACAGGAAGGTAACGTCATTCTATTTATTGACGAGCTACATACTATGGTTGGTGCAGGTAAAGCCGATGGCGCGATGGATGCGGGTAATATGTTAAAACCTGCGTTGGCTCGTGGTGAATTACACTGTGTTGGTGCAACCACATTGGATGAGTATCGACAATACATTGAGAAAGACCCAGCTTTAGAACGTCGTTTCCAAAAAGTGTATGTCGCAGAGCCATCCGTTGAAGACACAATTGCTATTTTACGTGGCTTAAAAGAACGTTATGAATTGCATCACCATGTGCAAATAACTGACCCGGCGATTGTGGCGGCGGCAACGTTATCACATCGGTATATTACTGACCGTATGTTACCCGATAAAGCGATTGATTTAATTGATGAAGCGGGTGCTAGTTTACGTATGCAAATGGATTCGAAACCTGAATCCTTAGATAGGCTGGAACGCCGTATTATTCAGCTCAAACTTGAACAGCAAGCGCTGAAAAAAGAATCGGATGACGCAAGTAAAAAACGTCTTGAGATGTTAGAAGAAGAGCTAGCAGAGAAAGAGCGTGAATATTCTGCGTTAGAAGAAGAATGGAAAGCTGAAAAAGCATCATTAACGGGTACTCAGCATATTAAAGCTGAACTTGAAAACACACGCATCGAGATGGAAAAAGCACGCCGTATGGGTGATTTGGCAAAAATGTCTGAATTGCAATACGGTAAAATTCCTGAATTGGAAAAGCAGCTTGAAGCGGCAACGAAAGCTGAAGGTAAAAGCATGAAACTGTTACGTAACAAGGTAACAGATGTTGAAATTGCTGAAATCTTAGCGCGTTGGACTGGCATTCCTGTGTCTCGAATGCTAGAAAGCGAAAGAGAGAAACTGTTACGTATGGAACAGCAACTCCATCAGCGTGTTATTGGACAAGATGAAGCTGTAGTTGCAGTATCGAATGCAATTCGTCGTAGTCGTGCAGGGTTATCAGACCCGAACCGACCAATTGGCTCATTTATGTTCTTAGGACCAACAGGGGTAGGTAAAACTGAGTTATGTAAAGCGTTAGCAAACTTTATGTTTGATAGCGATGATGCAATGGTTCGTATCGATATGTCTGAATTTATGGAAAAACATGCGGTATCACGTTTAGTGGGGGCACCTCCAGGATATGTCGGTTATGAAGAAGGTGGGTATTTAACTGAAGCAGTTCGACGTCGTCCTTATTCAGTCATTTTATTGGATGAAGTTGAGAAAGCACACCCTGATGTTTTCAACATTTTATTACAAGTGCTTGATGATGGACGTTTAACGGATGGGCAAGGTAGAACGGTAGACTTCCGTAATACAGTAATCATCATGACATCCAACTTGGGTTCTGACTTAATCCAAGAAAGGTTTGGCATGATTGGTTACTCAGAAATGAAAGATATGGTGATGGAAGTGGTGTCCCATAGTTTCAGGCCTGAATTTATTAACCGTATAGATGAAGTCGTTGTATTCCATCCATTAGGTAAAGAGCAAATTACGAATATTGCCAATATTCAATTGGCTCGTTTATATAAACGCCTTGAAGAGCACGGTTATGAAGTCAGTGTAACACCAGCGGCACTTGAGAAAATTGGGGAGGCTGGTTTTGACCCAATCTTCGGAGCAAGGCCGTTGAAACGTGCAATTCAGCAGGAAATTGAAAACCCTCTGGCACAAGAAATCTTGTCAGGTAAGTTATTGCCAGGTAAACCTGTCATTTTAGATGTAGAAAATGACGAAATCGTTGCTAAACAGTAATTGATGTTATTGTGAAATCAAAAGGTGGCTAATAATAGCCACCTTTTTTATATCAAATTACGTATAAAACCACTTTTTTTGTTTGAGAATCGGGCGTAAAGTATAAAATATCACCACTTGAAAATTATTTTCAAAAAAACAC